>JAAZBP010000049.1 GCA_012513715.1 Thermoproteota archaeon | reverse complement strand
TAAATACCTTGACTTAATCAAAAGTAACGCGTATTCTATGCCGACTTATTATATGGGTTTGGTTGACGAAAACAACAAGGTTAACTTTTACGATGGTAAAATCAGAGTTGTAGACCCCTATGGCAAAGAGTTTCTCAAGTTTAGTCCACAAGACTACCTCAAACATGTAGGTGAACATGTAGAAGAGTGGACATACAGTAAATTTCCCTATCTAAAAGCAGTAGGCTGGAAAGGGTTAGTTGCAGGTGCAGAAAACGGAATTTACAGAGTAGGTCCACTTGGGCGGCTGAATGCTTCAGAAGGAATGGCGACACCTATCGCGCAAGCAGAATACGAAGAAATGTACAAGACATTCGGCGGTAAACCTATACACAGTACACTAGCTTTTCACTGGGCAAGATTAATTGAATTGACTTATGCTGCAGAGAGAGCTGTAGAACTTGTAAAAGACCCAGAAATCACAAGCACAAACATTCGCAATAAGCCTGGAGAGCCAGGTGAAGGTATAGGTGTAGTTGAAGCTGCTAGAGGTACGCTATTTCACCATTATAAACTTGATAAAGATGCCTTAGTGAAAGACGTAAACATGGTGGTAGCAACAACAAACAATTACCCCTCAATCTGTATGAGTGTACGTGACGCAGCTAAAGGTCTAATTCACAACGGCAAAGTCGATCAAGGCATCTTAAACATGGTTGAAATGGCTTTCAGAGCATATGACCCCTGTTTTGGATGTGCAACACACACTGCAATCGGTCAGATGCCGCTAACTGTTGAAGTATACAACTCGCAGAAGCAGCTAATACAAAAATTAAGTCGCTAAATTTTTTTTTATTTCTTTTTTATTGTAACCTTTAAGTTCCTAAATTGTCCTCTTCATTTTATTGGTGCTTCAATGACTGGTGATATAGCAAAAGAACTCTACGATTGGTTTGCAGATGCAAAAAAGATCGTTATAGTCGGTATAGGAAATCCCATACGCCTAGACGACAACGTGGGCTTAAAAATTGTTGCGTCGTTACAGGGCAAAGTGAATAGTGATGTTTGCCTTTTGGAATGTGAAATGGTTCCGGAAGATTACCTGCTAGATATAGAAGAATTCAATCCATCACATGTTCTACTAATTGATGCAGCAAAATTAGAGCTCAAAGCAGGAAAAACAAGACTTGTTGAATTAACTGAGGTTCCGGGGTTCTCTGTTGTTTCTTCACATGTACTTCCTCTACGGCTTTTTTGTGAATACATCCAAAAGACAACCAACGCAAAAATCAGGTTACTATTAATTGAACCTAAAACTACTGAATTTGGTGAAGGCTTAAGCCCAGAGGTACAAGCTACAGCAGAAAGATTAACAAAACTATTAATTAGTTTTTTAGGTTAATTTTTGTTTTGTTTTTATTTATGCAGAATTTAAGTGGCTTTTCTGAATTATTATATTGTGGTTATCTAATATCTCTGTTCAAGTTCTCTTATTTTTTATTAAAAAAGAAGGATATTCGTTACTTCTTTTTCTTTTTAATGAAGACCTTTGTTACTGTAACTCCGACTGCAATCATTAAGGCCACAATTCCAGATACTAAGAGCAAGTTCTGTACTGAATTATTTTCATTTTCTGGTAGAGCGTCAGTAGTCGGAAGGATATATGTGGCTGTTGGGTTTGATGTTTCTTCAGAAGAAACCACCACATTACCTCCGCCTCCGCCAATCGCTTGTACATAAGTAATTTCGCCCGTATCTGCCCACATTAAAACACGTATTTCTGTTACATACCCCGGATAAATATCATCTAAAGGAAGACGGATTTCCCACCAGGGATATAAAACGCATTCTCCTCTGTTCTGCATCGTTAATTCGGCAATTATATATTCATCCACTACTGTGAAGTTGTCGACTACTGTATTTCCAATAGTGTAAGAGTATTTTTCAGCAAGTTCCTTAGCTGTTTGGATGGCTTTTTCTCTGTCAAAATTTACGTCTGAGCTACCAATAGTGTAACAGTTCCAGTGGTCGCTAAACGTTCTAAGAGTACCGTTGTAATAAACTAGACCTACGGCTTTTTGTGGAATTTCAATACCCTTAACGGTGTCTTTCCAATAAAAACGGGAAAAATCGCCTTCAGTGTACACCTCTAGTTTCACGTTATCGGTTTCTACCGTAATTGACTTTAACTCAGTTAATGTGTTAAGACTATCACGTATTGGTTTGAGATATGGTGCTTTTGAAAAGGTTTGATACCGATCCATCAAGCTTTTAGCTGAATCTAGAGAATTACCAGTGGGCACATTGAGAATTAATGACCCCGCGAGATTGTTAATCTTACACCATACAAGGTTATCATTTTTAAAAAGGCTACTGACTTCTATTTTCCTTCCATCGGATTCGAAAACGTACTTGATACTTTTATCAGCAATACCTACATTCATGTCTAACACATTTATTGTTTTTATCTGATATTTTGCAATATCTATACCTGCAACGTCTTCGAGAAACTTAAGAGTAGTATCTTGTGGAGTATCCTCCGCTGAACAACAGTTGAGAACTCCAAAGAGTGGTAAAGCCAGCAGTGTTATGAGGGTTAATATTGTAATGTGTTTCTTTAGGTTGTAACTCATTTATGTCACCCACTCACCACGCGTAACTGGCAAATGAATATCGCCATTTCCATAAATGCGCATCTTGCCCCAGTAACCCCCCTCTGTGAGATTGCCGCCGCCGTACCACAAGTAGGGATATCCATCCCCTGAAAGCCTATTGTCAGGATCACTCCATCCCCCGTCATAGCCTACTGCATATGATGCATAATCTAAGGCATCGTTTATTGAATATTGGAGTTGAAGAGCATAGTAGTAAAAGAATACCATCCAATACTTGTATATCTGGTTAGGTACTCCCAAGTTTTCGATGAATGTAGCTGAATGGTTCTGGAAACTAATAAAACAATATGAACTTTCATCAGGGTCATGATAGCCGTCTGTACTAAGATTTTGTCTAGTCCAGCTTATGGGCATTCCATGTAGAGGATCTAAAGAGCCAGCGGTATTCCCGCTATTACATGTCCATAGAAAAATAAAGTGATGGTTGTCAACGGTTGGTGCATAATAGATATCTGAATCCCAAATAGTGCCAACTGTTTCAGGATCAGCGTCTGGAGCAGCCTGTTCCACAAAACCGTAACTCCGTTCTGGCCAAGGAAGACCGACACCTCGCATATTTTGATGTCCATAATAGAAAACTGTTGAAAACTCATGATTGACCTCGCAATCTACAATTTGACTCGTTAATAGACTAAGAGTAGTTTGTGCCTCAAAGTTTTCTAAGTGACCATAAACTGGCTCAGCGTAAAGGGGGAAGGGGGGGCTCGTAGGAAGAAAGTATATGATTTGTTGTTGACTAAACATATTTCTAACTTGTTGGAGCGCATAGTGAATTTCATCCAATTCAGTAGGTTGCATAAGGTATTGAGTGCTATAAAAAACGCTGGCATCATGGACTCCTAGATCGTATCCAGTGGATAGTGGAATCGTTAGTGCCGAAAAAATGAAGGATAACACAAGTAAAAAAGAGTATATTGCCGTACGTATTTTTTTCATTTTTTTGTCTCTTTTTGTTTTCTCTTCAAGTTTGAATACGATGCGATAAAACAGTTACAAACTTGAAAGGTAACCCCGAATATTTCTTTTCTAGTTTATAAAATTTTGCTATTTTTATGCAAATAAATTAGCAAAACACTCTTTTGAAGTGTTTTTTTTTGAATTAGATATAAATAATCGTTGTTTATGTATTGGTGTTGAACAGAAGCGGTGGCAGTTATTGCTACGTTAATTGGAAACAAAATTGCATTATCGGACACGCCCACATTGTTTTCTTTTAAAGATATATCCAAAAACTACTACGACCGTCGCAATAATCAACACACATAAAATCAAGATTAGCTCCACTTGAATACCATCTGGTTGTGTGTTTGGTGTTGAAGTGGGTGTAGGTGTGGGTGGAATATAAGTGGGGTCAGAGGTACCATAACCACCAGGATAATACACCTCATTGACATTTTTATACGAAGAAAGAATATTCCCAAATATACCCGCACCACCTAAAGCATAAAAAGCATCATCAACAGCCACAACACTAAACGCAGTCCTGGCCGTAAGCATCTCAGCACCTAAACTCCAATCATCCAGTATAGGGTCATACACTTGAGTTATATTAGTAACACGTGAATTTGGATTTGAACTTGAACCAGAATTGATGTAGCCTCCTATTACATAGATTTTTTTTGGAGCACAAACACCACTGGTAGCCACAGCCCTGCCAAACTGGTAAGTGGGAATAGCTGCGCCTAAACTCCAGCTGTCAGTTGCAGTATCATAGATGCAGGTTACGTTTTTACAGAACACATAAATTTTGTTGTCAATCACTGCAGAAAGATACCCTTCATCAGCAACAGGCATAGGCGTTAGTGTAGTCCAAGTGTCAGTTTTGGGGTCATAGACTTCGTTTGTGTCAAAAACTTTACTATACCTGTAGGTGCCAGGAATGTAGGCGTCTCTTCCGCCTATCACATAGATTTTGCCGTCAACTACGTGAGTACAAAGTGTCATACGCGGTGTGGGTAGAGAAGCTTTGGTCCCCCACACATCTGTTGCAGGATTATAGGCTTCATTTGCGGTACTGATAGTTAAAGCATCAATTTCTCCGCCTATTACATAGATTTTGTTGTCAATTACATGTGTGTCTACAATTTTTCTTGGTGTAGGTATAGATGCCTTGGTAGTCCAAGTGTTAGTGTGTGTGTCATAAACCTCGTTTAGACCCGATGATCCGCCGCCTATGCAGTAGATTTTATTTTCTACAACAGCTGTGCCGAAATTTGCTGTTCTTGATGTTGGCATAGCTGCTTTTGTGGTCCATGTGTCTAATTTTGGGTCGTATGTTTGTGTTTGATCTCCGATTGCATATATTTTTCCATTTACGGTTGTAGCTATTACTAGTGCAGGATTCTCAGTAGGTATTGGTGATTTAGATACCCAGTAGTCTCCAGCTTGAGTTTCAGCAAAAACAGTTGTATCCGGTAAAATAACAGTTGCCCCTATTAGAATAGTTATGATTATTATTGGTGTGTACTTTGCCATTTTGGGCACAACCAACCTTTTAAGATACTTCGTTTAAATGCTTTTTTGTTCAGGTTTCTTGACTAAACTTAGTTTAGATTTGTTGACTAACTTTCTGATGAATTCTTAGATGCGCGTTTCTGGTGTGATATTACTCATAAAATTTTTGATTTCAAAATTATTTTACATTGATGTTAATAGCGTCTGTTCACTTTTAGAGTGATCATTTGTACTTTACGACTCTTAAATAGATGCAATTGATAATATTGTTTTAGCAGTGATTTAGTCGACTATTATGCTAATTCATATTATTCGTAAGGTTCGATTTTTTTGTTATGCCTTTTTAAACTTAATTAGCGAGTTATTATTTACCGTATACTGTGAAAGTAGTTATGGTTGGCAAGGCAGTTATCTTAATGGGTTCAGAACGTGATCTGGATTTTTCGCGTGAAATAGCAAAATACCTAAAACTCTTAAGCGTCACCTACGAGTTCCGTGTTGCTTCAGCACATAAAACTCCTGAAAAAGTACTTGAGATCATAAAGGAATTTGAAGACAAAAAAATTGTTTACGTGACAGTTGCAGGTCGTTCTAACGCTCTTAGCGCATTTGTTGATGCGAACACAGCTAAACCGGTTATTGCTTGTCCCCCTTACAGTGAAAAGTTTGGTGGCGCAGATATTTACTCCTCACTCAGGGTGCCCAGCGGAATCGGGTCGGTTGTAACAATTGAGCCTGAAGGCGCAGCTATTGCCGCAGCTAAAATATTAGGTCTTGAAGATTCTCAATTATCAGTTAACGTGACTAACTATCAAGAGAGCAAAAAGAAAGAACTCAATAATGCTAATGAGTCAATAAAAGAACTAAAGTAACCTGATATTAATTAAAATAAATGTCTCCTGTATCCCTCTGGTTTTTGCAGGTTCCGCCTATTAGGACTTATCCTTTTTCTATTCTTTTATAGCGGCTGAATATTGGGCAGTCAGGTATCAAAAAACCTCTGTGTTGAGTAAGTAAAAAAAGTTGGTTTTTACAGGTGACATCTCCACCTAGGTGTTCAAGTCCCAACCCCGACGACACTTCTCTGTCAAGAAACCTTGACAAGGCTTAGTCAAGAAACCTATACAAAAACGCTTTAATTGTCAAGTTTTTAATCAGATGTTGGTGTGGCTGGTATGTATAGAACCTGTGCTTTGGGTATGGTAGCAATCTTTGTACTCTCAAGCATGATTATGGTTGAATCTGCATCTGCTCAAACTATACCTAAACCGTCAGTACCAGAATT
>JAAZBP010000048.1 GCA_012513715.1 Thermoproteota archaeon | reverse complement strand
TTACTCTCGCTTTATGTAACCTAAAACTTGTGGACGAAAACGGTTCAATACTCCAACAGAATATGAGTCAAATTGTTGACTTCTACTATTCTATGACTCAAACAGCTTATTCAATAATACGAGAATATGACCCAGAAGCAGACATAGTGCTCTTTGGCGGTCTCAATTTATGGTCAGGCGGCGATCCCCATCTTGATGTAGATAAAGAGTTTGCAAAACAACTTGCGGCAAAAGGTATCCAAAATTACGGTGATGCCATCTCAGTACACGCGTATCCTTGGGGCAAATACAACAATATTTCAACTTGGGAAAACTATTCTGAATCGCTTTCTTATTATAAGATGCTTTTCCCCAATCTTGAATTTTGGGTAACAGAAACTGGGTGCCCTGAAAATCAAGAAGGTGAAACGATTCAAGCACAGTATCTATCTGATGCTTATGACTTCTTTCAGGGAAAAGTTACTCATATGTTTTGGTACTCACTTGAAGATAATTCTTGGGAGCCAGATAACTTTGGATTGATAGGTCAAAATGGAACGCAGCGGTTGGCCTATTTTGAGCTCCAAAAAATCAATTGTAAAGAAAAATCTTAATCTATCGGCTTTGAACAAAATTTGGGATTTAGTTTTTTTATCAATATTTCTTCTTTTTCTTTAATCTGTTTATGTTGTTGACTTGTTCGGTTGGGTAAAAGTATGGAAGTGTATTGTAGGCACTTGAAGAGTTTGTTCTTGACTTCTTTTTTCTTCTCTTTTTATTATCATGAGTAAATAATTTGTGCCATAAACGTTTCAGGCTAAGCAATACACACACCAAACATAATTTACCGCCCAAATTATATAAATGCAAAAAATAAAGAAAAAATTAATCAGTAAATTAAATCAATATACTCTTATTACCTGAAAGATTAAGGTGCGCAGCATTGACTGAGGAACCAAATAAAAAGAAAAAAAGTAAACTGTTTTCAGTGAAGTATTGTCCAAGATGCGGGTCAACGGATGTTTTTTGGGCGCAGGGTATGCCTCAGTTTTGGTCAATGTGGGATTGCAGAAACTGCAGTTACCATGGACCAGTAATCTTGGAAGATGGTAACCTAGCTGAAAAACTTCAAGAAGACTGGAAACAAAAACAATAATTTACAAAATCTCGATTACCAGTTTGAGAGCCTAAACACGATTACGTTGCAAACATGATGTAAAGCTTTATTTTTTTAAGGCTACGCTTAGAAAAGCGGTCGAGGTTGCTAAACGAAGTATTGTCTATGATTGTTTTATTGGTTATTCTTTCGTCTTTTAAGGTAAACGATAAAACCTAAGCTGAAAAAAACAACTACAACTATTAAGGCAATAATTATTATTAGAGTTGGTTCTTCGGTTGTTCTTTCTTCAGGGGAGGGTAAAGGCGTTGATACCTCAGGGACGTTTAGATTTATTATGTATGGTTCAATGAGTGGGTAGTTATCTTTGTTTGATTCATCTATCATGTATGGAGTATCCCATATGCCTGAATTATCACTTTCTTTAGCGTCTGGATATTTATCTGAATAGTCCTCCCAATAGTTGCCTCCTGTTTGGTAACCATTATCCCAGACGTTTTCTGAGGGTAGAGGTAGTCCCGGAAAAGGTTGATTTACTCCATGCCAACCTACATCGTAGATCTGTTTTGTATTATTGACAAAGTTATTGTGACAAATCAGATTAGATGATGATCCATGGAGACTGATGCCTGTATCTTGGTCTGCGATCTTGTTTTCTTTAATTGTGTTGTTGCTTGCATAATAGAGGAGTAGCCCCTCTTGGTTTTTGGTTATGTAGTTACCTGAAATAATATTGTCGTCTGAATATGATATGCGCATACCCGCTTCGCTGTTTGAGTTGATGTTGTTTTGTGTAATTTGGTTGTTTGAAGCGTAATTTAGAATAATGCCTTTGCCATGGTTGTTTGAAAGGTCGTTTTTAGTGATTTGGGCGTTTGTTGTCCACGCAAGCATTATTCCCTGTGTGTTCAGATGGTTATTCTCAACAGTCATTTGTTTACAGTTCACCAGCGCCAAGTAACCTATGTTTGGATAGGTTGAAGGGGTTATGTTCAAATTGCTTTTGTCAATGAGGTAGTAGATTTTTTTACCATTTATTGTGTTTGAATCGTCGATGTCGTTGATAAATGATGACAAGGATGGTTGTGGATCTCCAGAAACCTCAAAGCCTATTCCTGTTGTGCTTATTGCGTTGTTCCTAAATACGTTGTTTGAGGATGTTGTGATAAAAATGCCGCCGCTGTTTACAATTGTGTTTGAAGAGACAAGGTTTCCTTCGCTTCTTTCGATTGTGATGCTTCCGCTACTCATGAAGTTCTTTTCAGTTAATTCATTGAAATCTATGATACTGTTTTCTGTTATCTCGTTATTATTTGACTTATTCCTAATGGAAATGCCTTGGGGCAGGTTGTTTTCGTCAAGAATGTTGTAGGAGCTCTTGTATAAAGAGATAAAATGAATTGTGTTTCTTGAGAAAGTGTTATAGTCTGAATAGACTAAGTCAACACCTCCTACCATTATGCTTGTGTCAATGGTGTTTTCTGTGATGGTGTTGTAAGATGAATTACCAAATGCGATACCTGCTTCCACTTTGGCGTCTATTTTATTGCCCGATATGATGTGATTGTTTGTGTTTCTAATCCTGATACCTCCATAATCAGCTTGAATTTCATTGTTTGTTATTTTGCAGTTAGATCCATAGATTTGAATTGCAGTTGCTGAAGATGTTATTTTTAAGTTCTTGATCTCAACATTATTTCCGTTTACCGCGTATATTTCACCCTGAAGATTGAAGCCTGCTCCATCTAGTACAATATTGCTTGCTTCAATGACGATTGATGCTTGCTCAAGGTTGCTTGTAAACGTGTAGAGGTCGTCGTTGCGTTGAATCGCTGAGGTTCCTTCAACGGCTCCGTCAGCTTTTATTGAAATCAAAAGCGGTTGAGCAGTAGCTTGTTGTATAGCTATCCCTTGAATTAACAATGTCAATATGGCTAAAAATAGACCAAGTTTTCCTAAATTTTTCATCTCTAAGACTCAACAAGTTTGAAAAAGGGCTTGTATATAAAAAAATTCTGGTCAAGGTTTCTTGACTAAACAGATTTAGAATTATAGACTAAATCATCTGATTCTTGTGCTGGTTAGACGCAACATAATAGCCCGCTCTAAATTTTTATTCATCCCATTTTTTCATGCTTTAAACTTTACCATCCAAAAAGACATCGACTATTTTTTTGCCCTTAGTGTTCAAGTAAGCTCAGTTCGATACTTCCTCAAGTTTGAATCTCCTGTTTTTTTGTGGGGACTCTTTACGTTTAGGGTCAAATTTGCTGCTCTGTATGCCTCTTTGTTTAGTTCTTCACTTGTTGGTTTTGTCATTTTTTGAAGAATTTTTCAACTTAATTCCTTATTAACACCGAAAAACCCGGGTACTTATTACCCCAATTGTATAGTCATTTGCTCTTTACTAATGCGTAGTATTGTTGGATTTAGTTTTTGTCAATTGAAAAGCAGGCTGATATGAGCGTTAAGCAATGTTGGTGGAACTACCTTTAAGAGCTAGCATGTCCCTAAAATATCCGTTTATTATTGGTGAATATTTTGTCTCAGAAAGTAGTTTATGGAAGAATAACAAATTATAGAATCGGGCCTAAATCGCAGGCTTCAAAAACATGTTTAATTGAATTCGAAGGCTTTGACTCCGCTGGGTCAGCTGGGAAACTGATAGGTCAAAAGGTGAAGTGGAAAAACCAAACAACATTCCTTTTAGGGCGAATAACAGGTTTGCATGGCAGAAATGGAATTGTTGAAGTAACATTCAAACATGGCGTTCCAGGTCAAGCAATAGGAACAGCAGTTGAAATAATAAGTTAGTTTATAGCCTTTTCTATGATTCCCTAGTATGGGGATTTTTGAAATTAAATTAGTAATTTGGTAAACCTAAGATGAAGACGATTAAAGGTTGGAGAAGGCTCAACAAAGAAGGCGGCTACCTTAACGAAAACACAGGGCAAACTTTGACTATTTGTAAAAAGCAGTTCGGCCAAACCTATCATGTGTCACTTTTTGCCGGGAAAAAAATCGATGATGCTTATGGCAAATGTGTTTCACCAGAGTTTGCAACTGCCTCCAAAGCCCAATCCTACGCAATTGATGTGATGGAGAAACATCCAAACGGTATAACATAACGGTTTTTTTCTAACATCAGGACGGAAGCAGGCTATCCCTTGATTACAGTACGCAAGTGTAACAAAATCGTGATTTTCCATTCTTTAATAGGTATCTTTCTGATTTGATTCAAGTTGCACGATCAGGGCTACTTTGTGTTGAAGAATTTCGCAAGAATGCTGAAATTCGGGT
>JAAZBP010000047.1 GCA_012513715.1 Thermoproteota archaeon | reverse complement strand
TTTAGCACAATCGACGGGTTTAATTTTTAATTTAAGTATATGAAATCACTTTTTTATTGATTTTAACATGTTTAAATTTCATGTCAATTTAACATTTGATTCAAAAAATATGTGAGCATAACTGAGCCTAAAAATAAATTCCTGAATTTAAGTATAAATGTTTACTTAATCAAGAGCCTAAAAATGAACATCTACAAGTTTAGCATGTTACAGGCAGATTCTGCATAAGCTTAAAGACTTAAGCAACTTTCAAAAGAATAAGTGACACAGGCTTTGGTTAGCAAAAGCAAATAAATCCAATGAACAATAGTGTATATGGGTACTCTTCTTGGGAAAAAATACTGCATCTTATTTTTTAGCTACTTTTCCAGGGAAAGCACTCATCAATAAACAATATCTTCAATATGATGGAGTAAATGGTCAGAATTGAAAATAAAGATTCTTGCAATAGAATACCCTGATGAAGCTGAAAAAAACGTATCTGAAATCTTGGATTCAGTATTCTTTTCAAATATGCTTAAGCGGATTGCCCAAATAAAGTTCACAGAAGTCACTACACCATATAATGGAGAATTTGACGCCTTTGTCAATGACGTTATCTGTCTACTTATTTCCCATGACCAAGGAACTGAGGAGTTAATTAAAGCCATTTCAGATGCGATGCCGCATTTACCTGAACTTATAAATCAATTTGGTTGTATCAGAGAAAAACTCGAAGGAGACGAAAAGAAAAAATAAACACCGCCTTTTTTCTTAACCCCTAAATGTTTACATTGACAAAATTGAATCCAAAATACCTTTTTATTGACGCAAAAAAATGTTTTGAGCAAAAAAGCGATACTGTTGATTCTGCAGCAAAAAATAGATATTTCCTTTTTTAATAAACCATTTCATACATCAACTATACTAAAAAACCGTTACACTTAACAAAATGTAAAGTTACTGAAATCTAAAAGTTGTTAACTGAGTGTTTCAGAGTGAATGTCTGTTTTTGGTTAAGTTAAATAGCTGAACATTCATAAGGTATGTTGAAGATAATTACTTTAGGAGATGTTTATGCCAAGCGCGTATGTACTGTTTAATACTGAATCAGGTTCTGAAGAGCAGGTTCTAAATGAGATTAAAAAAATCGAAGACATAGCTGAAGCAAGCATTTCTTACGGCGTATACGATATTATAGTGAAAGTTAAAACTGAAACGGATAAAGAGCTAAAGGAACTTGTGACTTTTAAGTTAAGAAGAATACATAATGTTAGATCAACATTGACACTACGAATAATAGAGTAATAATTTTTGTTTGCTCAATTTTTGGGAATTTAATTGACGTACAGTTTTAAATCACACGCGTACCATTTTTAATTTAAGCGCAAACTAATATGGGTTTTATTTGTTTTGTTATTTACTCTCAAAACATATTTGTCCTAAATGATGCATTAATATCATTATTTGTAACATAAATATCACAATATTTACTATATTGCTGGTACCTTATTGACTGCTGCAGGTTGGGGCAAGCTTTAGCGGAAATATAGTGAAGCATTAATACGCACTGACACAAACAGCAGATAGGTTGGTGTGTGATTAAGACTTTACTTCATTGAGTTGTTGTTGCAAATGTTGAAGCACCAAAGCAGTGGGCGGCAGATTTCAAGCGACACAAAGAATCTGCTGCAACAAGAACATCGCTTAGGTGGCTGCATCAACAATAAGGCTCAAATCGAACCTGCAAAAAAGAGTTTGGAATAAAATCAAATACTGTCCCACTCTTTTTTTAAATCTAATGAATCTACATTTTGTTAGTACTTTAGAAAGTACTTTATTTGTCATCATGAATTCGATTCCTTTGTTTTTCAATTTTTTCCCATTATGTTTTTATCGAAATATGTTCACTATATTGTAGAAAAAGTCGGGATTTCTACGGTTGATTTCATAGCAGATTTAATTAGAGCAATAATAGCGCTTTTCATAATTGTCGATCCATTAGGTAACATACCCGTTTTCATGGGTCTAACCGAGAAAATTAACCCTACACAAAGAAGGAAAGTGTACAATATCGCCATTCTTGTCAGTTTTATTTTACTTTTAATTTTTGCTTTCTTGGGACAGGAGATTCTAGTCCTTTTTGGGCTATCAATTTATAGTTTTCAGGTCGCTGGTGGCATACTGCTTCTCATAATTGCGATTAGGATTTTGGTTTCGGGAAACATACATGAAAACGTTGAGTCGACTGAAAGTTTGGGTGCTGTTCCTATTGCTATGCCGCTACTTGTTGGTCCCGGAGCGATTACTGCAACCATGTTTAACCTTCAAACTTATGGGATAGTTTCCGCGATTTTAGCTGTAATAATTGTTCTGTCAATTACTTGGATTATTTTGCGTTCTATTAATATCATCTACAAAATTTTGGGTAAGACTGGCGCATTGGTTATAGCACGGGTTATGGCACTACTCATAGCCGCAATTGCGATACAATATATCTTAACTGGCATCAATCATTTTATAACATAAATTATTCTTTTTTTATCATTTCACAAACTTATTAAATAACCCAAAACCAGTAAAAAATAGACATTTTACAGAACTAAACAAAAAAATAGAAAATCAAAAAAAACAATTAAAAAACAGAAATAATTTAGCCATTAAAAAAACAATACAAACATAATATTTAGAAAACAAAAAAACAGTCAAAAGCCCTAAACACAATATAGCTTTTACAAACAGCTTATATATGAATATGAAGTGAAATAAGGGTGAGAGAACCAAAATGGTTGATATCTTAGCAGTTTTAGGAAATATGCTTGAAACCATAATCAACGCACTTCCAGGTATACTCGCCGCAATCATTGTACTAATCATTGGCTATTTCGTTGGCTCACTAGTTGGCAAGGCAGTAAACAAAATCGTAGAAAAAGTCGGCATCGAAAGAACATTTGACCAAAGTATGGTAGGCAGAACATTCAAGTCATCCGGTTTAGATCTATCAAATCTAATCGGCGGCATTGTAAAAGCATTCATCATAATACTATCAATAGTATTAGCTATACAGATTTTGAATATCGGTGGAACATTCGGTGCTTACTTATCCACAATAGCAGACTATCTACCTAGACTACTTGGCGGAATTTTGATAATCATCTTAGGTACAGTGTTCGTTGATTTCTTAGCTAACTTCATAGGCAAAATGATTCGCCCAATGTTCCCAGAAAACAAAGGCGAAATCGCAGACATGCTAAAGAACCTGCTATTCATCGGCTTGATTGCATTCATTCTGTTGCTTGCCCTTGACACAATGTTACTATCAGGAAGCACAGTCTATCCACTAATACTTGGCTTTGTAATAATCGGAGCAGGAATATCACTAACAGATGGCTTAATTAAATCAATAACAGACGACCACGTAGAATTCAAAGAAGTCGCTGGATACGCAAAATTCATGCTATACGCAATCTTCTTGATAATCGGTGCCGGAGCAATCTTTGCAACATTCCCAGGAGTCACTGATGTAATAGCAAACATTTCATGGGCATTTGCAGTAGCATTCGGAATTATCCTTATCCCAATAGGATATACAATCGCTAAAAAAATGGTAAAGCAAGAAAATAAAGCAGATTAACTTCACCCTTTTTTATTTTTTTTAAAAAAAAGAAAGAGTATTTTAAATTTAGAATGGCGCAAATATTCCTATAAATACTATCCATGATAGGAAAGTTTTTGCAACAAAGCTAAGTATTATGTACATTCTTTCTCCGTATAGGTAGTCCTTCCATTTGCCAACTCCCTTGTACTGTAAAACCATGTTTACTGCAAATGAATTAAACAGAACAAAATAGATCAGCAATGCTAAGTAAACAAAAGTCGGAGGCTGTGTCTCAGCTGAACCTAATGCAGCTATAAAATATGCATACAAGACTATCCAAGGTGTTATTCCTGATAGGCACCCGTATATGTAGGATGACCAATCTGTTTTTTTGGTATGTTGATTTATTTTCTCCATTAAATGGCCAAACAAAATCATTGTAGCGTTTAATACTGCAATCATTACTAGAGACCATAGATCCCAAACACCTACAAAAGTGGAAATTAAAAGTATCATTATAGTACTTGAGAAGGCATATTCATACCAACGGTATGGGTTCATTCCTTTTGATAGGTTTTGGTTGTATTTTTTGTTCTTTGGAAAAGCTATAATAAAATGCGCTAAAGCTGATATCAAAGGAAAAGAAGCTAATATTACGCCTAAATAACTGAGAGTAAAAGCTACTTGTGGGTTTGGAATTACTTCAAAAGCAAACGGATTTGTGCTTAATATGTTGAAGTCAAGATAAAAGGTGTAGATGTCTCGATTCCAGCTTATCAGTAAACCTAAAGAGAGCATTATTAGTCCTTGCACTAAATGAAGTGACCCAGCAGCGATGTTGATCTTTTTTAGATAGCCAAAAGATATAGGTGATTTAGAAATTATTTCCTGTCTTTCTTCATAATTCATATAATAACCTCCCCGCATAAATCAGAATATGCAAGGTTTAATTCTATTCAGCAAAATTTTGTTTATAAGCTTTAAGACTATGAAAAAAGTGGCGCAAATCTATAAGCGAATAATTATATCTAACTTGTTTTCAATATTAAACTATGGTTGAAGAAGCAAAGTATTCAATTATTAAAAAAGTCGGCAAAATAGAAGTGAGACATTATTCTCCTCTGATAATTGCTAAAGTTGATGGTTATGCTGATGATGGCTTCGACATTCTTTTCAAATTTATATCTGGCAATAATAAACAAAAATCCAGTATTGAGATGACAGCACCTGTGGTTTCTGAAAAAATATCTATGACTGGCCCAGTTTTATCTGAGGTTAACTCTTTATCTTTCATTATGCCTGAAGGGTACACTCTGAAAACAACTCCACAACCCATTGATGACAGAGTTAAAATTGTAGAATTACCTGAACGTAATGTTGCAGTACTTCGTTTTTCTGGTATTTGGTCAACTTCAGTGTTTAAGAATAAAACAAAAGAATTATTGGAAGAAGTTGCTAGAGCAGAATTAGAAACTGAAGGAAAAGTTTTCTCTATGCGTTATAATAGCCCGTTTACGCCTTGGTTTATGCGTAGAAATGAAGTAGCGATACAAATAAATCCGTAAATAAAGAGCTATACTTTTTTAAAATCACTTAATTTGTAATCCACATAGAACTATTAAATTTTAACTGATTTGTGATTCTGATAGGAATTAACATTAATTGAATTTGAGAAAAGAAAAAGGCTAAAATAAATATTACAAAAACAATGGATAATAAATCAGAGTATTTGATGGGGAGAGATTGAAACGAAGTTTCAAGTTTTCAAATCCGAAATAGTAGCACACTTATCCTACATGGTTAGTTCCAAGAACGAAGCAGCAGTTATTGATCCTAGAAGAGACTGCGATATCTACGTGGAAACCTCAAAAAAATGGGAAGCTAAAATTAAATATGTTTTTGAAACTCACAGAAACGAAGACTATGTCATAGGTTCTGTAGAACTTGCAAAATTGACTGGAGCTCAAATACTTCATGGTCCTGACTTAAATTGGGGCTATGGCTCAACAATCAGCGATAAACAGGAATTTGTAATAGGTGCATTAAAGATAATTGCTTTACATACACCTGGACACTCCCCAGACAGCTCTAGCTACGGGGTAATCGACACAGAAGCAAGTAATCAACCTATTCTGGTTTTTACAGGAGATACAATCTTTGTCGGAGATGTTGGAAGAACCGATTTCCTAGGACCAGAAAATACGCCGACTATGAGTGAAAAAATGTATAGTAGCATATTTGATAAAATATTACCACTTGGTGATCAGGTAATTGTCTTTCCTGCACATGGAACAGGTTCAGTGTGCGGTGGAAAAATAAGTGAAAGAGAAATAAGCACGATAGGAATTGAAAAAGCAACCAATCCAATGCTTAAACTTAGCAAGCAACAATTTATTGCAACAAAAGTTGCTGAACGGCACCAATCACCACCATACTTCAAGAAAATGGAAGAATACAATCTTAACGGTCCCCCTATGAATAGCAGGTTAACTAATCCTTGTCCTCTAAAACCATCTGAGTTTAAAGAAAAAATAATGAAAGGCGCCTACATAGTGGATGTAAGATCTCCGGTATCCTTTGGAGGAGGTCATATCAAAAATTCTTACAGTCTACCGCCTAGCCGACTTTCTAACGCAGGATGGGTTTTACCTTATGACAAACCGATCCTGATTGTAGCAGAGAACATAGAATCACTTGATTTTGCTAATAAAAGCCTCTATAGACTTGGCTACGATAACGTTGAGGGGTATTTAGCTAAAGGTTTAGAAAGTTGGTATAAAGAAGCTTTACCAGTAGCTAAACTAAACACTATAACAGTTCAAGAACTCAAAAAGTGGATTGACACAAAACAAGATATTACAATCTTGGATGTTCGCCGAGAAAGTGAACTGAACGAAGGATACATCAAAGATTCAATACATATATACTTGGGCAAAGTCGAAAAAGAAGCAA
>JAAZBP010000046.1 GCA_012513715.1 Thermoproteota archaeon | reverse complement strand
TTTCCAGTTCTAGTCCACGTGCTTTTTGTGCATCCATTATTGTTTGTGCTTCTTCAGCTAAGACTGGCACAAAACGTACTGCAGTTGTAAATGCAAACGCAAACTCATAGGGTATACGTGACTGTTCTAATGCTAAACCTAAATGATCCGGTGAGGTTGTTAGGAAAAACACTGAGAAAGACTCGACTAGTACAACAAACCGTAACGTCATAGCTGCTGCTGACTCGACATTAACTGCGGTTAAAGTATAGTTTGACATGAAGTATGTTGTAAGAATGTTCACTACGAAAATAAATGTAGCTAAGAAAGCAGCTCCTCTTAGTGAACGTATCCATTGTTTTTGAACGTGTGCCAAGAACACGAATGGCAACTGCATAAAAAACAAAATCAAAAGTGGAATTATCTGATTGAAAAGTATGGCAACGATAAAAATGACTATTACATAAATAAATTTGATTCGAGGGTCAAGATTATGTATGGGTGAGACGACTTTACGGAATTTTAAGCCGTCGAAAATACTCATTTGCTATGTCTCTCCTTTGTTTGTAGCAGTAAGGTTTTTGCCTCGTAAATGTCGATTATGTCCTTAGGGAAACCAAAGGCAGAAAGTTTAGCGAATACTTGGGCTATCTGCGGAAGGACAATTGATGATAACTCGAGTTTAGCTGGGTCAGTGAGAATTTCTCGTCCTATACCATCAGCGACTATTTTTCCTTCTTTCATTAATATTACGCGAGGGTTACATTCAGCAACGAATTCAACGTCATGAGTAACAGTTACAATTGTTTTCTTTTGGGTCTGCATTTGCATTATAAATTGTCGTAGCTTTTCTTTCTGTTCATAATCTTGGCCTATCGTTGGTTCATCTAAAATTAGGGTTTTAGGGTTCCATGCTAACACAGACGCCAATGCTACACGTTTGCGTTCTCCCCCGCTTAACAGAAATGGTGAGGTTTTTCGGTATTGCGTTAACGATAAAAGATTTAACGCCCACGTTACGCGTTCTTCTACAACTTTAGGTTCAAAACCGAAGTTTTTAAGTGCAAATGCTATCTCTTCTTCAACTGTTTCGCTGAAAAGCTGGTGATCCGGATTTTGAAAAACAAAACCTACGTTTCTAGCCAAAGCTGCAACGCTAGACTTTGTTGTTTCTACTCCGTCTATTTTTACTGCTCCGCTTGAAGGTTTTAGCAGTCCATTGAAATGTTTGACAAAAGTAGATTTACCTGCACCGTTTTGCCCCATTATGGCTACGAATTCTCCATCTTTGATAGTTAAAGAGACTCCTTTTAATGCTTCAACTTTATTTGGGTAGGAATAGTGAATGTTTTCTGTCTCTATCATTTCGAAGACAGAACCTCCATTATCTCATCTGCTAATTCTTCTGAAGATAGAGGCGTTTTATCACCAAGTTTGAGGCCTTCTTTCTTCAACATCTGATAAAGAAGAGTTGCTTTGGGTATTCCTACTCCCATTAGCTTTGTTTCTTCTGAGCTCAAAATTTCTCTGGGGTCACCTTCTAAACGTACTGTTCCTCGATCCATAACGATTAGGTGATCTGTGTATTTCGCGGTTAAATCTAGACGATGTTCAACTAGTATTACTGTTATTCCTTGTTCTTTATTTAACCTGTAAATTACGTCAAAGATTTTTTCAGCGCTTAATGGATCTAAAAATGATGTTGGCTCATCTAATACTATTATCTCCGGGGACATAGCGATGACTGCGGCAATTGCCACTCTCTGTTGTTGTCCCCCGCTTATTTCATGAGGTGAACGTTCTTTTATATCGTATATGCCTGTTTGATTTAATGCCAAATCTACTTTTTTACGCATTACCTCTCTTGCTGTTCCCATGTTTTCCAAACCAAAGGCTACATCTTTCTCTATTGATAATGCGAAAAGTTGGTTCTCAGGATTTTGGAAAACTAAACCTACATGTTTTGCCATCTCGTAAGTATGGTGATCCAAAGTGTTTATGCCTGCAACCGTGATTTCACCCTTAATTTCACCCTGATAGAAATGTGGTACTAAACCATTGAAGCATCGGCATAAAGTGGTCTTTCCACAACCGCTTGGGCCTGTAATTAATACGAACTCGCCTTTTTCTACCTTGATGGAAACGTCATCTATTGATGGTTTTGAAGCACCCGGGTAGGTGTAAGTGAGGTTTTTTGTTTCAATTATTGCCATGACTTTTATGCCTACTCACTTTAAGCGTGAGTGTTTCCTCATTTAAGCGTAGCTACTCAGTTTTGTTTATTTTCTGTTTTAAAAGTGCAAGGCATTGTTTTAATGTTTCCTGAATTTCACCCTTTCCACTCACACCTGCAGCCATAGCGTGACCTCCCCCTACACCTTGCAAGTATTCCCCCAATGGCGCTGCAATATCCAAGCCTAGATGTACTCCTGCTTTTTCATTGAATTGCCGTATACTTCGTAGGCTAACCTCTACTTTCTCATCCTTTTTACCTGCAACAGCTGACACATGCGCTCCTATATCCACTAATGACTTGGCTGCTTGCGCCTGAAATGCACTTATATGGGATAGCGCGATTATCCACCCTTCTACCTTAACTATCTTAGCCCTCTTACATGCTTTAAGTTTAGCAACTCTTTCAGAGGTTTCAATTGGTAATGCAAATTGTGCAAGTGTTTCCTGCGCATCTATACCCTCAACCACTAATTTAGCAATTATCTCAAAAGTTGGAGAGTTAGCTAAAGCAAAATGTCTTGTATCAAAAGCTATACCTACAAACAAAGCTTTGGCTTCATTAAGGTTGGGTCTAACTTCTGCCTCATCAAATAGTCTGTATATCAATTCACAATTTGCAGCAGCCTTATCATCTATCATACAGAGTTTACAAATTTGTGTTGTATCCGAGTTTGGTGCGTGATGGTCGATTATTATTTTTGGTGCAGACGATTTTTTTATTGTATCTGCAACCTCATCGAGTTGTTCAATTGTATTCATATCTAAAAAAATGATTACTTCCGCAGATTCTATATTGGGTTTTAAATTGACTGATATCGGCATTTGCTCTAGAAGCGTCTTAGATGGTTTATTGATTCCCTGTGGGCAACCGATTTCTATTACAACATCTGAAAGAAAACGCTTCAGTAATCCCTGTAAACCGTATGCTGAACAAATAGCGTCAGCATCTGCACTACGATGGCATAGTAAAAGCACAAATGAAGCTTTTTGCTCTTTAATAATTTGAATTATTTCTTTTAAACTCATTTTGTCTTTCTCAAAAAGTTTTCAATAGCTGTATAAGCTTGATTAATAGCATCTTTAACCAAAAGTTCTTCGTTAATATTCCTATTCTGCTTCGATAAAAGAAGGTCAATTTCAACTGTAATATCTACCGGTTTTGATCCTTCCACTTCAACACTGATATCCATGCGTTCAATATCCTTACTTGCTACTTTAGATAAAATGAATCTGCGTGACGTCTCTTCAGCAATCTTACATAAACATTCAATCTGCTCGGTGGTTAGCTCTGGAAATCCGAGCTCTACCATCAAGCATACACCTTGTCTAAGATAGAGGTTGACCTGAGACTGGGCTAAGGTCTTCTTGCAGTTTAGTTTGAGCTTCTTTAACTTGGCTACGGACCCGTTCTTCTTGTCTAGCGATTACAGTACTTCTAGTTTCCAGCAATGATTTTCGCTCGTTCAAATCTTCAGTTACTTTAGACTTTTCTGACTTTACTAAAAGCGAACCTATTGCTTTGTAGATTACTGCGTCATCTGCTGTTTTTGTTAGTTCAGATAGTGTTTGTTCTAATTCATTTTTTTCCATTTCAACTTGTTGTTTTTGTGCTAGAATGGATTGTAAGGTTTGTTGTAACTGTTGAAGTCGGAGAAGCCTTTCTTGAACATTAGGCGGTAACTTGGATAGATCGTCACTCAACTTTTATTCCTTCCGTATCCAGCAATAGAATGTGCTCTTAATTAAGCATTTCCAACTCATGGTAATTTTGTTACAATCATCTTACAATTGTAGTATTCCAATAGTAAACCTGTTTGTAATCCATTTTTGAGACTGGATACCTCGCATCTTCATATACTATATCCAATGTTACTCCATAAATTGCTAAAAGTTTTCCCATCACTGTTCCAATTTGTTCTGTTTTATCGTCACTTGGCCAGAAACCCCAAATAGTGTCGTCATGATGACGCATGCCCCACCCATAATTACTCGGCAAAATCAATACAGCTTCAGGAGTACTCAAATTACTCTGTTTTTTGTAGTGTATATCTTTCCAGAATCTTTCAAGTGCAAGGTAATGTTCCTCTACCATGGCTGGAGCGCTTTCGTTTCCCAATGTTGCATAATTAAAAATCACTATGTAGTCGGCGCCCGCTTGGTATGAACTAAGCATTTGATTGTAAATTTGTTCTCCGTTGTCTAAGAAAGGGGGTTCTCCATACTTCCAAGTTATTATTGTACCCCATTCTTTATCTTGAAGTCGAGCTGCGCCTTTTACTAACGCTATCTGTTGAGCTACACTTGCATTCCATCCTAACTGAGCCAACAAGACCTCATAGCCGCCCAAATAATCAAACCAATAAAGGCCATAGTCAGATGTGAAGGTAGTTATCCCAGCAGCATTTAATGCTGCAAGTCCAGGGTCCCCCTCTTTTAGGACATAGTTTACAAAAAAATCTGCTTCCAAGTCATAATCTTGAGGCAGTATTTTATTTTCTGCATGATAAAGCATCTTGAGATAAATTTGTTGAAGTGATTTAATCGCTGGGTGCTCAACTTTTGAAAAATTATCTGAATGTTGTTCGTAGAACTCTACCCAATAGCCATCCAGTTGTATGCCTCCTGGTTCGTCGTTATAATATACTCCTAAAAATTGATTTCCCCAGCGTTCAGTCCAATTTTTCTTTATCTCTGACATCGGTTGATCCCAAAACCAAGTTGTGGTATCATTTTCGTAAGGACTTGTAATTCCCAAGTTCACTATAATGTTTAAACCAGATTCTACTGCATAGTTGCAGATTTCAATTACTGCTGTTTGGTTTCTACTGAGTTCGCTTCTACCTGTATCTAAAATGAAGAGGTTAGTGTAGTTTTTTGTTCTGTCTATTTGGGTTTTTGCTTCATCTGTTGTTTTACCGCAAAAAGCTATTCCAACATAAGGTTTAGAGTCTATTACTTCTTGCGTTGTATTGAGATAGTAACTATTTAGCCCCACTATAGAACCTATTAAAATTATTATCAAGAAAACTGGAATCAAGAACTTTTTGATTCCCAACTTTGTCATCAACTAACCCCGTAGTTGTATTGTCCGTTTGGTTAACAATTAAGTTTATGCCCTAATTGTTCCAATATTAAGGAGTAACATCAATGTGGTGTATTTCCTATTACTCGAATTTTTTAACAACTTTAAATATCCAAACTGACGTGCTTCCACTCCAATAAACTATATGTATTAAATCCAAAAACGCTTAATTTGTGAAGTCTTTTTAAGCTTAAAAGATACTAAACCAATAAGAGGCGAAGTATTTGGAACGCGCTAAAGTCAAAAAAGAAGAGGTTCAACAACAAGATACACGTTTCTTATCTGTGTTTGTGGAATCTAAGAATTCAGTAATGATTATGCTCAGTGAAAAAGAAGATAAATTAGGTACCTTGGCAATTGCTGTTCCAAAACATGATCCTGTTGGTCAAGTTACTTCTTCAGTGTTGTTGGGTGATAAAAACATTATTTCTGCTCGTATGTTTGCAGAGTACGTTGCTTCTAAAACTGGGAAAATCGCTATGGTTTCTGTTTACTTAGAAAGGGTTGGAGAGATTATCGCTCAAGAATTTTTTATGTATCTAATAGATAAATTAATCAAGGGTGACAGTCAAAAAGAAGCGACTGCAATATAATTTCTTTTTAAGATGAATTCTATGGTCTCCAATTGTTTTGGTGAAGGTTTTCTTCATTTTTATTTTCTAAAAAGTGGGATGTTTTAACGTGGATACTTTAATGATCAAGGTTGATTCCGAAAATCCGGATTTATCAAAAATTCAGATTGTAGCAAACATAATTCAAAATGGTGGTTTAGTTGCCTTTCCAACAGAAACAGTCTATGGGTTGGGCGCCGATGCGTTGAATCCATCTGCAGTTTTAGCGCTGTTTAACGCCAAGAATAGACCTCTAGATAACCCTCCGATTATTCACATTGCAGAAAAGTCAGCTATTTATCCATTAGTAGCTGAGGTGCCGCCAGAAGCTGAGTTACTGATGAGAAAGTTTTGGCCTGGTCCACTTACACTAATTTTCAAACGATCAAAGAACATACCTGATGTTACTGTTGCTGGTTTAGATACGATAGCAATACGTATTCCTAAACATAAAATCGCCCTCCAAATAATCAAACAAAGTCAACGACCTATTGCAGCGCCTAGTGCAAATTTAGCAACTAAACCTAGTCCAACGACTGCTCAACATGTATATGAAGACCTGAACGGGCGAATAGATGCCATTATTGACGGTGGAGCAACCAGCATCGGCGTTGAATCTACAGTAGTTGACTTAAGTGGAGATAAACCTGTGCTTCTCCGTCCTGGTGGAACACCTTTTGAGGCTTTAAAGAAAGAATTGAGTAATTTAGAACTTCATCCTTTTGTAAGTGCAGAATGTGATTTATCACTAGATAAGATTAGTTCACCTGGAATGAAACATAAGCATTATGCTCCAAAAGCTGAAGTGCTTCTTGTAGAGGGGAACATCCAAGATGTTGTCAATAAAATTAAGGAATTATCAAAATATTATGTAGCGAAAAATATGGCGGTTGGAATTTTAGCTACTGATGAAACTTATTCTTCATATGTTGGTCACGTAATAAAATCTTTGGGAAGCCGCTTTAATTTGTCAGTTGTTGCTAGTAACCTGTTTAGTTTGTTGCGTGAAGTTGATTCTCAAGGAGTTGATGTAATACTCGCAGAAAGCGTATCTACTGAAGGTTTAGGTTTAGCAGTTATGAATAGACTGCGAAAAGCCTCATGTTACAGGATAATAAAAGCGAGTTAGATTTTAAACAGATTTAGTTAAAAAACTTAAAGCTTACTTCTATACTGTTTATCTAGCAAGTTTTATCATTAATAGCTTTGGTGCTGGGAAAAATTTATATTCAGATATTTGATTGTTGAACTCCAGTTTGTACTTTAAACTTAGAAATTGGTGAAAATTATGTCACAAGGTGGAGGAAATATTCCCGTTCTCGTATTAAAAGAAGGTACCGGCAGAAGTACTGGCCGCGAGGCTCTAAAGAACAACATTATGGCTGCAAAAATCGTTGCTGAATCAGTGAAAACCACCCTTGGTCCGTGTGGTATGGATAAAATGCTTGTTACCGGCATGGGCGACGTTGCGATAACCAACGACGGAGCAACCATCATGAAAGAACTTGACGTTCAACATCCAGCTGCAAAAATGCTTGTTGAAGTTGCCAAAGCGCAAGATAACGAAGTAGGAGATGGAACAACAACCGCTGTTATATTATCCGGAGAGTTGCTCTCAAAAGCAGAGGCTCTACTAGATAAAAACATTCATCCGACTCTGATTATTGAAGGCTACAAGAAAGCAAGCGAAAAAGCTCAGGAAATTCTGAATAATATTGCTTTACCTGTTGCTTTTGATAACGAAAAAACACTCAAAGAAGTAGCTATCACCTCTATCTCAAGCAAAAGCATTAACGTAGCAGAAGACCACTTCGCAAAAATAATCGTTGATTCAGTAAAACAAGTTTCAGAAAAAATCGGCGAAAAATACGTTGCAGATATAGACTTAATCAAAATTGTCAAGAAACATGGAAAAAGTCTAGAAGAAACTGAATTAATTAAAGGAATGGTGCTTGACAAGGAAATAGCCAGTTCAGGTATGCCAAAACTTGTCGATGACGCGAAAATTGCTCTGCTTAATGCTAAATTAGAAATTGAGAAAACAGAGTTCGACGCAAAAATTAACATTGAAAGTCCCGATCAAATGCAGATGTTCCTTGACGAAGAAGAACGTATGTTAAAAGAAATGGTCACTTCTGTAACTAAATCTGGTGCAAACGTTATTTTCTGCGAAAAAGGCATTGACGATATGGCGCTTCACTTCCTAGGTAAGGCTGGTGTATTAGCTGTAAAAAGCGTAAGCAGCAGTGACATGGAGAAACTCTCGCGAGCAACAGGCGGAAAAATAGTGGCAAACGTCAAGGATTTACATCCAGATGTATTAGGCAAAGCTAAACGTGTCGAAGAAGTAAAAATTGGTGATGACAAACTTCTCTATATCCGTGATTGCCAAAACCCCAAGGCGGTTACAATCGTTATTCGTGGTGCATCAAACAACGTGATTGACGAAGCAGAACGTTCACTACATGATGGTTTATGTGTTGTTCGGAACGTAATAGAAGACGGTAAAATCGTTGCAGGCGGCGGTGCACCTGAAGCTGAACTATCAAAGGGCCTCAGAGCATATGCTGTACAAGTCGGTGGAAGAGAACAATTAGCAATAGAAGCGTTTGCAGAAGCAGTTGAAGAAATTCCACTTACACTCGCTGAAAACGCAGGGTTGGATCCAATCGACATAATGGTGGCACTTCGTTCACAACATGAAAAACCAGACGGTAAATACTTCGGCATCGATGTATCCACTGGTAAAATTGTTAATATGTGCGAGAAGATGATTATTGAGCCACTTCGTGTTAAACAGCAAGTCATAAAATCAGCGACAGAAGCCACAAATATGATCCTCAAAATCGACGATTTGATTAGTGTCAAAGGCGGCGATAAGATGCCTCCAATGCCCCAAGGTGGAATGGGTGGTATGGGCGGCATGGGTGGAATGGGTGGTATGGGCGGTATGCCCTACTAAACCATCCAAAACTTCCTATTTTATAAATTATTTATCTATTATCTGCTTGCGTTAGAGCTATTTTTTCCTTTGATTTGCTAATCCCCAAGATTTTTTGGGTATAGGTGGCATTTAGTTTTGTTTTCTGCACCATTTATCTGTTTTTCTTGGTATTCCTTGTTATTCTCGACTAACTGTTTGGCTTCTTGCTCATTGTCTGCTAAGACTATGAAAGGGTTAATCTCAAATTGGAGGTCATGGGAGGGTATAGACGATGAAAAGCTTCTTCGTCATTCAACCAGTCACCAAACTACTCATTATCTAAAATAAGTAATTAATCTATGCACTAGAACAAAGTGTACATGACAATAGGACAGGGCATCTAGAAAGCAATCAATTGTTTGGTATACCGTGTTGCCTGTACTATCCTATAGCTGCTCTTTGTAAATAGCTTTCAGCGTGTTCTATCTAGAATCACACGAAAAAAGACTATGATAACCTTATAACTAGCCTGCGCTTTAGAGTTTTAACCATGAAACTGATGGTCAAAAGCGCTAAAGAAATGCTAGCTGTTCTTGACGAAACAAAAGAATCTTTCAAAGATAGAAAATGTACCTACCCCTACACCGAGTGGGAGCACAGAAGAGCCCAAGTCAAAGAGGGGCTTCATCGCCTCCCCGAATACATCCACCAAGCCGTGGAAACCATAAACAGAGAAGAACAGAAAATGGGTAGGCCACCCAAGCTTGACCTGGAGAAGAAAGTGAACCTCTTCATACTGGTGAGGTTTCTCAATAAATCTAACCGTAACGCAGAGGAGTCACTGCAGTATTTTCAGCCTCTCTTTGGAGTTGACGTTAGCTACAAGTACATAGAACGTCTCTATGGCGACCCAGAAGTCAAACTAGCACTTCATAACTTGTTTGTTTTGCTGCTAAAAGATGAGAAAACAAGCGGCGACTATGCTGGCGATGGAACAGGTTATTTTTGTCAGTGTTGAAAATCACTACTGAAGTGTCCCAAAAAAGTATGGTAAAAAATACGTTTATTTCTTTTCATTCATTGATCTTGCGACTGGGATGTATGTTGGCTGTGGCGTTTTTAGGCTGTCGGAGTGGGATGCTTTCTCCAAAGCGACCGCCATGATTAGCCGGGTTGGGGTAGCGGTGAAGTCAATGCGTCTTGATAAGTACTTTAGTACACGAAAGGTCATTAGAATGTTTGATAGGTCAGTTTCTCTGTTTTTGATTCCTAAAAAGAACATCAAAAGGATTGGTGCTTGGGCTGATGTTTTTACTAAGATGATGGCTTCTCCGGTTGATTTTTTGTCGGAATATTTTCATAGAAATGTGTGTGAGAGCGGGTTTTCTGCTGACAAGGGCAGGTTTGGCAGAATTATCAGGCAGAAAAGAGACGACAGACAACAGATTGCGCTCTTCTCAAACGCGCTTTTCCACAATATCTACGCCATAAGAATTAACCCAAAATAGTTTTGTCCCAAAGCCCCAACAAACAAAAAATATATACGACCTTAGGCGCAATTATGCGCAACGCAAGAAATTACTTTTTCTGCTCTAACCGATACAAGCCTCCGCTGTTTTCACTAGTTAGCACCAATTTCTAGGTGCGAAATACGCAATAATTTTCCGTTCCTATGATAACGCCTAATATCTATAGATAAATATAATGAAGGGAGGGCAGTAAGTGCACTTACATTTTTGGAGGTTTACGTCCAAAAAATAATCGAACAAAAAGAGAATTTGCGCTTCTCAAAGCGTTATTATCACTTAAAAAGCTCGTCAAAATCAATAGCTTAACAATGGTTTAGCCTTTTAATACCCTTATCTATTCTCTGTCTGGTATATTTTATGAGTAGCAGGATTACAACCGTAGCTCCAATAGCTGTTATAAAGCTTACTATAAGAAGCAGGGCATAAGTTTGGCTTGAAATAAGAGGTGCCGGGGTCGGATAGGGACCTGGCGGCGGGAATGGTGTATCTCGTTGGCTTGGAAAAATAAAATAGGTCAATCCTACTAAAGTAAGGGTCACTATAATTGCAGACATTACAGCCAGCATGATTTTAATTTTTTCAGATATTTGCATCTTTGGCAAGTCCCAATTGGGTATTTTCAAATGCATATTTAATGCTATATTACAGAACAACTGTACTACTAAATTAGTACATTTTCCTATAGAAAAGACTAATTAAATTTATTGGATAAAAGATAAGACGGGATTTATATTGAGTGGTAAAGAATCCACTGATAATCTGAAAGGGACAACTTTAGAAATTTACCGCTTTATGCTAAAAATCGGCAGACCTGTAGGTGTCCGAGAAGTTCAAAGAGGTCTCAATCTTAGCAGCCCCTCAATAGCAGTATATCATTTGTCTAAACTGGAAGATGCATGTCTTGTAAAACGCCAAGGAAGTGATTATGTTATTAACAAAGTGTTGCTACAGAACAGCGTAAGAATCGGTCGTTTCCTATTTCCCAAGTATCTATTCTATTCTATACTTGCAGTTGCATTCCTTATAGTCGAACTTACTATTCTAAGACCAGCTACTCTTTCAGGTGACTATTTTTTCTTCACTATATCAACGGCTATACTATCCTACATCTTTTGTTATGAAACAGCGAAAACATGGATTAAAGGAATTCTTTAAAACGGCATAATTAGAACCTTTTCAAATTATAGTACCAATTCCGTGAAGGTCCAGTTGTTTTAGCCGTTTTATAATTATCTGTTCTACTCATGTAGTACAATTGTTCGGAAGTATAGTATTAAGTAAATCGGTTGCCTTACTGAAAATCAGGAGATAAAAAATTGAAAAAAACAATAATTGCAGGATTCGCCATATCCCTTATTATCGTTTGTGCATTGCTTTCTAGTGTACCCATAAATGCGGAGACCTTCCAGGACAACCCAGCACGCAATATAGAAACTGAAGATGGCAAAGTATTCCCTCTACCTAATGGTGGTACCCCTAGAATTTTAACTCCAGACAATGGTGGAACTAACGCCGTGCTCACGAATAATTCAATCGGTCTGTTCAATACCTACAACTTTGATGAAAACGTTTTGCCTGCTGACAAGATACCGACAGCAACACCACGCATCATAACAACTAAAGACGGCAAGGTATTTTCCTTACCAGACCCAAGCACTTCCCCTCGAATTTTGTCTTCAAGGATTGGTGATCTGAGTACCAGTACTCTTAAGAGTAACTCAACTGGCAAGTTTATCACTCCAACTTCAGATGAAACCGCTTTACCTGCCATTAAGACGCCCACAGCAACACCACGCCTAATAACACACGAAAACGGTAGCTTAACAATGGATACTCGCGCTAGCTCAAACCCATAGTTTTCTATTGATGTTTGGGCTACTGCATCAGGAACTCAGTTACCTGCATACATGACCGGCGCATTCACAGCTGTATCCAATACTATCGGAAACTTGGAACCTGACGATTGGGTTATTTATGAACCAATGAATGTAGCCTACGGTACATCCAGCGATAACTACGTTTGGTTCCAATTCACTATATACTACGGTTATAACGGTGTAGTACAGTGGATGGTTTATCGTGCACCGAACGGCGGTAATTTCCAATCAGATATCATACCAATATCATATACACCTGACCACTCATACAGCTTCTCGTTTACAACTTCTGGCTCTAATACCGTTAACTTCAACATTGTAGACAACACTAACTCAGCATCTTGGTCTAACAGCTATAATGTTCCAGGGACCACGCTTCTTCATTACCCAAGAGGCTCATTTTCTCCCGCAAGTTGTGTGGAAGGATACACAACAAACTCGGAGCTAACTAATGTTCCAACCTTTACAACAACCCTTGGAACTGGTCACTCTGACTATTACTATGAACCATCAAATCCTGATTGGGCAGGCAGAATACCTCAAGGCATAGGCACTAACGTTGTAGTCGTTAATTCCGTTTGGTACTGGGCTATGGGCCCTCTCAAGTACGCTACAAACTACTATGACTCGTTTCCGATAAACTATGGATATCCAACCGACTCTTCAAACCTAGCTAACACGCCCGATAAACACTCAGCGAGCATATGGGGCCCAAATCATGGTGACGGTGCAATAATAATCGTATAGAATTACCCACAAGCACTGGTGGAAACATTTTCCTGGATGCTTACTCGGTCTCTGGATACTACAGCCTTACACATGTCTACGTATCTAACAATGGTTCAAATTGGGACTACGTCGGAGGAGGATTCATGTATCCATACCCCGAAGCTCACCTCTGGGTAGGCACATACAACGGAGCATTCAATTATGTAGCAGTTGTCGGCTATGATGACCCCTATTATGGTTATAGTGTGAACTTAAGATTAGATGCGGTTGCTTTACTCCCATAAGTTAAAAATAACCTCCATTTTTTTATGTTATTAACCAATTGCGATAAAGCTACTTCAGACTAAGGCCGAGGATGTTCTCATAAGTTTCTCATTCCACATTTGTTTGCATTCTGATTTAAATGAGCGGAGGATAGTCACATGTAGTGATTCTCTATCTAAATATTAGTAGACCTTAGTTTCAATTAGAGTTTTAGGGCTGAATCGAAGTTTTTATTAGCGTATAAGCGCAATATTTGGCTTTTAGGTTAATCACATGCTAAATTACGTCGTATTATTCAAGAATCCCCTGCACTTCAGGAATTTTTCAGGACTCCAAACACAAAAATTTGAGACCCTAAACTCCCAGATAAAAGCAAAATACCCAGCATTCGAACAAAAAAGACCGCAACGCAAAGACAGAAAAAGAGCAGTAGGCGCAGGCCACCCCTTCGTTTTGCCATTAACAGACCGCCTGCTAATGCTGCTAATCTACTACCACATGTACCCATCCTCAACCTTGCTAGGCTACCTCTTCTGCGTTAGCCAAACCGGCGTACTCAAAAACATAAGAAAACTAGAACCCCTGGTTAGTGAGGTACTGCCGCTACCAAAACTGGAGCATGACAAGGTACGACGACTGCAGACAGTTGATGAGATTGAAGCAATGTTCCCCGGTTTCAAAGCTTTTCTAGATGCAACTGAACAGGAGATCCCAAGACCACAGAGTAAGCGTAAGCGCAGGACTCATTACAGCGGAAAAAGAAAGAAACATACCGTTAAGACACAGTTAACCGTTAATAAACAGGGGCTGATAATCCACAAGACGAGTCATGTTAAAGGAAGCATGCATGATTACACCTTGTATAAACACTCTCATCCGCGTTTGCCAGAGCAGGTTCGTTTAGATCTGGATTTGGGCTATCTTGGAATTAAGGATGATTTTCCCAAACTGAATTGTACGCTGCCTTTTAAGAGAAAAAATCCTGGCAGAGGCAAGATAGGCGTAAAGGCGGAAGAGCTTTCAGATGAACAGAAGGCTTTCAATAAGGCGTTGGCGACTGAACGGGTGGTTGTGGAACATACGAACTCTAGAGTAAAGAAATATCGTGTATTTGGGGATGAATTCAGAAACCGCCTTAAACATTACGATATGATGACAAATATCGTTTGTGGATTGGTGAACTTTCGAGTATCAGGAAAATTACCTATCTGAAGAAACAAGTAACACGGGACAGATTTTCACAAAAAACCAGTAAAATAATAAGTACTAAGGTCTATTGTGTCATTTTTTTCTTAGTCACTATTGGTGTTTTGGCTCTTGATTAGCCTAGCAAACTTTCTGTAAATAAGGTTTGATATCCTTTTAACAATCTAGCAAAAACCACTTTTTACCTAGCTGTTAACATAATTATAAAACACTAAACCGGGGTTGTTTTCACGATTATATCACGCATAACAATATTTTCTCAAAAAATTTTTCCAAAAAATAGCGTTAAAAAGTTATTTGTCTATAAACTACACCAATCTTATATTCTTGGATAACCAAAATTATCTTGTGAGAGAGAACATTGTATGAAGCACGTTAAAATAACAGCGTTTGACTGCCCGGATGCATGGTTTAAGACTTTAGGCCATATTTGGCGCGAAGGAGACCCATTTACAGTGGGTTATGGCTCAGAAGTAACTGAAACCAAAAAACTCAATCTATCAATAGAAATAACTCACCCAGAAAATCGTCCACTTGTAAGTGATAAAGCTTCTTGTGACATGAAGTATGTCCAATGGTATGCTTTAACATACCTCTGGTGTGGAGAAGGCAAACAAGAGGAAATTTACACTTATGGAAGTAGGCTCCGTGAACCCGTGGATCAAGTTGAGGAAGCTATAAAAAATTATGTCAAAGAACAAAATGATAGACAAGTTACAATGGTGATTAGATTACCTGAAGATATCTACAAAAAAGACCCAAAAACAAAAGAAAAACATGAGCCTCCATGCTTAAGCATAATTGATACAGAAATCGTTGATAATAAAATGCACCTAACATGTTACTTCCGTAGTTGGGATGCATTTGCTGGGTTGCCCGCTAACATTGCAGGACTTCAACTGTTCAACGAAGCGTTTGTAACTGAAATCAATGAGCGAACAAACTTGGGATTAACAACAGGAAAATTAGTTTTCCATTCTAAAAACTGTCATCTTTACAAGAGACAATTCAACTTGGTTAAAGACTTTTTAGAACCTAAAAGTAATGATAAAAATACACGTTTAGCAAAAACGATTAAAGCCTCTAAAATTTAATTACGTATCGTATGATTTATTACTATTAATCCTTAAAAACTGAACATTTCCTCTTAAACACGATACAGGTTAGATGTTATGGGACATAACTTGGCAACTTGGAAGTTGCTTGAAGACATGTTGCTTGAACTCAAAAAAACAGGGGTAAACCTTTCTCCTAAAATCGTAGATGACTTGAGAACTGCAAAATCTATGCTTAAAATTTCCTCTGTTGAGGGTAGTCACGGGGAAGTATTGCAGAAAACTGAAGAATACCTATTCATTGTGGAGTCCTACTTGGTCACAGAAGGCCAAAAAGTTTTTGGTTCTAAATGGGTTGATGAATTGTTAATGCGAATTGAGAATGCAGCGTTTGAGGTTTCTGAAAAAACAAATTTTGAGGAAGATAAGTTTGTAACTGGTGTTCCAAGGCTCTGCAAGTGGATTAGAATCGACCCAATAAACGGATTATCAACTAAACAGATTACCCAATTAGCTAAACAACAAAAGTTGGAGGTTAATCAACAGCAAAACGGTAAACTGGTTATCTGTGGTCAACAGGAACAGCTTAAATCTTTTTTAAAGTCGCTGTCTATGAAAAAACCAAATAAGACTAAATAACATTTTAGGCTTAGTTTGACTTATTCTGTGATAAAGAAAAAGGACGGTTTAATGTGTTTAAGAAATTATTGTCATTCGAGGAAGCTAAAAAAGTAATCGATGCTAATTTTGAACCCGCATCCTTAGGCGAAGAAGAATCTGTATTGTTAGAAGTTTACAATCGGGTTTCAAGCAGGGACATTATTTCGTCTTTTGAAATTCCTCCCTATAACACGTCAACCGTGACTGGGTATGCAATAAAAGCCGAAGACACAATCGGAGCAAATGAGAATGAACCTGTAACTTTGAAAATTATTGGCTGTTTAGGTTTTGGTGAAGCATTCAATCAGCCTATTGGAAAAGATGAAGCAGTGGAAGTTGTTTTCGGCTCTGTTATCCCAGAAGGCTCTGATGCTGTCATAAGCTTACAAGATATTGAACGTGAAGACGACACCTTAAACGTATTTCGTGTAGCTGAAAGTAATCAGAACATCCAAAAAAAGGGTTCAGATATACGAAAAGATACTGTTATTTTTGAGAGTGGACAGTTATTAGGTGCATCTGAAATCGGTGTCTTAGCCTCTCTAAGAATGAATCAAGTTAAAGTTAAACGGCTTCCCATGGTCGCTGTTCTGTCGGTAAGTAATGAAGAACTTCTACTCGCTTCAAGTTATTCCCCTGTGAGACCATGTGAAGTTGCATCACATAATGTATTTGCTGCTGTTATAGAAAGCGGCGCAAAACCTGTTTATTTAGGTGTAATGCCAAAAGACAATTTTCAAATTTTACATATGTTAAAAACTGCGATAAACTCGACAGACATAGTTATTGTTTGTGGGAATTCAGATAATTCAGAAATCGTTAACGCTTTAGGTAAGCCCGGAATAGTAGTTAACGGAATCGCAATTAAACCTGGAAAAACTACAGCCGTCGGTTTTGTAGATGGTAAACCAGTTTTCTTTTTACCTGAAGACCCGACTGTTGCATTATTGTTGTATGTTTTGTTCATAAAATCATTAGTTCAGCGTTTAGGTGGACGCCCTGTTTCAGTTATAAAGACCGTTAAAGCTCTCTCTGGTTCAAGAATGTTCAGCGCTAAAGGGCATAGAAAATTTATCATGGTTAAACTTTCTTTTGATAAAAACTGCCGATTGATTGCTGATCCTATAGATACAACTGGCTATTTATCTGCTTTAATTGAAGCTTGTGGCTTTATTGAAATAACGGAAAACAAAAATTACATTGATATTGACCAAGAAGTTGAAGTTTACCTCTTTAGAGGTTATGCTAGTAACGCTTCTTCTTTTTAAAGTAAAACATTAGTGTCATTATCCATGTAAGGGATACAAAAGTGAGCATGCTAAACGTGAGTACTGTATCGCTGAAACCAGCTGAATAGAGCGTGAAAACTACAAAACTAGTATTTGTTACCAACAAGAAAAAAACTAGGAACGGTGCCCAAACACGTTTGGCAAGTATGCTATACGCAGTTATAATGCTTATAATGCCTATCAATCCTACATGCGGTGGAAAGGCTAAAACTGGTAAACAAGCCAATAAGATTATTCCTGATACTGTATGAAATATTATTACCATAAGTTGGCTGAGATTGATGTCTTTCATTATGGCTGAGAGTTGCATAACTACCGCCTTACTTCTTAGCATTATATGTTGACTTTATGAATTTACTTCCATATGAATTAATACGGGAACTTGTGTGTCTCCTGAACTTGTTCTTTGAAAATTATCGATATTTCTCTGATGTTTTTTAATGTGTTTGATAGTTTGAATTTTATGTACTCTCATTCTTGTAATGCAAATGTTTCTGTGTAAGGCTTAAAATTTTCTGAGAATAATTATATTAATTCCGTTAAGCTCAAGGTTTATAAAAAACTCAATTAGGCAATCTTTTATCTAGAGATGATATAGGTTTTCGTTTTTCCTATAAAGATTGTATTTATAGGCTGATAGCAATTCTGAAGATACTCTCAGAGGCGGATGAAGACATACGTTAAACCCTTGTGAACGTGCAACAATGATTCTGAAGAAGCTAAAATGCTCTTTAGCTTTGCCTGAACTCGTAAAAATTACTCAGGACCCCTTTAGAACATTGATTATGACGATAATATCTCAAAATACAAACGATGATAATACTGAAAGAGCGTTCGATAACTTGTCTAAACGGTTTCAAATAACACCTCAAGTTCTTGCAACAGCCGAAAAGAGCCAAATTGAAGAATGTTTATACACTGGTGGGCTCTATAAAAACAAAACCAAAACTATACAGAGCGCATCCAAGGTAATTCTCGAGAAATATCAGGGTAATATATCTTCAATTTTATCTTTACCTCTTAATGACGCACGAGAAAAGCTTATGGAGATAGATGGTGTCGGTCCAAAAACCTCTGATGTTGTGCTTTTGTTTTCTGCAAACAAACCAACAATACCCATAGATACACATGTTGCTCGTGTTTCAAAACGTTTAGTTTTAACTCCTGAAAAAAGTAATTACGAAAAAATCAGGTCTAATCTTCAATTCCTTTTCGAAGAAAAAGATTATCTATCTGTCCATTTGCTTCTAATCGCTCTTGGCAGAAAATATTGCCGTTCACATCGTCCTCTTTGTGTTCCATGTCCAGTCAGCACTTATTGCCCATCAAGTAAACAGGGGATCCAACATGGTTAACTTACCAATTGAAGTCACCGAATATTTTCCATATAATAGTGTGCGTCCTCACCAAGACGATTTTATAACCACAGTTAACAAGGCTGTAAACGACCGTAAATCAGTGCTTATCGAAGGTGCAAACGGTTTAGGTAAAACCATTTCCGCCCTTTCAGCTTGTTTACCTGTAGCAGTTAAGAAGAATCTTAAAATCCTATATGTTGCAAGGACTCATAGACAACACGACCGTGTAATAGACGAATTACGTGCTATATACAAACGTCGCCCAATTACAGGTATTTCAATTCGCGGTCGTAACGAGATGTGTGTCAATGTTTTCGCAGCCAACGGAGCTTTTGACTCAAAATCTCTAATGGAAGTCTGCGAGTTACTCAAAGCTAAAGGCAGATGTCCCTATTACGTGAATGTGGACGAGCGAACCTACGATTATCTACAACTTCAACAACAAGTAGCCAGTCGCCCTTATATGGCCTCAGAAATACTGCGGATATGTAAAAAGAAAGAGGTATGTCCATATGAACTTGTTAAAGGCGCTGTTCCAGATGCGAAAGTAATCGCATTAAGTTATCTATATGTTTTTGATCCTGGGATACGTACAGCTTTTCTTAAAAACTTGGAAACTGAATTACAAAAAATCATACTGGTAGTAGATGAAGCGCATAATCTGCCGGAGACCGCCATAGATATTTCCAGTAGTATGATTTCTCTGTTTGTTCTGAAACTTGCTGAATCAGAAGCAAACAAGTTCGGATACAAAGATATTGAGGCATTTGTGCGATTCTTCAGAGATGAAGTTGAAAAATTAACTGACAAAATTAACAAAGAAGAAATAATTTCGCCCAACCAGATCATTACCATTATAGAGAAGCAAGGAAATGTCGCTAAACCCCAAGCTTTTTTTGAACACATCCACGAGGCTGGTGCTGCAATAAAAAAAGCACTTCTGGCCGACGGCAAAAACCCTCGATCGTATGTTAACGCAGTTGGTGAATTCCTTTTAAAGTGGTTAGAAACTGCAGACGATGAGTCATACATTAACGTGGCAAGTAAATACTATACTAAAGATAACAACAAAACTGCCAAACTTGAAATTGTGGCACTTGACCCAGCAAAAATCACCGAACCTGTTTTTTCATCTACATACGCCAACGTAATTATGTCTGGAACCCTTCAGCCACTCGAAGCCTACGCGCGCATAAATCGGCTCCCAGAAAGCACAGTCAATTTTCTTGCTCCCTCCCCCTTTCCAAAGGAACATGTATTCTCAGCTGTCTGTCTCGGAGTAACTACTTCAATGGACAAAAGAACTTCTCAAATGTACCAGACCATGATTGAACGTGTCAATGAAGTAGTCAATAGTACTCCCACAAACACAGGTATTTTTGCTGCGTCATTTCAAGTTTTAAACGCTCTACTCTCAGAAGGGCTTGAAAGCCAATTATTAAAACCTTTATTTTACGAAAAAAGTGGCATGACCTCTAAAGCTAACGAAAAACTGGTACACGATTTCAAGGCTTGTGGAGATAAAGGTGGTGCAGTATTTCTCGGAGTTCAAGGCGGTCGAACTTCAGAAGGTGTTGATTTTCCAGGTAACCAGATGAATTCTGTTGTAATTGTAGGTGTACCCTATGCTGAACCGACTCCACGTGTTAAAGCACAAATTAACTACTATGAAAACCGATTTTCCAATAAAGGTCGTGAGTATGGCTACATTTTGCCTGCAATGAAAAAGGCTGCCCAAGCGGCTGGTAGACCAATACGTACGTTAGATGATAAAGGTGCGATAGTGTTTTTAGATTTACGTTTCGCAACCAATTACTCACGTAGCTTTTTACCTTCTTGGGTAACTAATGGAATGAAAACATTGCCCAACCAGAACGGTATCTTAGCTAATGAAATTAGAGAATTCTTCAGTAATCAGCTTTAACCTTTTTCTTCGTGACTTCTGTAGTTTTTCCAACTATAGATTGCCTGATTAGTTTCTGCAACAATTCAATTTCTTAATTAAAAAGTAAAGCATCAATAAAAAATTCTTTATTTTAAAGAATACGAATTCTTAATTAATTCAACAACAAACTTTGAAGCTATTTCCATTAACTGACTATTATTGTCTGTTATCCTTCTAGCACTGCTGTTTTAGTCCTTACCTTTTCTCATTTATCAGTGTCTTTTACTACCCAATTTCTATCAACTATTTTTCCAGTTCTTCCAGCTATACATTTCGCTGATGATATATGTCTGACTTTTCTGCTTTGTGTATGCTCTCTTTTTGGGTAGCTGGTTCCTGCTTCGCTAACAACTTCAAGAACAACTTGAGGTGGCAGTTTATTATCAAGTTCTTTAAGCAGTTCTTTATAAACCGGTACACCATTTCCTATTTTTACAATGACGTTTGTTACAGAGAAATCAATTGTTTTTATTACCTTTAAAATTACGTTGACAACTTCGTGGTTGCAATAACAGTTGCCCTCCTCTATAACTTTTCCTTCAGCCATAACTACTAATCCTATCGCTCCACCTGGATCAATCCCTACAATTATTTTCTCGTAGCTTTCTTTACCCAAAAGTAGTTTTTTAACTTCAATAATTAAACAATCCAGTTCGGTTTCTCCATTAAATGTTAAAACTTTTCTAAATTTCACTTTTTCTTTTTCTTGTTCAGTGGTGATGACAATTTTTATTCTCGGAGGTATTGTAGTTCCTGGAATTATACTATTGAAGGCTATATTCTGTTCTTTTAGTGCATTCACTATTTTGAAATATGCTTTTCCCTGAATTGTTGCAACAGCAACTTTTTCTTTCATAAGGCAACCTAAGTATACGTTTAAGTGCACAACTGATTATTATCTCCAGTTAATAATGTTTGATGTGTGTAAACTATGGCACAAATTCCTACACGTTGCTCATGTATCGATGATTGTATCGGTGGAGGCATCAAACCACAGACTATAACATTAATTTACGGTGAACCGGAAACAGGAAAAACAACTCTGGCTATGCAATTAGCTGTTAATTGTGCCATTGAAAATAAAAAAGTGCTTTTTATCGATTGCGATAATACTTTTTCTGCAAAACGTCTCTCTCAAATTTCAGGCGTTTTTTTTGATGCAATAGCTGACCGTATTGTTTTGGTTAAGCCTAAAAATTTTCAAGAACAAACTTTTCTTATCGATAATATTCAAGAATACATAACAAATGTTGGTTTAATGGTTATTGACACATTTACATCTTTGTATAGTGTAAAAACAGCAGAGAGTAAAAGTATAACTTTTGAAGCTAACCGCGAATTGAACAGGCAACTAGCACTTTTGGCGCAAACGACAAAAATAACTAAAATACCTCTAGTGATTACCAGTCAAGTGAGAAGTGTTATCAGTGAGCAATTGTCGAGTGTTAGACCTGTGGCTACTAGAGTTCTGAAATTCTGGGCTGACAATATTCTTTCTATTAAACCTACGGAGTATCCTAATACCCTGAAAGTTACTGTAGAGAAAGTTCAACAATTTGAGCAAAGATGTATCTGCTATATACAAATATGTGAATCCGGAATAAAAGATACACAAATCCACTGATTGATGGTTAAAACATTATGGATATAGCTATCCTAGTAATTGAAGCACTGAAGTTCATCTTTCCTGCATATTGTGCTAACGGCACCCCTGTACTGGCAGGTGGCGGAACACGCATGGATTTTGGTCGGAACTTTATAGATGGCAAACGTGTTTTTGGTAATAATAAAACCTTCCGAGGCTTTTTCTTTGGGTGGGGTGTAGGTTTCTGTGTGGGTTTAATTGAAGGTTTTCTATTCGGGTTTGATAATTTTCCTATAGTCTTCAGTTTACTAATTCCTTTAGGTGCTCTGCTTGGAGACCTGACTGGAGCATTCATCAAAAGAAGATTGAATATTGCACCAGGCGGTTTACTTCCTGTTGTTGATCAAATTGATTTTGTAGTGGGCGCAATAATCTTCGCTTTTTCATTATCTATGTTTGGGTGGATAGGCTTAACTTGGGAACTTGCAGTAACCGTTCTTCTGATTACTCCACCTATCCATCTATTCACTAATTTCATAGCGTATAAAATGAAATTAAAAAAGAATCCATGGTAATTTTAGGTACTATACTATAAGTAATTGGGGTATATTTAGCCCATCTTAGCCAAGATTGCGCCTTCAATGAATATGTATGCCATAAGAATTAATGCTACACCAACAACAAGCAACATATACGCTTGTCTTGGTTTAGCTGCGTTTTTGGTGCTTTGATACAAAGCTAGCACACCCGCAAACCCGATTGCGTATAATGCGACTGATATTATAGTATCTGCGCCAAATTGGCTGCTTAAGCCTGGATACAGAAAGTAAAATTTACTTCCGTCATAGAAAGCTGGTAGAGGTTTGTTAATTAAAGTATACAATCCACCGCCAAACAGAAATATTGCATAAGAAATACCTGCAAATGTAAGTGCCATTGTTGATGGTGCATTAGTTGATATTCTGCGGAACCATCGGCTAAGAGAAAATGACATGTTCTCAGATGTCTTCTTTATTTTTCCAGACATTTTTGTTATCTTCCTCAATTAAGTGTTTTACTACTTCTTTAGCCCATTCTCCAGTTAATGAATTTTTCTGAATATGCTCTAAATATTGGCGCCAATTCACACTTAACGCTTTATTCCACTTTTGGTATGTTACTTTTATGTTTTGATATGCTTTTAAATGTAGTTGACAAAAATCTCTGTCTATTGCTTCTCTGCTACAAATTTTGCATTTCACAGTTTCTCTTTCCTTTTTGTGGGCAATGTAAATTTAAACACAACCTCATAGAGTTTCTATCTTTAAAATATACTAAAATTGTGGGTGAGCCGCAGATTCTGCATTGATTTTTTAATGGTTTTATGGTTCCTTTTTGAGGAAGAGGGTATGAAATATTGCATTTACCCTCAAAAAAATTAGTACAGCCAACAAAACGTTTCCCTGTTTTCTTTGAACGTAAAATAATTAGTTTTCCACTTTGGCAATTACGGCATGAACAAATTATTTTCTCTCTTAGATTTGCTTCTTTAACTGTTTTGTTTAATTGTGCACCTATTTTAGTTTCATTCATTTTTAACTCAGTAGTAATAGTTTTCAGAATATCTATAGCGTCATTTAACACATTTTGTTTTGTGTTTTTTCCCTCTTGAATTGAATCCATTTTTTCTTCTAGTCTTTTTGTCATTTCAGTAGTAACTATTATTGGGCAATATTTTTCAAGTACTTCACTTATTACAAAACCCAATTCATTTATTTCTAAAAAATTCGAGCCTTTAATGTACTTGCGCTCATTCAGAATCTGTATAGTTGATGCTCTAGTAGCCTTTGTTCCTATTCCCTCGTTTTCCATTTTCAAAAGTAAACTGCGCGGGTTATACCTCGGAGGAGGGCAAGTAAAATACCTCTTTAAAACTATTCTTTTTACATCCACAGTTTGCCCCTCCAACACATTTGGTAGGGTGTCCTCCTTCATTTTTACATAAGGTTCATAAAACCTGAACCATCCTTCGACTAGAGTCTTTATAGTAATAAAAAAGAATTTTTTACCATTCAGGTTAATCCATACTGTTTTGGTTTGTCTGATCGCGGGGTCACCAAAAGTAGCTAAGAACCGCTTAATAATTAGGTCAAAAAGATTTCTTTGCTTTGAGTCTAACAACTTTTGAGGTGAATTTCCTGTTGGGTATATAGCTGGGTGCGCAGTGTCAATTTTTTTTCCTTCATTAGGTTTCAAAAATGTTTTATTTAACAGTTCATCGACGTGTTTAGCATAAACTGGTGCTTTACCTATTTTTTTAAGGATATCTATATAACCGATTGACTCAGGTAATTTTTGACTACTTGTTCGTGGATAAGAAATTAATGCATCCAAGTATAGACTCTGAAGAATGTTAGCTGTGCTCATTGGTGTATACTTAAAGATTTTATATGCTTCACTTTGTATAGAACTTAAATCAAAAGGTAAAGGTGGTTCGTGAACAGACTCTTTTACTGTAATAAGGTCAATTTTGCCATTTCTGGTTTTACATTCATCTCTAATTTTTTTCGCTTCAGTTAAAACTTCAATTGTTTTTTCGTAATCAACTGCTTGTTGTATTCCATTTATCCTAATTTCTGCAGTTAACTTCCAACGTGGAATAGGAACAAAACATTGAATATCTTTTTCTCGTTGTTCAAGAAATTTTAGTGTTGGCCCTTGTACTCTTCCCGTACTCAAAGTTGAATATTTTCCGCTATTAACTTCATATGCCTGAGTGAGTGCCCGAGATAGATTTACACCGTAGAGCCAATCAATTTCATGACGTGTTAACCCTGCGTCAATAAGTTTAAAATCTAGTTTAGGCAACAAATTTTTGTAGGCTTTTCTAAGCTCCTCTTTTGTTAAAGTTGAGTATTTCATTCTTTTTGCAATTTCATGTTTGCCGTTGCATGCATACTTTAATATTGTAAATCCAATAATGCTACCTTCAATATCATAGTCGCATCCATCAACAAAAGACTCTGCGTTTTTTGATAATTCAGAAATTGCCTTTAACCAATTATAACTATTATATGCGCCTTTTTTTGTATGGTGTATTGGAGCCCAGTTATAATCAAAAACTGGGTAGTCCCTTATGCCTTTTTGGTTGCTCTTTATAGTGTAGAGATGACCTAATGCTGGAACCACTAAGATGTATCCTTCTCTGTATGCAGTGTAATATGGAACACCTTTACTGATTTTCTTCTTCGGCTTTTCTTGTTCATCCAACGCCGTCGCTATCTGTTTTGCCGCATCGGGCTTTTCAGTAATTATGAGTGTATATTTATGCACCTGTTTATAACCCACGCTTTGCATTCAGACTGGATTGTCAATTAAAACCTTTTTAGTGTCGAGTACGCTATTTAACGCTTAATTTTTTTAGCAATCATTAAATATGCCATAATATGTAACTTATGAGGGATTTGGATTGCCGCAACGTGTTACCTGTCATGGTTGTAATCATGTTTTATATGAAGGACCTGAACTTAAACCGCCTGATGAAATTATCCAAGAATGCGGCGGAAAGTGCCCAAAATGTAGTAGGAAGCTATCTTTGTTACCCCTTAATGTTGAAGTGAAACCTGCATCTAAACGTTAATTTTCCTTGTCTTTCAATTAGATTTGTTTTTTATGCTCACTTTTTCTGCTGTGATTTCAGAATTTTTTACTGGTTGATTACTCCTTTTAAAAATATGTATTAAAAAGATTTTAACGAACATGTATTCCGTTTTTTCTTTTCTAAAAAACTTTTTTATTATATAATCCTGCGGTTGGCTGTTATCTGCCTCGACTCCAGTGGCTATTTTATTGTGCTTTTGGAAAGCAATAAATAAATCCCCAATGTGTAAAATAGTACAATCCAAAAATACACTAAGGAAGAGAGATGGCTTAAAGTGGGGGAAACAATTAAGGAACGATTCAGCAATGGTTCATCAATTTTCAGCAGGTTTAATTTGCAGATTAGCCACGGATCAATAATAGCTTATGCAGCGTTATTTTTGATTCTGTTTATTGCGTTTACAGTACGTATTTTGCCTTTACGTTGGGAAAACCTTGCTGAGGGTACGATATATCTTAACGAGTTTGACCCCTACTATCAATTGAGCATAACTAGGCATATGTTAGACAATGGTCTGCTTTCACCATATTACCCTGAACCTTGGATTGATATGCAGAAATGGTATCCTATGGGTTTGGATATGTCTAGTTCTTTGCCTGCTTTGCCAATGACTGCAGCTGTACTCTATAGTATAATCTCTGTTTTTGGTACATTTGATTTAATGACTTTCTGTGCTATCTTACCAGCGTTTATAGCTGCTGTTTCATGCTTCATTCTATATCTCGTCGGTAAAGATATGGGTGGTCGTGCAGTGGGTTTATTGTCAGCATTATTCCTTGCTCTTGCGCCTTCATTTTTGCAGAGAAGCTCTTTAGGTTTCTTTGACACAGAAGTTCCTGGAGTCCTTGGTTTAGTTTTATTCATTTTCCTATTTCTACGTTCATTAGATACTAATCGTTCACTAAAAACATCCTTAATTTATTCTGTAATTGCCGGACTGGCTTTAGCGTATTTCATATCCGGTTGGGGCGCAGCATACTATGTGATTGGATTAGCCGTTCTATTTGTTTTTGTGTTGGTGCTTCTAAAAAGATACAGTCAAAGGTTGCTCATTAACTATAGTATAACCTTTGGCTTGGCATTGTTCATCGGAATGCAGGTTCCATACTTATCACTTAACTATTTAATTTCAGGCGCAGTTCTGCCAGTTGTAGCGGTATTCATAGTATTAGTTGTTGCAGAGCTTTTGAGGAATAATATATCCGCCAAAAGCAAGTTGACTATGACCATAGCGGCTTTAGTTTTGGTTGTAGTAGGTTTTATTGCCTTATGGGCTACTGGTTTGCTTGGTGATCTTGCAGGTAAATTTATCACCGTATTAAATCCATTCATTAGAGCAGCTTCTCCACTTGTGGATTCAGTGGCTGAGCAGAGAATATCCGCATGGGGTAACCTCTACACTGAACTTGGGATATGCATACTATTCTTCTTAATCGGTCTCTACTTTACTTTACGTAATCCAACAAACAGAAACATATTCCTGTTGCTTTTCGCTGTAACCTCTCTGTATTTTGCTTCCTCAATGGTGCGTCTACTAGTAATCTTTGCCCCAGCGTTTGCTCTAATAGCTGGTATCGGAATAATGGGTTTGCTTAAACCCTTCTTCATTATGCTAAAGGATTCATCAAAACCTTTTGTTAAATCGAAGCGTAAATTGATGAGAGTAAGTAAAGAATACAGTGGTCTAGCAGTAATAATCATCTTTATCCTTCTAGTATCCTCTTTAGCTTTCTCGCCCCAAACAGGAGGAATGCCCCGCGCAATATCTTCAGCGTATGTGCCTACTGCAATAAGTGGGTCCAGTATTCCTTTGGGTGGACCAAGTCTAAATACAAATGTTGGTGCATGGCTCGATGCAGTTAATTGGCTACAGAATAATGCTCGTTCAACAGACGTCTGTGTAATGTGGTGGGATTATGGAAACTGGTTGTCTGATCTTGGAAATGTAACCAGTTTAGCTGATAACACTACAGTCAACAGTACTCAGATAGCAAATGTCGGATTTGCCTTCATGGCTAATGAGAATCAGTCACTATCCCTGCTGTCTTCATATGGGCAAGATCGCGTTAAATTCATAGCTGTATTCACAGTTCTGCAGGTTTATCAAACTGACTCCTCGGGAATATCTTTTGTAGTATTCCCAGCAGGATATGGTGATGAAGGAAAATGGGTGTGGATGGCAAGAATCTCTGGGCAAGAAAAACAAAGATTCATAGATGATGGCTTCATAACTGAAGGAGAAGCTTGGACAGACGAAACTGCCTTCGGCCAAACCAATACACAAACTGGTATGTGGGAATGGAATAATCGTGGCTTAAACTGCACTGTAGAAATGTTGATGAATTTCGTTCAACAACAGTACGCTACTCGCATATCTGCACAAGGAAACTATACAATCACTCCTGACCATACTGCAACAGCACCAAAATACTTCAAAGAAGCTTACTTTGCAGGCATAGACGTAGATCCATACACATATAGAGGTTTAATCCCGATAGTAGCAATCTACGAGATTGACTGGGATGCATATAATATTGCAAATCCATAAGCATATCATTTAGGAAGCGATGAAGTGTTTCCAAAGGTTCCAGACCAGCACAAAGTTGGTCGCCCCTTAATCCCTAATGGTTTAGGTGTTCTATACGTTATAGCTACGACTGTTTATCTTTTCATAATTTATTTTTCAGACAAAGTTTTCACTTTAGGTATTGACACCATGGTGAATGGTGTTTCTGCATCTTTAACTTTAGCCGTTTGTATCCTGTTCGGTGGTTTTATGGGGTTACTTGATGATTTTATGGATTTAAAATGGAGATATAAAGCCTTCATGCCCTTAATCGCTGCTTTACCGCTAATGTATTATGCATTAGAAAATCCGGCGTTAAGAACTTCAATTTCAATTCCATTTATAGGGACCATACAGTTTGGAGAAGCCTATATTTTTATCATAATTCCATTGATAGTTATGATAGTTACTAACACAGTAAATCAGTTGGGTGGTTTAAATGGATTAGAAACTGTTTGCCCAACAATAGTGATTTTGGGTCTAATTGTTTTCTCGCCATCTTCATATCTTATGATTGGTCCATTACTTTTCTGGTTAATCTTAACATACCTTAATTTGGCAGGTAAAATTTTTGTTGGGAATGCAGGATCATTCGCAATAGGAATAACTATAGCAGCTTTTGCAATTATTTCTGACCAAAAAGTCAATCTGTTTGTTTCCATTCTGCCTTACATATTCAATTCTTCAATTATTCTGCTTTCAGTTTTTTTTGTGCATAAGAAGGCGGCTGTCAATTTTGATGGCAAGAAACTTTGTTCAGAAAGTAGAAAAAGTTTGGTTACAATCATAACTTACCATCGTCCTTTAACTGAACGGCAAGTGGTATTCATTATTGCCTTGATAATGGCTTTCTTTACTCTGTTAGCTGCTTTAATTCAAATATTGACTTGAGTAGATTCGTTGTAAATCAAGAGTTAAAATTTTTGCTCTAAGACTTTTTTATATTATCGTTTTGAGCTGTAACTATCTATAGATACACTTATTATTAAAAAGAAAAAATACTGGTATAGGCACCACTATTCAAAAAAACTTTGGATTAAACCAGAAGTCTCAAAGTGAATTACTCAATTATTAATCTTTAATTACAAACTATTTTAGGAATATTGCTAATTTTTTGTGTCTTTAAATATCACGTTAGTTCCGCAAAACCTTGATTTTTCCTCTAAAAATCTTTTTAAATTCGATTTTACTACCCGCCAAGAAAACTTTCAAGTCTAGTTAAACCAATAATCTCGTCAAAATTAAGACCCAACGCATCCAGTACTTGATCAAAAGTAGAATGCAAGTATGCAACATATTTGTCGACATCTACTTCGTTTCTTGATGCTAATTCAACAGGTTTCACGTGATCCTTACTTATTACCTTAACAAAGCTGATGAGGTCACCTGCTCTTGGATCTTTTCCATTTTTCCTTAGAATCATCGCTGCTTTTACGTGTTGAGGCGTAGTTTTGGTATATTTATCTAAATTATCTCCTAAAACAACGTGAAATGCGATTTCATTGTTATCTTTCCATTCTCTACGTTTTAGAGTTGTGTACCTCTCTCTTACTATAGTTGCTATGTCTTTTCGAGCTTTCTCGAAGTCCTCAGGATTCTTGACCTGAGCAAGTCTTTCTTTCATAGTATTGAATGCATCTTTAATGAATACTGGGATATGTTTCTTTTTTCCAGTTAAACCCTTAACATCAACTGTACCGTTTTCTAATACACCTAGATAATTTTTTTTGCGTGAGCTAAATACAGCGTATCTGTAAACTTTTTCCATATCAATGCCCATGTTCAATTCATGTTCAGTGTATCGTATAACTTCATCTATCTGTTCTTTAGACGGATTTTTAAGGAAAAGACTGTCGGTGTCACCGTATAGAACTTTTATACCCACTTTTTCAGCGTGTTTTAGTATTTGCGTAATTGAGTATCTGCCAATGGCTGCTGTTGCTTCTGCAACTGGTGGGCAGTAGAGGTCAAAACTTTCTGCACCGAATACTCCATAACTTGCATTTAAAATAACTTTTAACGCTCCTTGGGCGATGCTATACCAACTTCTCAGCTCTGGTGAAAGTGTTTTATCTTTAGAGCGGGTCTTGTACCATCTAACACGTAAATCTCTCAATGCTCCAACAAGTAGGCTTTCTAACGCTCTTTTTTGTTTACAAACCCAGTGTTGCGTGTCTGGAATCGTGTTTTCTCTACATTCCGGATGGTTACATCGTATAGATTGGTAACCTAAATTCCAGACTTTTATTATGGATGGATATAGACTTGGAAAATCCATAACAGCTACATTAAAATGAACTCCTGGAGTTGGTTCAACTACGATAGCGCCTTTGTATTTTTTACCTTTAATTACTGCAGTAGTACTGGTTTTGCCCTTCTTAGTGAGAATATCTTCTGCGTTTGGAATCAACATATTACGTTTACGATGTTCTCGATGCATAAAATTACGTATCCATCGGCTAACACCTTGGCGGCTAACATCTTCCATCGGCATGCTGGAGATTCTTGCCAGTACCAAGATTAGTTTCATAGCTGAATCGTTTTCAAAACTGGTTAGCTTGTAGGTTATTTCAGAGTCTCGTAAGCAATAAGCAGCTAATTCAGAGTAAGAAAGGTCACCGAAACTCTTGTCAAGCTGGATTTTTGGTGTTCCAATGAGTGCGTTACCCACGTCGTCAAGGCTTACATCTTTGTAACGGTTACTATACGCATAAATCTGAACTGAACGATTAAAGAAGAACTTATAGAGATCGATGTGAATCCCATAACGTAGCAGACAAACCCTCCTGCCGACTTCAATTGGCACGTTGTTTTTATTAAAACCCAAATTTGCGGCTCTATGAGCGAGGTACCTAAGGTCAAAATCGTCGCCGTTGAAAGTTAGAATGAACGGATAATCAATGAGTACATCAAAAATTTTTCTCAATAATTCCTCTTCGGTTTCGCAGTATTCAACTTCAATGCCTACTGTAGCCTGATAATCTCCTTCACTTACCCCTTCGCGTTTAAGTATTAACACTCTTTTTTCTCCATCTGAGCTATAAACAGAACAAGCGATTACTGGATATGCTCCTTCACGCGCGTCAGGTACTCGCGAGGAAATAGGTGAATATACTTCTATGTCTATAGCTGCTCTGCGAAATTGTGGTGCTGGATACTCAAGGAGTTCTGCCCACATCTCTACAAACTCTTTTTCTTCTTCCGTGCTGTCTTTGAAGATTGTCCGTATTTTGTTTAAATTCTCAGTTGCTGAATCTACAATAACTGGAACAATTTTATTGTTTATAATCTCGTATATCATGCCTGGTAGTAGTTGTCTATCATAAACATACGATTGATAATATTTGATTTTTGACTCCCAAATTTTGTCTTCATTATCTTTCATTTGAACCCCGAAAATTCGAGGGTACTCTTCAGGTATAATATCTCTAATTGTGCCTGACGGTTTTCCACCTATAGCTAAAGGGTCTTTCGCTATAATCTTTGTAACATCAATTAACTTATCATTTAGAGGGTCATATTTTTTTTCACTTAAAAAGGCATCAAAGCCTTCATGATTTTTAACGTGTTCAAATTTTTCCATTTCCTTTTGGGGTATGCTAGTTAAACAGTACGGTTTATGTCCTGTATTATCATACCAGAAGTATATCTGCTCAGATTCAGGTTCGTAAAGTTTGATTACTGCCTTTTTTTGACGGCCATCATATGAAGCTGAAACAAAATATGAAGGTGGTAGGTTATCTGGGGCTATTGGAGGAATAGTCTTTACTTGTCTTTTTTTACGTTTTGAAGTTTCATTTATCTGCTTTGCTTCTGTTAAGGGCTCAGAAATCGGTTTTTGAATTTTTTTCTCCTGTTCTTGAGGAGTTTCAATCTTATTTTTAATACAATAATCCAATAACGTACGCGCCAATTCTGATTACCCTATTTCACTACTGGTGAATTGAGACTAAAATGTTTACTTACCGCTAAGAAGTTTTTTAATTGGCTTCCTCAAAAACATAGTTACTTATTAATCTCATTGTTTAACGCAAAATTGATTATTATTGGGTTATTCGTAAAAAAATCTTTAATAACTTATATACTGTTTTTGAATCCAAAAGGTTATCCATTGAGTATGTATAAACCAGAATTCCTTGATGATTTTTTTCTTTTGTGTATTTGATTTAATTTCACTTTGGAAATGAATCCAACATATGCTTGCTTAAGGCGGAAAAATTGTACCAAAAATAATAATTTTTTCTAATTTTATTACAATGAAACTGTTATGAGGTATTTTTCATTATCTTACGCTATTCTATATGGGTTGTAGTTTTCCAGTTTTTCACTCCACCAATCATCAATATAGCAGTTGAAAAATAATTCAAATACCAAAACCATAGACTTCAATGTGATATCTCTCTGTTAAATCTTGAACTCCTTATTTACCAGCAATACATTTGATTTAATCGTGTGAAAGATTTGTTACGGGAAGCTTGGACCCTGTCTATTGAGACTTTAAGTTGGATGGAAATGCGTAGGCTTAACGAACGTTCAGCCTTAATTAGAACTATTAAACAGTTAGGCATAAAAAACATTCAAGTTATTCGTTATGCTTATGGTTTAGTGGTTGAAACAACCCGAAGAAAAAACCTCATAGACAAAGTTGTAAACGTTGTAATTTACCCAAAAAAAATCGGTGACTTCCCACTCGGTATCCAATCTTTTTTAAGATTATATGTCTACCAGACTCGGGTAGTAAAGAACTGCAAAAAAATTAATCTGATAGAAGCTGAAAACATCGCTAATTTAGGTCGATCCATTCTAGGTTGGCAGAGTTTGCGAGAAATTGAACAATACTTAGGTTTCTTGCTTACTTGTTCTTTATCATCAATAACGGAGTCTGTTAATGAAATTGAGGCAATCAGTTTGGAAACATACAATCCAACCTGGTTTGTAGAGTACTGTTTTAAATTGTTTGGACCCAATGAAGCTGAAAAATTTTTACACGCTAGTTTGATTCCTCCACCTAACTATCTTAGAGTAAACACTTTAATGGCTGCAGAAGACGAAACCATTAGTAAACTTGAAGCGTTAGGTTTTAAACTTGAAAAAACAAAGCAGTTGAACTGCACTTATCAGGTTCTAGAATCGAAAAAACCCTTAAACACATTTTCCATCCTTAAAGAAGGTGTCATCTATGTACAGGATAAAGCCAGTTGTTTTGCAGCAATAGCTGCAAATCCGGCGCCCAAGAATGTAGTTTTTGATATATGTGCTGCACCAGGTGCTAAAACAACCTTTTTAGCACAACTCATGAAAAACGAAGGGGCAATCTATTCATTAGATTTCTCGTCAAAAAGAATGAAAACTTGGCAAAAAGAAACTAGACGTATGGGTGCAAAAATTTGTACCCCAATAATAACTGATACACGTATCTCTATTCCAATTGATCAACAAGCAGACATAGTCGTTTTAGACCCCCCTTGTACTAGCACAGGTGTATTTGCAAAACAGCCCTCAGCTAAGTGGCGCCTTAGTTCTAATTCAATTCAGAATATGGTTAAAATCCAGCTAAAGATGATTGATAATTGTGCAGGAAAAGTAGTAAACGGTGGTGTATTAACCTATTCGACTTGTAGTATAACTGAGGAAGAAAATGAAGGCGTAATAGAACAATTCTTAAAAGAACACTCTGAATTTTCTTTAATCGATATAGCACCTAAGATTGGTGTACCTGGACTACGTGGTTTAACTCAGTGTCAAAGATTATATCCCCATATTCACAATTGTAATGGTTTCTTCATTGCTAAGATGAAAAAGCAAAATTGATTGCTTTAAAAATTAATCAATTTTCTCTGAGATACATCTTTAACGAATAGTGGGTATGTTACCTTTGTACCTTCTATATGAGCAGCCTCATTTAGTCTATGGGTTATAATATTATCTTTGTTAAATATGTGTAAAACCCTTATTCCCCTAGCAGTAAGTGCATCACTAATCAAGATTCGATGACACCGCCCCGGTAAAGCTTCTGTACACATTAGGATTATTTTGTTATTTTTTGTTAACGCAATGATTTTCAACAAGTTATCAGTAAACTCTCTTGTTTGCATATAATCAGCGTAACCGCGGAACCCTCCGCTTTTAAATGCAAGGTTCACGCTATCCTTTTTAGGGTGCCTTAATCCCCCGATTTCAGGGAGATTAAAATATTTTATATTGTAATGTTTTAGATACTCTGGAAGGGCTTCTTTGTTGAATTGGGGATTATATTTGCTATGTGGCGCAGCACGGATATCCACTAATAAGTTAATGCCAACGGTTTGAAGTATCTGTATGAACTCTTCAAGTGTTCGTGTAGAATAACCAATCGTGTGTATGGTTACCTCAGCTTCTTCATTCAAATTTAATCCTCAAAATAGACTTAGTATCAATTAAATATAAAAAAGGATTCTTAATAATCTATTTCACCAACTTTTTTGTTTTACTGCATAACAATTTAACTTTGTAGTTATACGCTAAAATTTTTTCTGATAACAGTAGTTATCTTTGATTTGATGTTTTAATTGATATTATGAAGTTCAAGTTTTTGGTCACTATTTTAATGATTCACGAGATTAAATCTGTCAATTACTATGTCTCGTTTGATAGTTGATGATCTTTTTTTTTAAAAAAACACCCTCCTTTAATAACATCCAAAGCTTATTCTGAACACGAATGCCACTGGGTTACGTTCTTCGCTTTTATAGGAAAGGTTTTTAGTGTAGTTATTATATGAGTCTGTGAAAAGTGAATAGTTTAAAGTGAGGTTAATACATTATGTCTGTATTTGCAGCTCCAGGAGCATATGACCGTGCAATAACTGTATTCTCGCCTGATGGTAGGCTATTTCAAGTAGAATACGCGATGGAACTAGTTAATCGCGGAGCCACCATATTAGGAATTCAAACAACTGACGGTTTAGTTCTTGGTTCAGAAGAAAACATCGAAGTTCTTGAAGAAGCAGGTTACTCATGGAAAATCTTCAGGGTAGATGATCACATAGGCGCCGCAATAGTCGGCTTAAGTTCAGATGCCAGAGTCCTAATAGATCAAGCACGTATTTACGCTCAAAGCAACAAACTGACCTACGATGAACCAATAGATGTAGAAGTTGTAACCAAGAAAATATGTGATATTCAGCAAATGTACACACAACACGCAGGCGTGCGACCTTTCGGTGTTTCCCTAATTTTTGGAGGCGTCGATAAAACAGGTCCTCGTGTTTTTGGAACACACCCCAGTGGAACCTATCGCGGATATAAAGCTACAGCATTAGGTGCAGGTAGAGAAACAGTCTTAAACATTCTGAAAGAAGAATACAAAGATGACCTGACACTCGATGGCACAATAAAATTAGCCGTGAAATGTTTAGTAAAAGCGCTTGAAGCACGTCAGCTGCCACCCAGAATAAAAATTGCGGTTATTCCAACAGCAACAAAGAAATTAGAAATGCTTAACGATAATACAGTGGAAGACTACATCAAAGAGCTGGGTTCAAGCAAGTGACAACCCAATGAGCGAACGTCGAATTCCAAGGATTAAGACTGAATCTGAAAAGTTCTCCGTCGCACGCTTAACCAGAGAGAATCAACATTTTGAAATTCTAATTAAACCGCAAAAAGCATTAGACTACAGAAACGGCAAAATTTCAGGTTTAACTGAAGTTTTAGCCGCAGAAATAATTTTTTCTGATGCAAACAAAGGAACCAAAGTATCAGAGGAAGCAATGGAAAAAATCTTTAAAACGACGGACATGCTCAAAATTGCTGATGAAATACTTAAAAAAGGAACCCTTCAGCTTACAACAGACCAAAGAAGAAAAATGGTCGAAGATAAAAAAAGACAAATAATAGACTTTATTTCTCGACAAGCCGTCGACCCAAAAACAAACTTACCGCACCCTCCTCTACGGATAGAAAATGCTATGGATCAAATCCGCTACTCCATTGATCCCTATAAACCAGTAGAGGAACAAGCAAAGGATATAGTTAAGCTCTTGCGACCCATTCTGCCTTTAAAAGTTGAGCAGATTACAGTCGCGATTAAAATCCCGACCCAATACGCTGCAAGAGCATATGGTGCAATCAAAATATTCGGTGTAATTAAACGCGAAGAATGGCGTAGTGACGGTTCATGGTTCGGTGAGTTAGAATTGCCTGCTGGTACGTATGCCTCACTATTAAACAAATTGGGTGACGTGACAAAAGGAAATGGAGAAGCGAAAATAATCTCTTAAGGAATAAAATTAAAAATAAATTTAGGTGATTGTATGCCAACATTCTTTGAAAAAAAACAGCTTGTTACGCCCGGAGAGTTGCTCGCTGAAGGCGACTATCTGCCTGGCGAAAACACATATATTGAAAACGGCAAGATTTACGCTTCAAGGATTGGACTTGTAGATAGCGACAATAAAAAAGTTAACGTCGTTGCATTACGGGCTTTTTATGTGCCAAAGGTAGGCGACATAGTTATCGGAACAATCGTCGAAGTTGGATTCAACGGTTGGACAGTGGACATTGATGCCCCCTACACTGCACTCCTACGTGCTTCAGACGTTTTAAGCAGGCCTTTTAAGCCTCAAAATGACGAGTTATCTGCAGTATTAACTGCCGGCGATTTGATTGTTGCCAAAATAGCTTCATATGACCGTGCTCACGATCCACAGCTTACTGTAGGAGAACCTGGTTTAGGAAAAATTACACGCGGTCAAATTCTAAGAGTGACGCCCACTAAGATACCACGTATAATTGGCCGTAAAGGTTCAATGATTTCAATGATAAAACAGGAAACAAATTGTCAAATTATTCTAGGCTTAAATGGCGTTATCTTGGTCACTGGTAAAACTCTTGAAGAGGAAGAGCTTGCGATAGAGTCTATCAGAAAGATTGAAGAAGAATCTCATACTAGCGGTCTAACTGATCGCATTACACAATTGCTAAAAGAAAAGAAACCAATTAAAGTGGAGGAAACACAACAATGAATGAAAAATCTGAAAAGTTAATCGATAAAAAAGGAATCCGTGGTGATGGACGTAAAGCTGATGAACTTCGCCCACTTAAACTTCAAGTGGGTGTTTTATCAAACGCTGACGGCTCAGCCTACATAGAACATGGTAAAAACAAAATTTTAGCTGCAGCCTTTGGACCACGCGAGATGCACCCTAAACATCTGGCACAACCTGACCGTATGGTTCTGAGGTGTAGATACCACATGGCGCCTTTCTCTGTTCAGGAGCGAAAATCACCTGCGCCTTCAAGGAGAGAAGTTGAATTATCTAAAGTTATAAAAGAAGCGCTTGAGCCGGCGTTGTTTCTAGAGTTGTACCCACGCACGGGTGTCGATGTTTTTGTAGAAGTATTACAGGCTGATGGAGGTACAAGATGTGCTGCAATAACTGCAGCTGCGCTTGCAATAGCCGATGCTGGAGTTCCAATGCGTGATTTGGTAGTTGCATGTGCTGCAGGAAAAGTTGATGATACAGTTGTTCTTGACCTCTATGATGCTGAAGACAAACTGGGTCTAGCTGATGTTCCTGTTGCTTATATGCCAAGTTTAAACGCCGTAACTTTACTTCAAATGGATGGTATTCTCAAACCAAATGAGTTCGAAAAAGCTTTGAACATGGCAATGGAAGGCTGTAAAAAAATCTATGAGATACAGAAGGAAGCATTAAAAACCAAATATATGGTTGTTAAAGAGGTTGACGAATAAATGTCATCATTAGTAACAAAAGTAAGACTGAAGCAAATTGAACAGTTAATCGAAAATGGTAAACGCCTCGACGATAGAGGTTTACTTGATACCCGAGAAATTAAAATCGAACAAGGAATAATCGAAAAAGCAGAAGGATCCGCGCGTGTTTTGCTAGGAAAAACTGAGGTCCTTGTCGGAGTAAAGGTCGAAACAGGTGAACCTTTTCCTGATACTCCAGATGATGGTGTGATGACTGTAAACGCAGAACTTGTTCCTTTAGCTTCACCAAACTTTGAACCTGGCCCTCCAGACGAAAATAGTATTGAACTTGCTCGTGTAGTTGATAGAGGAATAAGAGAGTCACATGCAGTTGACACTGAGAAACTGTGCATCGAGAGTGGCAAGAAAGTTTTTGTTGTTTTCGTAGATGTATATGTCTTAAATCACGATGGAAACTTGATTGATGCCTCTGCAATAGCTGCAATGGCTGCATTAATGAATACAAAGATGCCTAACTACGAAATTAAAGACGGTGACTTAAAAATCAAACAAGGTTACACTCCTTTACCCATGAAGAGTCACCCTATAACAGTTACCATTGGAAAAATCAACAATCACTTGATAGTTGATCCATGGTTAGAAGAAGAAGCTGTTATGGACTCTCGTATAACTTTTGCCAGTAATGAAGCCGGAAACATATGTGCCATCCAAAAGGGCGGCAATAGCTATTTTACACCACAACAGATTTTAGAAGCCTCAAAGATTGCTCTTGATAAAGCAGTAGAACTGCGCAAGAAACTCAACTGGTGAAATAAAAGTTGCCGAAGACAAAGAAAGTAGGTCCAACTCGCGGTCTAGGAACTCGCTACGGCTCTACAGTAAGAAAACGTTACGTTAAAGTTGTTACTGAACTAAAGAAGCCCCATAGATGCTCTCAATGCGGCTTTGTTCGTGTTAGACGCGTTAGTGTAGGCGTTTGGAAATGCAGTAAATGTGAATTTACTTTTGCGGGCGGAGCATACACACCAGTAACCAAACTTGGGACTGTTGCAAAACGTGCAGCCAAAAGTGCGCAAGCGGCAATAGATGAAAGGCAAATGACTACTGCGGAAGCAACGCCTGCAGAATCGGCAAACGAAGAAAGTAACGACTAAACTTTTTATTCTTATTTCTTTTTATTGTAATTCTTATTAGTTCACTGTTATTTTCACTAGGTACCTCAAATGTCAATTAATTCAAAAGCTACTATTAAAATAAAATTTTCTTCCGAAAAACAAATCCGAAGTCTTTTTAATGCAATAACTCCTGAAACCGAAAAACCGCCGACCAAAAGAGCCCGAGTTAAACTTGAAAACGATGGGTTATTCGTTGTTTTACTTGTTGAATCCGATGATACAATAGCTTTGAGAGCAACATTAAATTCTTATTTGAGATGGATAAACTCGATTGTAAATGTACTAGAAGTTATAGACACATTCTAAGTTTCTCTGTTTTTGTTTTTATTCTGTCTGTTTATTAAGATAAAGCGTTGCTAAATTTTTTTGTTTATTTTTTACCAAAATTATGAGTTAATTTCGTTTAATTGATGAAATTAGGTGAAATTAGGTCTTTTGTGATTTTTCAGAACAACAAACTAGGAGTCCCTTTTTTGGGTTGGACAATGTTAGACAGTTTTTAACTTACGGTTTTAACCCATACACAGGATATATTCTATGGTGAATGTTCAAACTTTAGTTTTTTAAAAACTTTCGGGATTAAATACTATGCATCTGAAATGGTGAAAGTATTTTCATAAGATATTTGAACCGTATAAAAATTGGAACAGTTTCCTTAGGGTTCCTAAAAAAAACAATTGGGGTTCAAGATGCTAACGGTTAACTGCCAGCTGTGTTTGTGTAGGCAAAGACATCGGCTTTTATACTTGTGACTAAACTTGTTTTAAACAATTAACGCCACTTCCTTTTTATTCTTGCTTAAAACAATAACTTTTGTGTTTTTGTTTTGATGTATACTATGATGTTTTTGGAGCATTTGAAATGTATATTTAAGCTATACCTGTGAGGTTAGTTTTTAAGTATAAGGACGCTCTTTTGTCCTCTTAAAGTGGTTGATAGTTCTATGATGTGGAATGCGTCAACAGACATTTTTCGTTAACGGCTTATGAGCGTTTTTGGAAAGGAAGGTTTAAATAAATACTGACTCATTTCGTATATGCTTCAAATTAAAAAATGGAATGAAAATTCAGCATGTCACAGGAATACCGCTATATTGTTCGTATAATGGGTACAGACGCTCAAGGTACCCTGAAGACTTTTTACGCAGTCTCACAGGTTAAAGGGGTCAATTCAAGTCTCGCAAACGCAGTCCTCAAGAAGGCAGGCGTAAACCCTGACTTGCGTGTTGGCTTGTTGACTGAGTCAGATGTTGCAAAAATAGAGGATGTTATAAGAGATCCAGCTAAATATGGCATCCCTGCTTGGATGTTTAACCGTCGAAAAGACAGTGATACTGGAAAAGATATGCATCTTTTAAGCGCTGATCTTATTTTCAAAATTAAAACTGATATAGACGGCGCCAAAGAAATTAGATCTTGGCGTGGATATCGTCATGCTTACAGTTTGAAGGTTCGTGGTCAAAGAACCAAAACTACCGGTCGCGCAGGCAAATCTCTGGGTGTTAAGAAGAAGACAATCGGTCAGAAGCCTGCTGCACCAGCTGGAGGTAAATAAGTTTGGGAGATCCAAAAAAGCAACGTAAAAAGTTTGATACGCCACGTTTTCGTTGGCGTAAAGACATTCTGCAAGAAGAACTAAAACTTCTAGGCCAGTATGGATTGAGGAATAAACATGAGCTTTGGCGTCATAAAACTACTTTGACTAAGGCTAGAGGTATCGCTCGTTCGTTAATAAGCAAGACAACTGAAGAACGAGCAAAAATGGAAAACGAGCTTCTATCTCAACTTAAAAAGAAGGGTGTTCTTCAGGAAACAGCGGTACTAGATAATGTTTTGGACTTGACTATCGAAGATATTTTAGAGCGAAGACTGCAAACTATAGTTTTCCGTAAAGGTTTAGCGCGAACTTGCTTCCAGGCAAGACAACTAATTACACACGGTCACATAACTATCGATGGTCGTAGAGTAACTGTGCCTGGTTATCTAGTGAGGCGTGATGAGGAACCTAAAATGATGTATTCACCAGAAAGTGTTATCGCACAACAGGAACATCCTCTACGGGTTGGTTTAAGTGTTGTAGCTAAACAACCAGAAATTAGGCAACCTGGTCGCGGTCGCAGAGGTGGACGTGGAGGAAGCAGATTTTGAGTGCAAACAATAAACGTAACGAGAAGTGGGCGATAGTTCATATCTATAGTTCATACAATAATACTTTGATTCATGTAACCGATATATCAGGCGCAGAAACGATTGCTCGTACAACAGGTGGTATGTTTGTAAAAGCTGACCGTATGGAATCTTCACCTTACGCTGCTATGCGTGCGGCAACAGGTGCTGCTGAAATAGCACGAGACAAAGGTGTTACTGCAGTACACATTAAAGTTCGTGCACCTGGAGGGGCAGGTCCCAGAACCCCTGGACCTGGTGCACAAGCAGCAATCAGAGCATTAGCAAGATTCGGTTTCAGAATTGAACGTATTGAAGAAGTCACGCCTATTCCCCACGATGGTACAAGAAGGCCTGGAGGCCGAAGAGGCAGAAGAGTATAATTCTGCACCTTCCAATATTTAATAGAAAAATTGAAATAATGCACTGGTATTTTCTATTGACCGCGCAAATATATTAGTGATTTATTGGAGTTGTTCCAGCAAGTGAAAATAGAAGTCTTGGAAAAAAACGATACAAACCTCCGCATAATCGTCAAAGATGCGGATATACCGTTAATGAATGCTATACGACGTTTAGCACTTGCTGAAGTTCCTTGTATGGCGATTGAAGAAGTTGTTATGATCGAGAACTCTTCTATACTCCAAGATGAGATTATAGCCCATAGACTCGGACTTACTCCATTAAAAACTGATTTAGCTTCCTATAATCTTCCTGATGAATGTCCATGTCAAAGTGAGTTCGGCTGTCAACAATGTCGGGTAACTTTAACTTTGGATGCAGAAGCTAAGGATGCAACTAGAACAGTATATTCTGGTGAAATAGTTTCGGAGAATCCGGAAATTATCCCAGTATCAGATACAATCCCAATTGTTAAATTAGCTAAAAACCAGAAGCTGAAACTTGAAGCTTATGCTCGGCTAGGCAAAGGTAAAGTTCATGCTAAGTGGCAGCCAGTTTCAATGTGTGCTTACAAATACTATCCAAAAATTACTCTTCCCGAAGAGGACTGTGAAAACTGTTCAAAATGTGCAGATATCTGTTCTAAGAGAGTTTTCGCAGTAAAAGACGGTAAATTGTCTGTTAGAAGTCTCCTGGATTGTACACTATGTATGGATTGTGTTGAAGCCTGCCCAAAGAATCCTTCCCCTCTAAAAATTGAGTGGGAAAAAAATGTTTTCATAATGAATATTGAATCTACCGGTGCACTTCCGCCCGAGCGTGTGCTCAAAGAAGCCTATAAACTGTTAGGCAAACAACTAAATGAATTTGAAGAACTAATTAAGGCTGAACAACTATGAGAGAAACTAAAACAACAAACCCTCAACTAATCGAACTTATCGCTTTTCTTAGGAAAGAAAGTAGAGAAAATAACGCTCCAATATGGCTAGATGTTGCCGAGTGCCTAAGCAAAACACGTAGCCAACGTGTAGCTGTGAATTTAAGCAAAATTAACAGGCACACTGAAAAGAGTGACGTTGTTGTTGTTCCAGGTAAAATCTTGGCGGCAGGTACTCTAAATCACAGTATTACAGTTGCTGCTTTTGACGTCTCAACTGCTGCAAAGGCTAAATTAGATGACGTAAAAGCAAAATATGTTACAATCAAAGAGTTAATGACAAAAAACCCTAAAGGATCGAACATAAAAATTATTCGGTGAATGAAATATGCAAATAACTAAACCCATAGTTACATTGGTGAATGCTGAAGACCAAATTATTGGTCGTATGTGCAGTAAAGTTGCCAAATTATTGCTTAATGGTGAAGAAGTAGTTATCCTCAACGCTGAAAAAGCAGTTTTCTCAGGAAAAAAGAAAAATAAAATCTCAGAAGCTAAAGAGTTCTTAGATGTAGGTGCGCCTGAACGTGGACCATTCCACTATAGAAGACCTGATCGTTATCTACGTAAAACCGTACGTGGTATGGTACCCTTCAAACAACCCAAAGGTAAAAGTGCCTACAAACGACTAAAAGTGTTTATGGGTATACCTGAAGAATATAAAAATAAAAATATGATTTCTTTTGATGATGCCCAGGTAGCAAATCTAAAAGGGCCTCACTTTACTCTTGCCGAATTGGCAAAGGAAATAGGTTGGAGAAACAGGATGGAATAATTATGCCCGCAAAGAAAGTACTTGTTGTTAGTGGAAAACGTAAAACCGCAGTTGCCCGCGCCATAATAAAACAAGGCGCAGGTAGAATTAGGGTAAACTTAACTCCAGTAGAAATTTATGAACCAGACATAGCTAAATCCAAAATTATGGAACCTCTACTGCAGGCTGGCGATGTATGGCAACAGCTCGACATGGATATTAAAACCGCTGGTGGAGGTTACATGGGTCAAGCTGAAGCAGCACGTATGGCTATAGCTAATGGTATACTAAAATGGACCAAGAGCACTCATTTAAAAACTGTGTTTAATGAATATGATCGTACCATGGTCGCTGGAGACTCCAGAACTAAAGAAACCAAGAAAGTTGGTGGATCTGGTGCGCGTGCAAAGGAACAGAAGAGTTACAGGTAATCGGAGGTTAATATAAAGTGATTATTCCCGTAAGATGCTTCACCTGCGGCAAACTGGTTGGAGACCGATGGGACGAATTTTCTCGTCGAATCAAAACTGGTGAAAATGCAGGTGACGTTCTTGACAGCCTCGGGATAAAACGATATTGTTGTAGGCGTATGCTTCTTTCAAACGTAGAAATAATTGATGAAGTTCTACGTTTTTATGAAGAGGCAGAGAAACGTAAAGAAGCCCGTAACTTCTACTAACTCTTTAATTTCTTTTTTTACAGTCGATTGTACATTATAGTTGATTTATAGAAAATAATATCTATGATTTTACTTTCCTCAAGTTTATTTCAACAGAAAAATTGTATCTTATAAATATACGCATAATTGGCTATTGGCTATTTTTTCTGTTTTTGACTTATATATTATTTAGCTTCTCGTAATGTTTCACTTTAGATTTCTAAATTGAGTGAGAAAAAAATTAAGCTTACAAAAATTCAATTTACACTGCTCTATAGAGATTTACCTGGTTATAAATTGATGTGGATTAGGTTGTTATGTTTAGTTTAAGATAACTTTATGCTATTCAAAAGCCTATATTATTAATCTGTTTGAGTTTAGATTATTTGGTATTACTCTCTATTGTTTAATTAATAAAACTTGTTAATGTCATGTTTTCGGATGGCATTTCTGCGGTTCCTAACATTAATCTTGGGTGTTTCTCCAAGTTTATTTCGCTAGTATATTGGGTTTTAATAACTGACAGCACTGTGTTAGCTTTTGTAATTGTTATTTCTTGGAGTGCCTTGTTTCTTTTATTTTCACTATATGGCAGGCATGAAGCTACAATTATTATTTGTTTCTTTTTTGCGAAATTTGAAAGATACCTTACTATTTGACTGTATATTCCTTTTATTTCTTCTTTTGGAATTTGGCTATCCAAGAATAATCCAGAAATATCTGATATGATGACTATTTTTGAATTGTATTTCTCGACAGTCTCTTCTAGTTTTTCCATTATTAAAGAAGTTAACTGGTAAGCTGTGAAAGCTTTTGAAACAATTATTCGTTGACATGCTTCTGTTGGATTTAGATGATGAAGTTGAGCTAAACGCATGATATTATTTTCTCTGAATGTGTTTCCTCCGTCGATGAATACAACGTTGCTGCTTAAACCTCCAAGTTGGGTAGGTAACTGCGCTCTTACACATAGTAGAGACATTAGGGGTGTAACTGCTGGTGAACCGTAGAGAACAGCAAAATCGCCTTGGGTGAATCCTGAAAATAGGCAATCTACACCTGACATGTTTAAAGATAAATGTAATTGTGACTTTATTGGATGAGTTATTAATTTTTGAAGCATTCTATTATTCTCCGTTCTATACGAAATCAGAGTTACGTTCGTTAAGTCTATTTAAAGTATCATTAAAACGACGTTTTGGTATAGGGGAGAGTAGATTTAAAGTGAAATTCAAAAAATTATCATGATTTTATATTTTCTTTTTGTATCCTCAATAATTGAGCTGCCATTGTAGATAACACAATTATAACGAAGACAATTGCTATTATACCTATTTTGTAAGTGAATTCAATATCTAAATAGAAAAGAGCCAAAATCGAAATTAACATTAACGCTAATATGAGCATCTCTTGAATGCCTGTGAAAACTTTTAAGTTCCCAAAACTCATTTTATATCCCTAATATTTTCCTATCCTACTGTATGTGTATCTACTATATCTTTCTTCCAACAACTGGATTAACTGCTTTTAATGTTACGAATAACTCATGTATCCCTTAAGAGTATTGTTTGTTCAAAGAGAATACTATGAAAATAGAAGAGGGTATTGGCTGATAATAGTTTAGCTGTCTTTTGGCGACATTTCTTTGACTCGACTCTCGATAAATTCGGCGACTTTTTGTTCGCTAAATTTTTGCTCCTCTTTTTGTGCCTGCAATTGATCTTTAACGGTTTTCAATAGTTTTTCCACATCTACCGGTTTTAGTAAATATGCATCTGCGTTTTTGTTTAGAGCTGTAATCGCGTTTTGCATAGACGGGTATCCTGTTACCATAATTTTTCGTGTTCTAGGTACATTATCCTTTAGCAGTTTAAGTAATTCTATTCCTTCTATGTCCGGTAAACGAATGTCTAATAACGCTAGATTGTACGAGTTTTCTTGTGTTTTTTGAACTGCTTCCTTACCTGTGGCTGCTAAATCCACTATGTATCCTTCGTCTTGAAGTATAACTTTCATAGTTGTTCTGATAGTTTCATCGTCGTCGACAACGAGAATTCTTGGTTTCTTATCCAAGCTTTTTCACCTCCATTTTCAATGCTATTTTCAATTGGAACTGTTAAAGTGAATTTTGTTCCCTTTCCCTTTTCAGTTTTAACTTTTATTATACCTCCATGTGCTTCAATTATTCGTTTACATATAGCTAACCCAAAGCCCATACCTTTGGCTTTAGTTGTAAACAAGGGTGAAAATAACTTCGGCATTATATTGTCACTTATACCCGTGCCTGTATCTATAAAAGAAATTTCTACGGAACTCTTTAACTCTTTGCTTTCAACGGTAATTTTACCTCCGCTCGGCATAGCGTCTACAGCGTTTTTAATGAGATTTATGAAAACTCTTTTGAATTTGCTTGGGTCAGCTTTTAAAACTATTGTATCTTCGAGTTTATTTTCAACCTTGATTTTTTCAGGAATAGATACCATTAATACTGCGTCATTCAGCACTTTTTTAAGTGAAATATTTTCTAAATCTAATGTTAGTTCTCTTGAATAATCCAAAAGGTCGTTTATAATTCTGTTCGAGTAGTCTACACATTTTTCGATTATCTCAAACATTTCTTGTGCTTGATTAGGCTGTAATTCGGTACCTCTCTTTTTCATGAAATACACGGAGTTTTTTATTCCTGACAATGGATTTCGCAGATCATGCCCAATCATGCCGGCTAATTCACCGATGGCTGCTAATCTTTCTGATTTAACTAGTTCTGCCTGCGTCTTTTTTAGTTCATCCGTTCTTTTCTGGACAAGTTCCTCCAGTTTCTGAGAGTATTCTCCAAGTTTATCTTGAAGTTTCCTACTTTCAGTTACATCATGCAGAATACAATACAGAAATGTTTTCCCTGCTGATTTAAACACTCGAGTGGTAACTATGACATTTCTAATCTTGCCATCTTTTGTTTTTTGTTGTGTTTCAAATTCAGCCTCTCCACTTTTTACTATCTCGATTAGATGTGTTTCTATCTCTTCTGGTGTCTCTTTGGCTTCAATGTCAAAAATCTTGGTTGCTTCAAACTCCTCATAGGAATATCCCAATTGTATATGTGCTGTCTCATTAAATTCAACAAGTGAAGCATCAGCAGGGTCTACAACAATAATTCCTAAAGGTGATTGATTAAATAGTGCGTGATAACGTTGCTCTGCATCTCTCAATTTTTGTTCAGCTTTCTTCCTATTACTGATATCTTTTACTACTCCAATAGCACTCCACTGTTCATCCAAATTAACAGGTGAAATTGAAAGTTCAGCTGGGAATTCACTTCCATCTTTACGTCGGCCAACCACTTCAACATTTCCAACTGTAAAATATCCGATGCCAGTTTCGCTAAAAGTTTTCAAGCTTTCTTTAATACTGTTTTTTCCCTCTTTAGGCATTGATTTTGGCACAACTAATTCGTGAATTTTTTTGCCTATTGTTTCATCCATAGTGTATCCGAATGTTTTTTCAGCTGCAGGATTCCAATAAGTTACTTTTGATTCTGGATTTATTACAATCAACGCATCTTTGATTGAACTAGCTATTTTGTAGAATCTGTCTTCGCTCACTTTATTTTCTGGATATTTTCTAACGAAATTTTCTTGTAACTCATTTTGTGTGTGTTCTTCTATTGCTTCATTTAAAACGATTAATTCAAGCATCTGGCCTTCATAGGCCATTTTTTCTGTTTTCGCTTCAAATAATGTAACTTTACCGCTTCTGCTCATTAGTCCAACTTCATAAACTTCATTTTTATTCTCTCTTAATTTTATGTCCTCTTTACTTCTTGATTCTATTTTTTCCCAAAATCCTTGTTCAAAAAGGTTTGTTCCACTTAACTCCTCTGTTTTAATTCCTAAATATTTCTCAAATAATTTGTTTGAAGCAAAAACATAACCTGATGAACTTATAACAACCGCTGGACTATTAATGAGATTTAATATCTTTGAGAGTGATTCTCCATTCACTTCATTTCGGTTTTTGTTCATTTAGAATTATGCCTCTGCATTTTATTTTTGTCTGAATCTTCGATAGAACGCTTAACTATTTTCATGTATTCTTCAAAAGTTAACTCTGGAATAAGCCATTTAGGTCCAATCCACTTATAGTTAATCTTGACCTTCTTATTCAGATGTATCATTATCAGAATTTCAAGTTGTTTTGAAGCCCTACCGAAAATTTTTTCAAGAGCTTCAGAGAAATCTTCAATTCTGTTGGGAATTTCTTTTTTAGGTAGTCTAAATTTTGTTTCGAGATGAAAGTAAATAGATATTTTCACGTTTTCGCCGAGACTTGCGAAAGCTTCATCTATCGAATCAAGTAGTATACCTGCGAATTCATGGTGAGTTTTTGGCTTAGGCAAAGGCTTCATCTCGGCGGATATTTCCATTTTACGCCAAACCTGTTGTGATACGATTATAGTGCTTAAGCTTTGTATTAAAGTAAAAGCTTATGAATCTCTAATTCTGAGTGTAGATTCAATCGTAATCAGGAGTATAAAGACAAAAGCAGTACTATAATCTTTTATGGGCTTTTAAAATGATTGATAACTGTCTACTTCTTTTAACAATAACTTATCGGTTTATTTTTTGAAATAGTTCGACTAAATAATTTACAAAAGGAATTAGTGTTCGCTTAAACATTTTAAAATTCTCTGAAAGCTGCTTGTTATTAACTGATTTATTTATCATGAATCTGAAAAACATTGGGTATCTTAAATTTGCTTAAATCTGGTTTCTGATGTAACCTGCAATTCTTTGTGCTTATACTTATAGAACTATCATTTCTTAAAGTGTTTTAGATTACTTAATTAAGTGTCACATTCAACTGATTTTAGCCATTACTGTTAGACGATACCAAGAAATCATTCGTCGAACTGTGTGCATTACATACGTTAAATTATCTGTTAATGGCTTACTGGTATGCCTCGACAAAAAACCCAAGTTTCCTGAATGCTTAACTTTTTAAGTCTTTCACACCTACTGTATAAACGTAGTAACATGAGTATAAGTTTTTATACATATGTTTACGACATGTTAAAAATGAATATACTTCGCTTCCATGAGGTTAAAGACTAAATGCCGTATATAAAAAAAATCGAGTTAAAAGGCTTTAAGTCTTTTGGACCCCAAACAGTTAAGGTCAATCTAGATAAGGGGTTCACAGCCATAACTGGACCCAATGGGAGTGGAAAAACCAATATAATGGATGCTCTGCTTTTTTCACTGGGCGAATTAAGCACAAGACGGTTAAGAGCTGAAAACTCTGCTAAACTTATTTTTCATGGTTCAGAAAAAGCCGGTCAAGAAAAATCGAAAATGGCCAAAGTTGTCGTACAATTTGATAACTCAGATGGTTTAATGCCTGTTGATACTACTACAGTTACGGTTTCACGTGAAGTTTACCGAAATGGGCAAAGTATCTATCGACTTAATGGAAGGAGAATGTCCCGTACACAAGTGACTGAGACACTATCGATGGCTGCAATAAGCACAATAAGTCAAAACATTATCCCTCAAGGAACAATTACACGATTAACAGACCTAACTTCAATGGAACGGAGAAAAATTCTTGAAGACCTAATTGGTATAGCGCAGTACGATTCAGAAAAAACTGAAGCTGAAGAAAAATTGCGTGCTGCAGATATTTCTATACGTACTGCAATGGGTAGAATTGATGAAGTTCAGAAACGCCTTGATGATTTAGAACGAGAAAGAAATCAGCTTCTTAGATACAACTTTATCCAAAATGAAACACGAAAGTTTCAGGCTATTAAAATTTCAAGTGATATCCTTCAACAAAAAGCAAAAATATCTGAAAATTCGCAGCAAGCTGAAAGGGTGAAGGAACGTGTTGACAAATTAAAAGACCAACGTGACCTTCGTAGAAATAAACGCCGCGAAATTGAAGGTGATTGGCGAAAATTAAGCGGTGAAGGTTTAGAACAAGGCGGCTCAGAAATTCTTAAAGTTCAGATTAAAATTGGTGAACTCAAATCTAAACTTACGGAGTTAAATTCAAAAATTAACTCTGAGCAGGCGACTTTTGATAGTTTGAAACGTGTAAGAGAAAATAATCTATCTCAACATGAGAATCTTAGAAATGAGATTAGAGAAAACCGCTTGAAAATCAGGTCATTTCGTAGTGAATATGAAAAACTGAAAATTCAGCTTGAAGAGAAACAGGCGCAACATGAAGCTTTAGCTAAAGAGACTGCTCAGCTTTGGGAAGGTTTAGATGGAAATAATAAGAAAATACAGGCGCTGGACTCCCAAATAGAGAGTCATGTCAAAAGGCTAGCCTATTTACGTTCAGAGTATAAACAGGATAAAGCTGCACTTCGTCTTTGTTTGGGCAGAATAAAGAGTTTTGTAGTTAGGAAAGAAAAATTTATTTCAAGTCAAGTCGAAATAGAAAAATCTTTATCTGAACTAGAAAAGGTTCAACGTGACCAGAAATCTCAACTCAAAGACCTTGAAAATACAATTGAACGAAAAAAATTGCAGAAAGAGAATGTCCAAAAAGAAATTGCTGAAGCTGAAAAAATAGCAAGTTCAGCTAAAGATGCTGTAATCGAATTTGCTACCCAACGTGACCTCGCTGCAACGATTGCAGCTGAAGAGAAAGCCCTCCGTGGTATCGAGGAGATGGGTGAAGTAGGTGCTATAGCTGGTATACACGGTCGTCTTCGTAACCTATTAAAAATTGATAAATCCTTTAAAAAAGCAGTTAATGCAGCTGCGATGGGTTGGCTTGACTCTTTAATTGTTAAAGATACAGATACAGCTTTTACCTGTACCGAAACGCTTAGACGAATGAAATTGGGCAGAATTAAAATAATTCCGCTTCAAGGTGCAATAAACCTTAAAAATAAACCCGCTCCTACACGTGAAGGTGTTTTAGGTCCTCTTTCAAACTTTGTTAAATATGCTGGCGGCTTTGAATTAGCGATAAACTACGTTTTTGGCGATACACTCGTTGCCTCAGATGATAAAACTGCTTTTGCTCTTTCCAATCAGGGTTACCGTGTTGTAACTGTTAGTGGTGACCTTTATGAACCAGGAGCTTTTGAAAGCGGTTATTATAGAGCCCCCATCGACTTTTCTACTATAATTCCCAGTGAAAATGCTCTAAAAAGTCTTGACGAAGCTGTAAGAGCCCTTCGAACTCATTTAACTCAAAGAGGCACCGATATTGCAGAAATAGAGGACGAATTAGAACGCGCTAAAATCGATATGACCCGACTTATTGAAGGTATTGCTGCTTTAGATCGAGAAATAGTCCGAGTCAAACGAAGTGTAAAGAGAACTCATTTAAATATTCACCATATCCAAAAGCAAGGTGGAAAACTTGAACGTGAAGCAGCGGCTTATAAAGGCCGTATGAGTATGTATCGTAACGAACGTAACTCTATTCAAAGTTCTCTTAAAAAATTACATTCAGAAATAACAGAGTTAAGATTGAAAACTGATGTAGGTCATATTCAGGAGCTAGAGGTTCAAAGAGAAAAATTTGGGGAAGAAGCAAACACACTTCGTCAGCGTTTGGGTTCTATTCAAACGGAAATATCAACTTATCAATCACAATTTGACCAGGTTTTGAGAATAGGTTACAAGAACACAAAGATACAGCTCACAAAAGTTGAACAACAACAAGAAAAATTGCAAAAAGAGGTATCCGAGGCGATATCTGAGCGAGATGCAATTAAAAAAGAGGTTGAAGAGCTGGAAAAGAAGCGCGTGGAACTTTCTAGTGCGGTATTGTCAGCACGTGAGGAATCCAAAAAATTCACTTCACAAATCGATAACATCGACTCTGAACTGCGAATGCTTGACTCTGAGTACGAGCAAGCAGATAGATTATTGAGTCAACTACGCATCAATCTTGAAACTTCTCAACTTCGTCTCCAACAACTTCAGACACAACTTAAAGAATACGGTTATGAGCAGCCATTGGAAATAAATTCCCGACAAGTTCAAGACGCAGAAACAACAATACGTATGATGCAGTTTGAAATGGAGCGAATAGGCGGTGTCAACCAACTTGCGGCTCAACACTATTCTGATCAAATATCGCGTTACCGCGAACTTTCAGTTCGCCTAAATGAGTTAGAACGTGAAAAACAAGCTATAGTAGCGTTTATGGATGAAATTGAAGCTAAAAAACGCAAAGTTTTCATGAATGCTTTTGAAAAAATTAATGCTAGTCTTACAGTTTACTTCTCCAAGATGACTGGTGGAGGAAGTGCTACTCTAAAATTAGAGGCCCCTGAAGAACCCTTTTCAGGTGGTATAGAAATGATTGTTCAGTTCCCAAACAAACCATCAATTGTTGTGAGTGGTGCAAGTGGTGGTGAACGTTCAATTTCTGCAGTGGCTTTCATATTTTCTCTAAAGGAGTTTTCACCCGCGTCTTTCTATGTTCTCGATGAAGTTGACGCACACTTAGATGCGTTTCATACTACAAAACTTGCTGAAACTCTCTTAGAAGAGGCAGAAAAAACCCAGTTTATTGTGATTAGTCTTCGACCGGAAATGGTTAACAAAGCACAAAAGGTGTACGGTGTTTATGAACGCAATGGGATATCCAATGTTGTGACAGCGAAATTTCCCCCGGAGGTAGCTGTATAGATGTCTTCAGCAGCAACAACTCCTATGAGAAAACCATTTTATCTTCGTCCACCATGGAACATACTCTTCGAGATAAGTAAACTTGAGAAGCTAACTCCTTGGAACGTTAACATAGCTTACTTGCTGCGTTCTTTTCTCACAGAGATGGAGAAGAATTCTCCGCAAAAGGTTGATTTCCGTGCTTCAGGAGTAGCTTTGGATTCTTCAGCTTTGATATATTTGATGAAATCTAAGCTTTTATTAACTTTGCAGGAACCCCCACCTTCACCACCAAAAATCCCAAAAGATTTTGTTCCCCCTCCATTGTTTCTTCCATTGCGACATGAATTAACCTCTACTACAATACAACACTTACTTGACGTTTTAGATGAAGTCTTGAAAGGTGAAAAACAACTTAACCTTACTCATGCAGTAGAACAGCACCCTGTTTTACCCGCGGTAACTGATTTACTGCCTAAATTTGACAAATTCATAGCGGAACTTGAATTTGAAGTTGATAAATTATACGCTATACTTTGCGAGAAAGTTGACGGACAAGGAATAATAGACTTCACTAGCCTTTCTAAAGGCGCCACTCGCATAGAAGCGCTTAGAATGTTTATTTATCTATTGTTCCTTGCACAAGACGGCTTAGTTAGCCTTTGGCAAAACGAAGAAACAGAGGAACTCTACATAGCAGTGGGGAAAATAACCGTTGAAAAACTCAAATCAACCAACTGAACAAAAGGTAGCTCCTAAAGATGAGCACCCTCAAGAAAACGAACGTAAAATACATATTTTAATGCTGCTTGAAGCTGCGTTATACGTTGCAGGTCGACCTTTAGATATAAATGAACTCTGCCAAGTTATAGGCAGTCGCTCCAAAAAACGTGTCATAGCTTATACTGAAACTCTTGTTCAAGAATATAAATCGAGAAATACTGCTCTGGAAATTTTAGCCCTTAAAGACCAACGCTATGTTCTTCAAGTTAAAGCTGAGTTTACACCTCTGATTAAGAAACTAGTAAATAGGCCCTTATTATCTGCTGGTCCTCTAAAAACCCTCTCATATATTGCTTATCGACAGCCTATCTCTCAAAAGAGAGTAGTTCAAGTTAGAGGTCAACATGCCTACGGACACGTTAAAATGTTGAAAGATATGGGTTTGATTGTAACGGAAAGAAGCGGCCGTTCTTTAGCTCTTAAAACAACTGACTATTTTGCAGATTACTTTGGTCTAACTCAGGATACTTCCACACTGAAAAGAGATTTGAGAAAAATTTTTGGCGAAGCCCTAAAAGAAGACCAATCTCAAGATAATGAAAAACCCTCCGATACTGACAAAGAATAATTAAAAGGTTTTATTTTAAGTAAAAAGTGACACTTAAAACGGTATGTTTATATTCAAATCTATAGTTTTAGTGACTACTCGAATCAAGGAAATGTAGAATATGTCCACTCATAGCAGTTTACGCAAAAGAAAACTCACAGGCGGGAAAAAACGCGTTTATCGTGCTAAAAAGAAGTATGAAGCAGGCGGATATCCAGCTGAAACAGTTCTCGGAACACCTAAAAGAAAAAGTGCACGTTGTTTAGGCGGCAACATGAAAGTAAAGGTTTTAACTGAAAAATTTGTTTCTGTAACTGACCCTAAAAGTGGAAAAACAGAGAAAGCAGAAATTGTTCGTGTAGTACGTAACGGTGCAAATGTTGATTATAACCGTCGGGGTGTAATAACTAAGGGTGCAGAAATTGAAACTTCTTTGGGTTTAGCTAAAGTTACTAGTCGCCCAGGCAATGACGGTTTAGTTAACGCTGTTTTGATAGCTAAAGAAAAAGCATAATTTTTTAAAATATTTCTATTTTCTATTTCCTGTTAGTTGTTGACTTTTAATTTTCATCAATTTCTCTGCAATTTCCCTTATCGTTTCTTCTTTAGAATCTCTTTTCTCAACTAGTAACATACCGCTCTTAATCCAGTGGGTCTTGGGAAAATGTGCTTCTAAATTAACCTCGTTCTTTAATCCAAGTTTATCCGCCGCCTCTTTTAGTTCAGCAATTTTTGGAGATATCACGGCTTGATTCTTAGGAACTCTGCGTCCGTCCTTTCTTGTTTTACCTTGGTCAAAATATACTGGCCAAATTATGAATTTATTGAGTTTTCGCATTTCATTCCCCTTACTTATGAGCATAATAAGCTATCAGCTTATTGCTTGCTTCTTTTATATTTACAAATCCATATCTTTCAAACTGTAGAGTTGTATTTGGCTTTAACTTCTTACATTCATTTTCGCAATAACCTTCAACCAGAGAAGCATCTGGTAAAACTATTTGACATTGATACTCTGCACCTTTAGGTACCCACTGGATAAGTTTAGCTTTAATTTTCCTAATTTCTTCATATGATTCGCTTATGAACTCTGCAGTAATGTTTTCAGCTGTAACTTTTTTAATTTTGATGTTAAAAAGCTCGATTAATCTGATAATTTTTTCCGGTTCAAAAGTTTCTGCGTCTTTATTTGAAATCCATAATTCAACGGTGTCTCCGTTAATGGGTTTTATTTCATATTCTCTATACCCGCGGTCTGGTTTTTCAGGGTGCAGAGGTAATTTTACATGAAAAGTTTTAGGTATTGACTTTACAGTAATTTGGGTTGGGGTCGGTACGAAGAAATAGCGGTTGCTTGTTGCATCTAGGATTTTGCGATTATGTGAGTAAAGATTTTCCCAACTTAATGTGACGTCATTAGATTTTGTGCCTACTTCGATTATCATTTTCTTTATTGCTTCAGGTGTGATTCCTCTTTTACGTAATGCAGCAAATGTACCTAGACGTGGGTCGTCATATCCGCTATAAATGCCCTCTTTTATTCCTTGCACTATTTTTGATTTGCTTAGGAATGCACCTGTAATTTTTAATCTACCATAATGGATTGCCTCAGGATACTGCCATCCAAGATGTTGATACATGTATTTTTGGCGCACCATGTTGGTGTAATGTTCTTTTCCTCGTATGATATGTGTCATACCCATAAGGTGATCGTCTAAACCCGCAGCCAAGTTATAGAGTGGCCAAACAACGTATTTGCTTCCAACACGTGGATGGGGATATTTTTTAGTATCTATTATGCGTAGAGCTGGCCAATCCCTAACAGCGGGATTAGGATTTTCAAGGTCAGTTTTAATTCGAACAACTGCTTGACCTTCAAGGTAGCCACCATTTAACATTCTCTCCCAACGTTCCAAGTTCTCAGTAGACGTCAAGGTTCTGCAGGGACATGGTTTTTTAGCAATGACTTTATTGCGAAAATCTTCAGGTACACATTCACAGACGTATGCATTACCGTCTGCAATCAGTTTGTTTGAGTATTTGTAGTATATTGGAAGGCGGTCACTTTGTATATATTCTTCGTCGATTTTACATCCTAACCATTTGAGGTCTTCTCGGATGCTTTCATAGAATTTTAAGGACGCTTTTTTTACTTTAGGGTCTGTATCTTCAAACCTTAGAATAAATTTGCCTTTGTAAATTTGAGCGTATTCGTGACTTAATATTATAGCCCGTGCTGAACCAAGGTGTAAAACACAATCTGGGTTCGGAGAAAAACGGGTCACAATTTGTTTATACTTTTCAGCATTAGGTAAGTCGCTGAGTTGTTTTTCTTCAGTTTCCTTTTTCTTCTGAGTTTCAGGCCACTTTTCTAATACAATTGCTTTTTGTTCTGAAAGTGATAAATTATTTACTTCCTCAACAACTTTGCTTATAACATTTGAAAGTTCTTTAACACGACTTCTAAGTTCTACTTTCTCTCCTAAAATCTTGCCTACTATTGCACCTGGTTGTGCCTTTCCGTCATGAGCAACCGCGTTTAAAAGTGCTGCTTTACGAATACGTTCTTTTAATTCGCTGTCGTCTACTAATGTCAAAGTATTTACGCTCAAATTACTTTTTTCTTTTAATCAAGAATTCAGCGAATGCTTTTAATTTTTCCTTAGCTTCAGGTGTAGGCAGAAGTTTATCTACTTCTTTCCAGCTTTCGATAACCATTTTTTCTGCCGTAATTTTAACCTGTTCAATAGCACCATATTTTTGCATAATCGCTATGGCTTCATTCCGTAGGTTCTGGTCATTTGTATGCATGTTCAATATTTCGATTAATCTTTTTTTGTCGCTTAAATTTGCTTTTTGAAGTGTATAAATTACCATCAGTGAACGTTTGCCTTCACTGATGTCTTGTCCAACTCCACCTTTCTTCTTGGCGAACTCTTGACCTGTCAGGTCTAAAACGTCATCCTGCATCTGGAAGGCTACACCAATGCATTCTGCTAATCTGCCTAGTTTTTCCGTGAGTTGATTATCCGCGCCAGACAATACAGCTGCCAGCTTAGCTGACATGCGTGCAAGTGTACCTGTTTTATATGCGCACATTTGTAAATAATCTTGTTCACTTACTGAATCAGCATTTGCTATACCTCTATGCCATGCAATATCCATAGCTTGGCCCATGCTGAGATTAATCATCTCTTGTACATAAATTTCGTAAACGTTACGTTGTATTTCCAAATGTAATCTTTGTCTGTTTACCATTATTGGCAGAAGAGGGAGGTAATACATTCCGTTTCCAGCGTTAACTGCTATGTCTAATTGAAAAATTTTGTATGTACATGGTTTACCTCTGCGTAACTCGGAAGAATCTTCTATATCGTCTATGATAAGGGTTCCATTGTGGATTACTTCAGGAATAATTGAAAAATCTAAACAATAGTCTCTTTCTTTGCCCAGAGCTTCACAGATTAGCATAAACATAGCTGGACGCCATCTCTTGCCTCCCCGATCTAACATGTCCCAAATCGGTTCTGCAATTGCCTTGTTTAAGGGTTCTAAATTGTAGCTATATAGAGGCTGATTTACTTTGAAGAGAACTGACTCTTTGCTGAATTTCCTTGGAATATATTTTTCTATAATTTTATCTATTTTGGGTGCTGTTTCTTCAAGAAATTTTTCAATGTCCAAATTCATGTCTGCCTCTTTTTGCGTATTTTTGAAGATTAAACCCTCTGGCTTGTAACCACTCAGCGGTTTTTCCTGTAATGACCACTGGGGTGTTAGTTAAATCACTTATTTTTTCTGCGCCTACTAAGAACATGACATTGCGTAGTTCTTCGATTAGACAGGAAAGTCTCTTTTCTGTTTCTTCTTTGCCCTTTATTGCAGTTTGGAGAATTGGCTGAGATATGCTAGCTAAACTTGCGTTTAATACTAATGCTTTCGCTATATCTGTTCCGCTTCTTATTCCTCCAGATGCTATCAATTCTAAATTTACTGTTTGGGATGTTTCAATTAGGCTTACTGCGGTTGGTATACCCCAGTCCCAGAATGCTTCTCCTAGAAAGTTATGTACATCACCTGTATTTTTTGAGGTTCTATGGTACTCGACAGCGGCAAAACTTGTGCCGCCTACTCCACCTACGTCAATGGCTTTGACTCCTGCGTTTTCAAGTAATTTTGCATCTTCAGCCGATATTCCTGCTCCTGTCTCTTTAACAATTACAGGTTGTTTAATGCCGCTGGCGATTTGAGCGATTTTGGATAATACACCTTTGAATTTTGTTTGACCTTCCGGCTGAATCGCCTCTTGCAATGCGTTTAAATGTATTGCAACTGCGTCTGCATCTATCATTTCTACGATGCGTTTAACCTCTTTTAGACCATAACCATATACAAGTTGGATTCCGCCCAAGTTGGCTATCAAAAAAGCGTTTGGTGCTTTTTCGCGTGCAATACTATATGTTTTTTCTAGATTTTGATTCTCAATTGCTGCTCTTTGGCTTCCAAGACCCATACCCAATCCGAGTTTTTCTACTGCTTCTGCAATAGCGGTGTTAATTGCAATTGCTTCAGGGGTTCCACCTGTCATTGCGCCTACAATTATTGGGGCTTGGAAGTGTTTTCCTAAGAAATCTGTTGACAGTTCAATTTTATCTTTATTAATTTCTGGCAAAGCGTGATGAACCAATTGTATATCTTCAAAACCTGTGGTGACTTTTTTAGCTTGAGCTTGATCTCCCAAGCATATTCTAATGTGGTCTCCTTTGCGTTCGCCAGTTTTTTCTGCCATTTTATGCCTACTCTATTTCTGTGCCTAACACACTTTGATCTGTTAGAGCTCTGTAGATGGATAATCTTTTGGTGGCTCCAGTGATGGTGACGTGTATGCCTGCTTCAACTGCTGGAATTAATTCTGCAATTTTTCCAGCCATTCCACCTGTAACGTCAGTCCCTTGGGCTTTTCCCAGTTTAGGTTGAAGTTCTTTTAGTTCTTTAAGATTTAATTTTTTGAATGGTTTGGCCTCTGGGTTGGTTTTGGGGTCGGATTCAAAAAGGCCATCTGTATCTACACCCACTACAATTTTTTTCGCTTTATATTTAAGAGCTAAGTAAGTGACTAGTTGGTCACCTGAAAGAACAGTGAATCCGAGTTTCTCGTCGAAAACGACGTCTCCATACATGACTGGCGTAAAAATTAGTTTAGCCATGGCCTTCATTGTGGTGTCATCGAAGAATTTCACTTTACCATTTTCAGTTATAAAACATGTTGAAGGCGCAACACTTATCGCTGGTATCTCATGTAGAATCAAAGAGTCCATGACGAGTCCATTAAGAACGGTCATTATGTGGTGAGTCTCAGCGAATCCAAATTTTTGAGTCGGATCTTCCTTGTAGCCTTCTTTGATGCTATATTTCGCTGCAGAAGGATGACCAAAGCTACCTCCACCATGAATAACAATCAAGTTATCAAGGTCTGCTCTTTTGATTTCCTCTGCAAGTTGATTTATAATTTCTGTTCTCGGAGTTGCCTCTTCTGCTTTGTTAGTTATGGCTGAACCGCCGATTTTTAGAATTATTGGTCTTTCGTTGTTCATCCTAAATCTTAACCCAAATATGTTTATTCGTGTTCTGGTAATTTAACATTACAGTTATTTACCTATTCATTGTTAG
>JAAZBP010000045.1 GCA_012513715.1 Thermoproteota archaeon | reverse complement strand
CCGCTTTTCTGCAGCTCATTAGTTAATACACTTTCTCTTTGACCAGACGCCCTAGCTACAGCTTTCACTGCAAGCTTTTCAGCTACACCCATCTCTACACCGACAAAATCAGGATACAATTTACCCTGCGTCAAATAAACAACTTTAGCTATAACATCTTTAGGCGTTCTTTTAAGCAATTCAACCAAATGGTCAGTCATTTCTAAACGTTTAGTGGTTGACTCAATTTTCTGGTAAGAATCTGTGATTAATGAGTAATCCATAGGTCGTCTCTCAATTAAGATAAAGTTACAGATATTAAAATTTGTAGAAGATTATATTAATTAAATCAGCAATATTTTATACTATGAAAACTTGTGTTGTGTATTTTTCAAGAACAGGCAACACTAAAAGATTAGCCCAAGCAATAGCTGAAACCGCAAAAGCAGACATCTACGATATAGCTGCAACTTTACCGTCAACCATAGAAAACTATGAATTGCTAGTTTTAGGTACGCCTGTTGAAGGCGCCAGCCCAGCTAAAGAAACCGCAGAGTTTGTCGAAAACATGAATCAAGTGGAAAACAAAAAAGCAGTTCTATTCTGTACTTACCGACTTTTTGGAAACTCTAGGACATTAAAAGCAATAGAGAAAAAGCTCAAAGAAAAAGGCTACCAAACAGTGCTTAGTGTTTCAAAAAAGGGCATGAAACCCAGCGAAGTCGCAAACTTCACCGACATCATAAATGAAGTAAAGAAGGCAATGGAAAAACTCAGTGAATAACAACATAAAACTCTTACTGCTAGCGCTGACGCTTAATCTATTAGATGTACTGTGCCGTCTGGACAGTAGACTTTTTCGCCTTTTTTAGCATGAGCAAACCTTACGCTGCAGGCTCTCATGTGGGGGCAACCGTCACAATCTCTTGATAACATTTCTATTTGATTCCTCCTTGTAAATATAGTTAAGGCAGTTTTTGCTAAATTGAATAAAACACTACAGGTTACCAGCTGCCAACTACCTATACGTGCAGAACCCTAATAGTAGCTGATGGCTTCTTTTAAGAGTATTGTAACCAATTCTTAAGAAAATACAACAGGCAACGAATAGCCTGGGAATTGAAAAAACCTTGACTGTCTAAATATACATAAAAAACCTATTTTGCAAACGATATTAAAGTGAGACATCAACAAATAGAAGAGCAAAAAACACAGATTTTTTCATAAAACACAACGATAAAGACTTAAGGTAAGTTGCAGAACTTTTCTTTGGATGATGAGCACTAGAGTCTGAGCATATGCTGTGAAAAAGACTCGACGGGCGAACTGACAAGACTAAGCGGAAAACTTATCAATAGAGTAGTTATGAAGAAAACAGCACAACAGTAGATTAGACGGGGTGTAACCGAGGTGAAACAAGTATGGTTGAAATGAAAATCGATGTTTCCGAACTTAAGGGTGAATCTAAAATCGTAGAGAAATTAGCTGATTTCCTAAAAGAAAAAACAGCAGGAGAAGTTACTACTGAAGGAAAAGAAGTTACAGTTAAAGGTGAAGGAGAAGCATTCAGCAAGAAGTATATTCGTATAATAGTCAAAAAGTTTCTGCATAAATACGAACTAACAGAGACCTTCAGAGTTATCGGCGACGAAGACGCTTTAAAGGTTAAAGAGCGAAAACTAGCTGAAGAAGACTAAACTCTTATTCTTTAATTTTGACTAATTCTATTTTTGTATTGTTTCAAAAAACATTTTGTGTTGTCTAATATCTGAACACTTTGTTCGTAAGCTTAGCATTAAATCAAAAACAATCCATAGTATTCTAAAGGTCATTAGATCCTATGAGGTTAAGAAATTGAGCAATAAGAATTTGACAATAAGCAGGATTATCATTTTGATTTCTTTAGTGACTGTAATTACGTTCCTAGCCACCTGCTTCTTGTCAATGCAGTCGATAAACCCAGTGGCAGCACTATCAGCCACAATAGTCGCAGTCATCGGCATGATATGGTTCAAGAAATCAATAAACTGAAACTAAATTTTCTGAATAAACCCCCCTATTAAAACAGATAAAACTCAATTCCAATTAAATCAGCTTTTTAGAAGGATATAGAAAGGGAGAGGGTTAAGCATGAACAAACTAAAAAGAGGAGAAACAGCGGCATGGCAGTTAATTATTGTATTCATGCTTAACCAATAATTAACCCGGTCACTTATCAGTTAAATATTTTTTTGTCAAGGTTTCTTGACAAAGGCTTTGTCAAGGTTTCTTGACTAAAAAAAGAGGCTGCTATTTTGTTAAGAAAACGATTTTTGGATAAAGTAAAAGATGCAGCTACATCCAGAATAAATAGAGTAAGTTAAGAATTAATCTAACCACTAATAACCCTTTAAAAAACAGATTATTCAGTACACAAAGTTTTGTTTTAGTTGATCCTGATGTACTTTTTAGGTTGTAAGTTTGTTTCCCAACTCCAGAAATGGGCTATACAATTTACAATTCGAAACACAATTAGCTTTGGGTTATCAGCGCCGAATCCCATATCTTTAAGGAATGGCCTATCTTCAAGCAGTTTTGCTCTTATTTTCATGTCATCAACAAAGTCTACTTGCCCGGTTACTCTCATCTGATCAAGGTTTTTGCTTTTAGCGTCAAAGAAACAGAGTTCCACTTTTGGGTTAGCGTTAAACTGATGGTACAGGTCTTTTGTTGCACTTGTATTGTAATAGAATCCTGTTTTATCTGCAAACCACATGAGCATACCTCTTACGCGTGGTTGGTCACCGTCGACTGTGGCCAAGTAGCTGGAGGGGTTTTGGTTAGCAAACTTTATACAGTCATCAACATTCATACGCATCAAACCACAGTTAATGGCAGTTGTAATTAAATTTTTACCCTCAAACCTCAAAGGTGGTTATTCCTTAAACCCCTAGGTAATATTACAAACTTGAATTGTTCCAACTTTTTAAGAATCAATTAAAGAAGGCTACAAAACAAAAAAGATAGAATGAAAATGTTTTAAGGTTCATTTAAGTCGTAACATTTTCTCAATATAGGGTTTTAGAACTTTATTTTCTGCCTTGATTCTTTCTTTGCCTAACAGTTTTCTTTGATCATCAATTTCTTTTATGACTTCTGCGTAACGAATTCCTTCTGCTGCTGAAATATACTCTACTCTGAAGCGTTCAGAACTCATTCCAAGTTTTACAAGCATCTTTTTCAATGCATCAGTACGTGCTTTCATCTTAGCATTTCCGTCGATGTAGTGACAATCATATGGCAGGTGACATGCACCTATCATAACCATACCTGCACCTAGCCGCAGAGCTTCAAGTATAAAATCTTTGGATACTCTACCGCTACACATAACACGTATCACTCTTACAGTTGCAGGGTAATCGCATCTACTGATTCCAGCTAAATCAGCACCAGCATAGCTACACCAATTACATAAAAAGGCCAAGATTTTATCTTCAGGTTTATCCTCCAAAGCAGCACGAATTTGAGCTATTATTTGAGCGTCAGTGAAATGCATTTGACGTATCGCATGCTGTGGACATTCAGCTACACATGTTCCACAACCATGACAACTAGCTGTTATTATTTGAGCAGGTTTACCTTTTTCTTGTTTGATTGCGCCATACGGACATTTATCTACACAAATACCGCATTTTACACATGTGGTTTCATCTACAATCGAGATTATAGGTTCAATTTTCCAAGTTGATTTACTTATAACAGTAGCTGCCCTTGCTGCGGCGCCGCTTCCTTGTGAAACACTAGCAGGAATATCTTTAAGACCGGAACATGAACCGGCAAAAAAAATCCCGTCTGTAGGTGCATCTAAAGGTTTCAGTTTAGGATGAGCTTCCATTAAGAACCCGTCAGAGTCACGTGAAAGGTTTAGTATACGACTTAAGTCTTCAACATCTCTTTTAGGTATAGAAGCTGTAGCTAAAACTACCATGTCAACTTCAAGTTCTATCGGTTGACCCAAAAGCGAATCTTCAGAGTGAATAATCAAATTCCTATTTGAAGGATCTTCATCAATATGGCTGACGCGCCCGCGTATGAAGTTGACACCACGTTCTCTTGCACGATTATAAAATTCTTCATAACCTTTACTTGGACTGCGTATATCTATGTAAAAAACGTAAACTTCAACGTCTTGCTGGTATTTCTCTTTAATTTGAACCACATGTTTTAGAGTGTACATACAACAGAAATTACTGCAGTAAGGATACTTGTTTTTGTCACGACTACCCACACATTGGATGAAAGCTATGCGTTTAGGTTTTTGTCCATCTGATTGCCTAATTACTTTACCACCTGTTGGACCAGCAGCGAGAATTAGCCGTTCAAACTCCATGCTTGTTAAAACATTAGAATATCTACCATAACCTAGCAGGGGTAAATCGTAGGGTTCATAAATATCAAATCCAGTGGAAACTATGATTGCGCCTACATCAAGGTCTACTTCTTCAGGTTTTTGGTCAAAATCGATGGCTTCACGTTCACCACAAGCATCGATACACTTGAAACATTCAATACAGTAATCTCTGTTGATAGCGTAAACCAATGGAACCGCTTGATCAAACGGTACAGAAATAGCTTTTCGGGTACCAAGATTCATATCCCACTCGTTGGGGTACTCTATTGGACACGCATCTTTACATTCACCGCAACCAGTGCATTTTTCAGGTATAACATAACGGGGGTTTTTACGAATTTTAACTCTAAAGTTACCTACGTAACCGTCAACTTTGACTAATTCACTGTTAGCTAAAATGGTTATGTTAGGATGCCTAGCACAATCGACCATCTTTGGGCCTTCAATACATATGCTACAGTCTAATGTTGGAAAAGTTTTATCTAAGGCTGCCATGTGCCCGCCGATACTCTGTGTTTTTTCAAGTAAATACACTTTGTAGCCCATTTCAGCTAAATCAAGGGCTGCACTGATACCTGCGATTCCACCACCGACTATAAGAGCTTTATTTGTGACAGATACCTCAATTGTTTGAAGTGGCTGCATTAATCTTACTTTTGCAACTGCCATGCGAACTGTATCTTTAGCGCGTTCAGTAGCAGCTTCAGGATCAGTTTGATGACACCAAGAGGCGAATTCACGTATGTTAGCCATTTCATATAGAAAACTGTTAAGTCCAGCTTCAGATACGGTTCTACGAAATGTTGCTTCATGCATACGTGGAGAACAAGCTGCTATGACTACACGATTAAGGTTTTTTTCTTTAATAGCTTTCCTTATTTCTTCTTGGCCTGGATCTGAACAGGTATAACGGTTTTCTTTAACGAAAACTACATCTGGCAAAGTTCTAGCGTATTCAGCTACTGCATGAACATCAACGGTTCCAGCAATGTTTAATCCGCAGTGACAGACAAAAACGCCAACACGTAAGTCTTCAGGTTGAGATGAAAATTTTTGTGTACTCATTTTTTCAGTTTCTCCGCAAAAAATCGTTTTTCAACTGTATGTCTTCTAGTTTTAGCTGCCTGAGCTTTAAACTCTTTAAGCGCGTTATCTGAACTGGTAATCCTTTCTAAAGCTTTATTCCAAGCGCCTGAACGTACAGGCGTATGGAGAACTTTTGTTCGGTTAAGGATTAAAGCTTGTTCTTCAGGGCAAACATTTTTACATGCACCACAATAGGTACAGAAAAGTTCGTTAACGTAAACTTTCTGGTCTTCACCTAAAAATAGAGCACCAGTAATTGGACACACATCCAAACAGTCTTTACAACCTTGAGGACAACTATTTTGGTTTATCTTTATTGTACCTTCGAACATTTTTTTTATTCGGATCGCTCCTGCAGGACATTTGAACTCGCAAAGTCTACAGGTTGGACAATATTCCTTTTGGATATCCAGGATGACTTGAACACGTTTTCTACCTAAGGGAGAAAGAACAGAAAAGTCTTTAACAGGTTTTCCATCGTAACCAAACCTAGAAATTTTAATTAGAGATAAAGGACAAACGGTTTCACATTCTGCACATTCTCTGTCGCATTTACGAGTATCCACTTGAATTTCACGGATTAATTTGGGGAAGCTATCTTTAGAGAGTACAGGTAAATCACGTGACCCGTTTAAGGTAACTTCTATTGCACCATAGGGACAAGTTACATCACAGATGCCGCAAAAATTACATTTAGACAAATCAAAGTCTATTTTAGCTTTCTGGGCAGTTCCGTCGGGGGTTTTTCTTTGTTTTTGTATTGTTATGGCCTCTTTGGGACAAGCAAAAAAACATATTTGGCAACCTACACAGCGGTTTTTATTGAGAAGTAACTTGTAGGTTTTAGTCTGCAAAACCCACTCTAACGTTAAAGAGTCTGCCTCATCTTTTTTTAATTGCTTAAATGGCATCTGTGTATCACCTAGAGGTTTTATACACGGGGTACAAAGGCTCCAGAACCTACAGGAATGATTTTTATTGATGCTGAGCTTTCGTTATAAATATTGCTTGAGGAAATAACGTGTCCGATGATATAATACTAATAAAAAGAATCATGATTAAGTGTGTATTTTTGATTCTTGGAATGTAAATTTATTTGTTTAAACCAATTTATCAGGGTTTCTAATATTAAATAGGCAACCTAAATCAGGAGAACATTGGATTTTTAGGATGTTTAAAATAGCCCATAATGTTATGCTGTTACTACTGACTACTGGTTTACAGATGATTTTTTCTAGGGAAGACAGAACCTGGAAAGTTCTAAAGTTGGTACAACTGATAAAAACAGCTTCAGCATTTGGGGAATCTACATTTTTAACTATTTCTTCGGCACAGAAGGGAGATAAATTGCCGATTTGTATATTTTCAAGTATATTTAGGAAGCGAGTTTTAACTATTTCAAACCCATGTAGTTGCAGAAAATCAATTTCTTTGTCAGTTACATCTTTTATGTAAGGTGTCGCTAGACTAATTTTTCTAACTTTCAAAGTTTTTAAAGAGGTAATAACAGCTCTAGATGTAGTAATCGCATTGCACCCAGTTAAATTAGTTATTTCTTCTGCAATTTGTCTATCATAATCGAAACCTTTGATTAGACTACCCGAGGTGCAGGCAAACACGATTAATTCTACACATGCATCCTTCAATAATTGCGCAGCAACGTAGACGTCTTTTTCCATTCTACTTAAGTCATTTATTGTCACATCAGTCAAGTGAATTCGAGTAAAATGAAGAGAAACATCATTATTCAGTAAAATTTTTGAGAATTCTTTTTCGACTGTTGTATTTGACGATGGAATTATAACTCCGATCCGATGCATACCAAGAAATATAATACGCTCGCTTAAGACTCTTTGGAGATTAACTTTTAGTTAAGGATTGACTATAAGATTTAGACAACTGCCGGTAGTAGTAAAGAAGAGATTTTAAAATTGCAACAGTAAACAAGCAAAGATAGATTATATGTGCAATAGCAAGTACTGGTTGAGTTATAAACAGTGATTCATCAAATGGGTAGCCAACTGTACTGGGTAATAATACAGTAACCACTGGGATAATTAGAATCAAGTTTGTTTTATTATGAGAGAGAAAAACTCTCCAGTCATCGGTCTTAACTAGAACAGCCATCGCTATAAGAAATAAAGTAAATTCTAAGACTATGTTTACTGGACTGAGAATGTCAATGTAGGGTAATCCATATTCGACAGTTGAAAAAGGCCATAAAAGTAAGAGGTGACCGCCTATTAAGAAATCGCATATTAAAGAGTGAGAGAGCAAAGCCAAAAAGTATGGAATGGCTTTTTTGCGATAAATAATGAATAGTGGAAGAAAAAGCAATACAGCAAATAAAATAGAGTGTGTTGGTCCTCTATGAATTTCTGTGCCCATTAAGAAGTCATAGATTATATCTATGTCAGGTAATATTGAAAGGACTATTAGTAAGGGAACATTTACTGTTGTATTGAGAATTTTTGAAGATCCTTTACCAAGAAGGTAAGCGACGGCCATGTGTCCAACAGCAAACAAAGGTATTTTCCATCCTTGTGACTCACTCATTTCATGTTACTTAACTTTTAAGGATTAGGGTTCACAAATGGATACTACCATTCAAATAAGACATAAAACAACTTTGAATCAACAAAAAAGACTCTTTGAAAGAATTATTGACTAAAATGGTTTTTTAAGTCTTCATTTTTAGGATTACTTCTACATAATTTTGACATAAAAATAAAGGCTAGATTCAAAATTTTGGATACTAAACCTAAACCTGAAAACATGGCTTTGAAGTTGTCAATGTCTGTTCTGTTTACTGCTCCAAGAATAGGAATCATAGCTAAGTATACTATTACAAAAACTGCAAATCCTGCTAAAAGCATTGCCCAGTAGGGCACAATTAAAAGACTAATTAGTAGATATGTAGTCAATGAAGCAATGAATGACGCGGTAAAAATTTTTACGGAAATTTTGAAATCTGCTTTTACTCGGTAGTTTTTCCAACTCCATATTAACCCCCAGACCATACCAGGCATACTTGAAAGTATGTACCCGATTAATCCGCCGATTACAGCGTAAGATGCAGATATTAACCCGTCTGAACCACCTAGTGAATAAGAGAACCCAACTAATAGGTAAGCAAGAGGTAAACCAACTGCCAGAGACAGGAGACTCTGCTTCATTATTTGAGCAGTTTTTCCGATGCCAGATTGGAATGTTCCTAAACTTATGTTTCCAACTAAGGCAAACAGGTTTATTGCCGCAGAGAGAACTAAAAACGTTGGTGCAAAAGGAAACTTGGGTTCAGCGTTAACCAAAAAAAGGGATGCAATAATTCCTTCTTTAGGAAAAAGAGTGTTAACTAAAGGAGCCGCAAGTGTTATCAACATCAAGGTAGCTGGGACAAGTAACAAAGATGTATACTTAACTGAGGAAGCAAAAACGGTCTTCACTAATTCAGGTTCTTTTTCAGGATTCAACTTTGAAAAAACCGGAAATAAAGCAGTAGCAACTGGAAAAGAGACAAAAGTTAAAAGAACAGAGAAGTTAACAGCTGTAAAGTAATTTCCCATCATCCAGCCAAAGTTGTTGCCTGCAGCAACATCGCCTAGACCTGCATAAAAAGACATTGATAAGGCAAAAACTTGCGGTAAAACCCCAATAACAATTGTTGAAACTGTTAGAGGTATACCAAACTTTAACATTGGTTTTAAAGTTTTTTTAATATCGCATTTGCAGCCATTTGATTTACACAATGGTCTAAACAACACATAATAAACTATGAGTATACTGATTATGCCGCCCGCTAGAATAGAAACCATAGCTGCAGTAACAGCACCCAAAACACCAAAACCTAAAACAATAAGCAGAGGCCCAAGTGCAGTCTTAACTGTTGCTTGAAAAACTTGTGTGAAACTGTTGAGTTTCATTCGTTCATAACCAACAAATATTCCCTGAGCTGCTGCTACAAGTGCCCCAGCAAATATTGACAAAGACATGATAGAAATATACTGTGAGAGTTCAGAAGCACCCAATGGATTGATAAGCAAAGCTAAAGGCTGAGCAATAATAAAACAGACCAAAGACAAAACAGCGCCGCTGATTACTTCAAATATTACACCTGAAACTATTACATCTTGGATTTTGGAGTCTTTTCCAGCAGCCCTTAAGTTAGCAATTTCTTTAGTTAAAGCAGAGTTTATACCCCAATCCCTAAAGAAATTGATAATAGACGCAGGAATCATAGCCATTCCATAGAGTCCTACACCTTCCGCAGGAAGTAACATACCCAACAAAATTGTACCGATAGCCATGATTACTGTAGAACACACTACGCCTAGTAGAAGGTGAAAACTACCTGTTGCAGATGATTTTCCCATCTCCAGAGCTTTACTCATTTAAGCACCAATCTTAAATCCTTGGGTTATAGACGATTTGTTCTTATAAACTTTGGAAAACTCGAAAAACTTTTTTACCTAAAAGAGACCAGTTTTAGTAGGGTAACAATTCTTTAAACGAAAAAAGACAGGATTATCAGAACACACTTTAACGCTTAAGAATTGGGTTAAAAATTTTTAGATGGTAGGGGTAAGCATCTAATATTTAAATTCTACAATAACTTATATTTTTGCAGTGATTCTTAATGGCATTATCGACTACTGTTAAGGAAATTTTTTCAACAGAATTTAATACCGTGTTGGAGAATGAAAGCGCTTCGCGATGTCTTGAAGGATTCCAGAAAGGAGTACCACCAGTATTAGCAGTCACAGATGCACAAGGGCGATATCTAGGAATCGTCGGCAGACGTGCATTCTTTAAATCACGTCTTGATTTAAGCCGCACTAAAGTAAAAAGTTTAATTACAGTACCACCTGAAGCAAACCTCTCAGACTCAATCATTAGAATCGCAAAATTGATGGTAGGAAGTGGACTCAGACAATTACCAGTATTTGATAAGGACAAACTGTTAGGTTTCGTTACTGACGAAGCAGTAATACACACCGCAGTCAATGGAGAATGGGGAAATAATATTGCAGAATCAATTATGACACGTGCACCCCACACTATGGAAGCTAATAGAAGCGTTGGAGCCGTTTTAGGTTTAATGAGGGAGTTCGGAGTGTCACATGTGCCAATTGTCGAGTCTGGACGGCTAGTTGGAATAGTAAGTATCAAAGACATTTTAGAGAGTGTATATCTACCACCCAAACGTATGGGCAACAAAGATGTTGCAGGAGAACAAATCAAAGCATTAGGTATTCCAGCAAAGGGAATAATGAGAAGCCCAGTGATAACAATTAACCCACAAACAAAGCTACGTGAATGCGAGCAAATGATGCATAACCATGACATATCATGTTTATGTGTAGTTGACAGCGACCGACTAATTGGTGTAATTACGAAACTTGATTTTTTGGAACCTATAAGTCAATTAGAAACCACGGAACGACGATTAACAATTCAGTTCAGTTTTAAAGATGTAGACACTAATCCTGAACAGCAAAAGTTCATCATGTCAGAATTTGATTCTTTTACACATAGATTCCAAGAAGCTTTCCAATCAGGTTCGCTATTTGTGTATATAAAAAGTAATCGAGGTGCTAATATGCGCGGTGGAACGCCGATGGTTCATTGTAGATTACAGTTTAGAACAATACGCGGCAACTTTTATGCTGCTAGTGAAGGTTGGGGAGTTGAACCAACTTTTAAGGTTGCCCTAGACCATCTTGAGCGTCGCTTACTAAGAAGTAAAGAACTTTTGGCATATAACTCCAAATTTGCAAGGGAGTATTTGGATGAGATGAATTTACCGTAAAAGCAGAAAAGGAAGCAGGTAAACTAACATACCATTTTTTTAGGTATTTTTAGATAAAGTAAAAAACAAATAGGATAAATCTAAAAATCAAAGGATTATTAAACACAGAGAATTTTAACAGATATATGTCAAATTTGCACAATTGAAAGACAACATGAAAAAGGCTCTAAATCAGAGACTGATTTCAAGACTATTCAACCAATAGCTGACATTTTTGAGTGTTTTTATCTTTTAAAGCTGACTAAACGAGTTTCAGTAAATTTTAAATACAAAATGACCTCAAATACATATTCGAGGTTAATATCGTGGCAAAAGCTGCAAAAAAGACCGCTAAAAAGACCAAAAAGAAGAAATAAGGTCTATTCGCACCCAGTTCCACCTTCAACTATCTTTTTTTATTACTGACAATTAGGGATAACTGAATTAAACATGAAAATGTTTAAGTGTTCAATTTCACTGCAGAATCACTAAAGAAACTTTATCTTCCCATATGCCATAAAATAGGTTAAAACGGTGAATTTGTTTGGAACAAAACCGATTAACCACAAACATTGCTGGCCTAAAATTAACTAACCCCACGATTTTAGCATCAGGTATAATGGGGTATTCTGCTGAATCCATGGATCGCGTCGCTAAATCTGGCGCTGGAGCAGTTATTACGAAGTCAGTGGGAATTAAGCCACGTGTTGGCTACGCAAACCCAACCATTGTTCAAACAGAATCAGGGTTGATTAACGCAATGGGATTACCCAACCCTGGAATAGAAAAGTATGTTAACGAAATAAAACATGCTAAAACCGTTTTACAGGTACCATTAATAGTGAGTGTTTTTGGGTACTCTGCTGATGAATATGCAATAGTAGCTAAAAAAGCAGCTGAAGCAGGTGCAGATGCGATAGAGCTTAACGTTTCTTGCCCTCATGTAAAACAGACCGGTGCAGAAATCGGCCAGAACCCCAACATATTGTCAGAGGTTGTTAAAAAAGTAAAGGCAGAAACTACTGTACCATTAATCGTTAAACTATCACCTAACGTAGCAGACATAGTAGTATTCGCTAAAGCCGCAGTAGAAGCGGGAGCTGACGTTTTAACTGCTGTAAACACCCTGAAAGCCTTGGCAATAGATGCAGAAACAATGATTCCGATTTTGAATAACATAAAAGGGGGATTGTCAGGTGCAGCCATTAAGCCAGTTTCATTACGCTGCGTATATGACATTGCCGACGTAGTTGATGTACCGATAATTGGGTGTGGTGGAATTTCAAATTGGCGCGATGCAGTAGAGTTTTTGTTAGCAGGAGCTTCAGCAGTTCAAATTGGGACAGCTGTTGCAGATGATATTAAAGTTTTCCAGTCAGTAAATAAAGGATTGGAAACTTACTTGAGAAAGAAACGTTATGAAAATGTAAAGGAGATTGTGGGACTTGCCCATCGCAAATAACACTATGAGAACTACTCAAATTCTCGAAATTCGAAATGAGAGCCCAACAGTTAAAACATTTGTTTTCACTGATCGGTTATGCAGTAAAGCTAAACCAGGACAATTCTTGATGCTATGGATTCCCGGAATAGATGAAATTCCATTGAGTATTATGGATACCTCAAATGGGATAGTCTCAGTTTCTGTAAAAGCAGTTGGAGACGCAACGAGGTACATGCATACAATGCAGACTGGGGCAATAATTGGTATACGAGGTCCATTTGGAAATAGTTTCACTGAAACCAGAGGGAGAGCCCTACTTGTAGGCGGCGGAACAGGAACAGCACCACTGCTCTTTTTAGCAAAACAACTTTCAACTAAAACTGACCGTTTAACTTTTGTTGAGGGAGCTAAAACCAAAGAGGAACTCTTGTTTCTTAAACAAATAGGTAAAATATGCGAATATAAAAACACAATAACTACCACTGAAGATGGAACTGCAGGTTTGCAGTGTCTAGTTACTAAACCGCTATCAGATGTTCTTGATAGAGAACATTTTGACATGATTTACACTTGTGGACCTGAAGTAATGGTTAAAAAAATCTTTGAGATGACAGACAAACGGAAGCTACCTATCGAAGCAAGTCTAGAACGGTTAATGCGTTGCGGTATTGGTTTGTGTGGAAGCTGCGTTATTGGAAAATATAGAGTTTGCAGAGACGGCCCAGTGTTTACTGGCGCACAATTACGAGAAATTAAAAACGAGTTAGGAACCTCAAAAATAGGGATTGACGGGTCAAAAGTACCAATTTGAGGTGCTGTTTAGACTAATTTTGAATTTAAGAACTTAGGAAAATAATAGTACGAAACAGGATTTTTTGGGTTAACAAATTTTTTCATTGTCATAAAAACTCTTTTATATCAGACCACTGTAAAAAATTACACAGCGATGCAAAAAACTTCAGAGCTGAAAGCATGAAGATAAAAATAACTACAAAACAAATCGCAATAACAGCAATCTTCGCAGCAATATACGCCGTATTTAGAATAATTCCCCTAGGACCAATGATAGGACTATCAGCTTCTTTTTCGTTATCAGATAGCTTAGCACCATTATTCGGAATTATCTTAGGACCATACCTAGGAGGATTAAGCGTAATCATAGGCACTTTCTCAGCGATGGCCCTTGGAAAAGCACCAATATTTTTAGGTTTAGACTTTTTGCCAGGGCTTATTAATGCAGTAGCTTTAGGTTTTCTAATACGAAAGAAATGGTTACCAGTAATAGCTTTAAACGTAATATTACTGGGAATATTCTTGGTAAGTCCCTACACTCTATTAACTGTCCAAATAGGTTCTGTGCCAATACCTTTTGTTTGGATGCACATAATTGCATTGATATTCTTAATTTCTCCGATAAGCATTAAATCAATTAAAAACATCAGAAAATCAAACATTGCATATCTAGCTCTTAGTATAGCAGTTTTAGCGTTTATTGGTACAATGATGCAGCATTTAACTGGAAATTTGCTTTTTCAATTTATCTTTGGTGAACCTATCGGAGGTTGGAATATCACGAACTTCCATGGATATTGGGTACCCATCTTCTTTGCATATCCGATAGAAAGGATTGCGTTAGTTGCTATTGCAGTCTTAATTGGGACGCCTATTGTAAAAATCTTGAAGAAATCAGTGCTACCTTTTGAAGACCCAACAACTGATAAAAAATGATAATTAAAAACAATCAATCAATTTTTCTATTTAAATAAATCTGCATCTTGAACATATGCCTTTCCAGTTTTTAATGCTATTTCAGCTTTTGCTAATTCACGCCCCAAATACGCGGCATGGTCTAGTTGGGTTAGAAGAGCTAACTCAGTAATCTTTGCACAAATATCATCAGCAGTTTTTCCTTTGATGACATGAACGGGTTTTGTCGGTTCATTTGGCAGGTAATGGACGCTGACTAAAGTTTCTGTCTTGCGGTCAACATATATCTTGAATTGCCCTGCAGAATCCAAAAGCGTCGGTTCAACTGTTTTATTTACAGCTATAACTTTAGAAGTCTTCTCAAGAGATTTATTGTATTGTTCTTCGTAATTTTTCTTATCTTTTAAAACAAGAAGGTCTAAGCCTAAATCTTTTGGAGCTGAAAACCTTTTCTTAGCTAGAAACATCATTTTTGCGGCAGTGACTTCTTCACGTACTGTACCTTTTGCTTTCGGACTCTTTTCAGTAGCCAACAACATACTACCACCAACTTCTGAAGATAAACGCGTAAGAAGGGCGTTAAGACCAATAGAGTCAGCATCAAAAAGCTCAGTCACATTAGAGATACCTACAAAAAGTGGGATATGTGGATTTCTTGCTGAAAAATCTTTGAAGGCTATAAAGGACTCTAAAATATCTAAAGGTTCAACAATTAAATCAGCTAAACACTTAGTGATACCCAATTTTTTTGCTTTTATAATTATTTCTTCTATGAACTTAACTCGGTCAGTAGCTTTTTTTGGGAAATACCCCTGCTGCTGGTTTGTGGGGATAATCACTACTGCAACGTTTTTTGAATAAGAGGCTATTTCATCTATGTTTCCTGCATCACCGCTTAGAACAAGTTCTGCTCCAGCGTTGACTGCAGCCTTTATTTCTGCTGAATCAAGCGTATCTATACTGACGGGTACATCAACAACTTCTTTAACCCAATGAATCATTTGTCCAGCTTTTTCAGGGTTTGATTCTCCTGCAATCATACCGATGTCAATTATGTCAGCACCGACTTCAACAAATTGTTTGGCAATATTCTGAATAGTTTCTTTATCCATAACTGCAGCATCAACAATCTCCGCGAGTACACGTATTGGAAAATCTTTACCTACAGCTAAATTTCCGATAAGCATGTTTCCAGGTTTCAGTAGCAACTTATCTCGTTCAGATTCAGTTTTCTGGATTTCCTGAAATGCTTTAGCAACAAGTTTTTCACGTATCAGGTCACAAGCGGGTATAGTAGTCGAAAGCTGAATATCGCAAAGTGAATCTAAAACAGTTGGTAAATCAGCAGCATACCGAGGCCCCTTAAAAGTGGGTATACCAGTTGAAACTGTAATTTCTGAGACGTCTCCACGTACGAAACCGGGGACCAATATCATGTTAAAATCAGTTAATTTTAATTTTTTCAACTCATTAGAAATAAAATTTGGGGTTAAAAAAGCAGCTACAGCTATCTTGAGAGGTAAAGTCACTGTTTCTACAGCGCTTTCTTTAGCTTGTTGTTCAACCATATCCTTTGCAAGTTGACCAGTAACTAGAAGAACTCTCACAATATTAATCCTCAATAACTTTTACTTTTGCACCATTATTGTTTGCTCTTGCGATGAAAGCTTCTCCACCAACACTTTTCTCTAAATATTTTTTGATTTTTTTAAGTGTTGGTTTTGCCTGTTCCTGTTTTACTACAGCGTAAAGGGCTGGACCCCAGGAGCTTTGGCCAACTCCATACACTCCTATTTCCTTCATGAAATCAATGCATTTGGAGGATATTGGACTACAGTAGGTGCCGCCTTGGGCTTGTGCAAAGTGGTTACCTGTAAGTATCTGTATTTGTGTTAGAGCTTCTCCAAAACTTTGTATGTCCTGTTCACTCAGGGCAGGAAGTAGTTTAAGCATTGTTAAACGACAAATCTTTGCTACATCACAGGAGGGCATTTTGGTAAGTTTATCAAACGTGTTAGTTTCTTCTGAATTTGATAGCCCTTTGTTCTGGTTGGGTACTGTAATTACAAAACGCCATTCTTTAGGAAAAGGGTGTCTATAAATTAAAGGTGGAAAAGCGTTGGTTTTCAGGTTTTTGCCTCCGTCCACTACGAAGCCGCCTTTCTGGAAAATGAGGGTGCCGACACTGGTTCTTTTAGATCTACCCATTGCAAGTGCTAATTCAGGAATTGAAGTTTTGATCTTGAAGATTTTTGTTAATGCAAAAGCAACTGCCATGGCTAGTTGGGTTCCTGAACCTAAACCTACATGTGAAGGTATCATATGGGTTACGTTAATGTGTACTTTGGGTTGAATTTGATACTTGGAGAAGAAACGTTCTGCCAAGTTTCTTGTTAATTCGACTTCTTGACCAGTAACAGAAAATTCAGAAGCGGTTTCAGCAGTTAGAATCACGTTTGGATGATCTATACCTACTCCTAAACCACCAAACATTCGACCTAAATCGCCGTTCATATCTATTAAACCCAGATGGAGCCTAGCAGGTGTTTTGATTGATACTTTCAAGGTTTAATTCTCCATGAATCAATTCTGCTAATTAAATCAGTCATAATCAACGAATACACAGAGTTTGGAGCAACACGGTTAACAACATCACTATACACATGGATTAAATCTGTAAGGTAATCAGTTTCTTTTCTTTCATTTTGATTATTTATAAAAAATTTAACACGTGTTGCGTGTATTATAGCTTCAAGTGTTAAAGATATCGCACGACAGACCACTTTCGGATAAGTCTCCCGGGCGGTTATTTGCTCGACTCTACAGAGGGTCTGTATTTTTTCACCAATTGACTTTGTAGATAAAACTGAGAAAGCAACTGTTGCATCTGAAAAAATTATCTCAGGTGCATCAACTATTTGAGAGCACTCAAACCATTCTTGGGGCAACTTACCGTTTGTGTTTGTTTCTTTGAATGCTGTTTTATAGAAAACTTCAATATCGTTTGTTATGTTGATAACGCCTTGTTTTTTTATTGATAAATTTTGATATGTCAAAGATGAGTCAAAAATGTTCATAATTACGTGATTTGAATCCTTCATTATTACGCCCATTGGAGCAGCATTTGAGGTTCCATCGCTATTGTATGTTGAAACGATTGTCTCAGATATTATATCAGTTGAGAACCCCAAATCTGCCAATTTCGCCATTAAATTATTGCTCCCATCAAGATTTAAAAGGTCTTAAGTAACCTTTTTCAACCGAGTGTAAATTTCCACAGTCGAATAAAAGTTTTGCCAGACGTTAATCCATAAAAACATTATAGAAGTCTAAAAAATCTACTGCTGATTGTCTATAGGTAATTAATGTAATAGATGGCCAATACAGGTTCAGCGGGTGTAATTGCCGAAAGATTCTATGCTGATACCTGATAGGTTTCTTGGAAACTTATTCAAGCCAAGTAGCTGAGTCAAATTTTCAAATATATTTCAAGATTTCTTCAGTACTTTTATAACAAGAACTATCAGTGTTAAGATAAGCATTATTTCTGCCACTATCAAGAACCAGAACCAGGAAGAGACTTCTTTTGGGTAATCAAAGTTAGCTAGCCACACAGAATTATTTTTTGATGCTACCATTATGTATCCACTGTCTTTTGTTTTTAGTATGGAGTGAAAATTCGCTTCCATACCAACAGGCATAGTTACATCAGCCCAAGTCGTGTTCCACAATTGGTTTCCCGTTTTATCTATCAATATTAAACTTGTACAATTATTATTCAAATATTCTTGGAGCAGATATCCATTCGGAGTTTGGAGAGCACCAGTTATAGAACAGTAGGCTTGACCATAAGTTTGATTCCACTGCATAACTCCGTCTGCATCAACTTTCACTACCCAAGCTTCTTTACGCCACAGGTAACCAAATAACAAGTATCCTCCGTCGTCAGTTGCTATTGCACCGTTACATTCAGGCTGATAGTAATAGCCATATCCGCCATAGCTATAGTTGCCCAAAACATTTCCTTCAGTGTCGAGACTTATTATCCTGAAAAAGGCTTGATCAGGAACAAAGGAGTAACTTGTATCAGACAAAACATAACCGTCAACGTTAGCTTTGACAATTTTTGAGGGACAATCACTGACTGGTCCTGAAATATTCCTGCTCCATAAGAGGTCACCTTCAAAGTTGGTTTTTGCAAACCAAATCCAACCTAAACTATCTTCAGCAGGTTCTCCAAAACCTGCTAAAACAAACCCATCATCTACTGCCTCATTAATATCGATCAGATAGTTAACTGGAGCGCCTGAGTCAAGGTTTTTAGTCCACTCTATCGAACCGGAAGGGTCAGTTTTAACTAAAACATAACGATTACCTGATATTCCACTTAAAAGGAACCCTCCATCTGAGGCAGGTAGTAAACGGGAGAGACCGGGTTGCCCAGTACAAATTAGTTTTATCCAAAGTATATTATTATTTGAGTCAAGCTTTGTCAGGTACGTTCCTGAGTTATTAGCACTGTTTAAAACTAAGCTTTTATCATCTAATTGATAAACACAGTAACCAACAACACCCGGCAAATCTTTGTTTAATTCTATAGGGTCAGTAAGCATTTTAAAATCATATGTGTTGAAATCAAGAAGAAGTAAGAATGAAGAAGAAATTAAAAATGTAATAAGTAAACCCACTAGCAACATTTTTGCAGTCTTAGATTTCGCTTTTTTCTCCATAGTTAAACACCTTTGGATAATATCATCATTAACTAATTTTACTCTAATGTTGGAACAAACTGTTCCAAACTGGAACAACCCAAAAACTTCAATCTTTATCTATATCACTTCATAAAACATCAATCTGTAAGGTTGAAGTTTGTTGTTAAAAAGTAGTTCTGGACAAATACGAGTCTCAACAGGAACTGCAGCTGTTTTAGGCTTACAAAAAACTAAGTTAAACACAGAACCTACTACAGCGTATTTGATGACATACTTTTCAGGTAAATGTAGTGCTAACTGTGCATTTTGCCCTCAGGCGCAGCTCAGTAGAAGCAATATAGCGTTACTCTCAAGAGTTTCTTGGCCATCTTTTCCAGAGGAGGCCGTATTAGCAGGTTTAAATTCTTCTTTTAGGGCTAAAAAAATTAAGCGAGTATGCATTCAAGCCCTAAATTACCCAACATTTTTCATAGACCTTCAAAAGATAACGCAATCCATTAAAGACAATTGTTCTATTCCAGTTTCAGTTTCTTGTCAACCCAAAAGCAAACAGGAAATTGAATACTTGAAAAAGTGTGGAGTAGACATATTAAGTATAGCAGTGGATGCCGCTACTGAAGAGCTATTTGAAAAAATTAAAGGCAAAGAGAGGGGACCAGAGTATAGTTGGAAAAAAATGTTTTCTAGGTTAAAAGAGGCTGTAGACGTTTTCGGTGATGGTAATGTGGTCACGCATTTGATAGTTGGATTGGGTGAAAGTGAAAGAGACGCAGTTGAAATGATACAGTCATGTAGGGATATGGGAGTTTTACCTGCACTTTTTGCATTTACACCTATTATAGGCACTACTTTGGAGAAAAAATTACCGCCAAAATTGGAGGGTTACAGAAGAATACAGTTAGCTAGGTATTTAATTGTGAAAAGTAACTTAAAAGCAGAAGATTTTAGATTTAATGTAAAAGGTGAAATCACCAGTTTCGGTTTACTGACCAAACCGTTAGAAAAGATAATTGAAACCGGAAACCCCTTCAGAACTTCAGGTTGCCCCGACTGTAATAGACCATATTATAATGAAAAACCCAGCGGACCAATCTACAACTACCCGTATAACATAACTAAAGAAGAAATAGAGAAAATAAAAAAACAACTTTAGAGTTTTATCGATTATTTATCGTACTTGTTTTTTATTATTTTTAGACATTTTGGGTCTCTGTCTAGTTACTTGTTCTACAAGTCGCCAGAATTCATCCATGGTATAGCCTTTAAGCAGATCTTTCATGAGTTTTTTCACTTGGTAATAAGTCATCTGGGCTTCACCTTTATCGAGACTTTCCTGTGGACCTTTGATACGCCTAAATAGTTCATCCATTTGACGAGGTGAAGCACGTATACCAGCATTTTCTAGAAGCTTTTGTATTAATGTTTGTTCAGTGTTTCTACCAATGAAAATCATGGTTTCTCGTCCAACTATTTCTGGAGGAAATGGCTCATAGACTAACGGTTGAGATAGCATTTCTTCTACTTCTTCTTCAACTTCATGAGTGAAAATGTTTTCACCGATTATTGGTTTATGGAATTGAATTGGCATCGCAAAGGCTTTCTCTGCTGATTGCGCTATTCGATAGATTTTACCCATGTCTATACCTGTGTCAATGTTGTATAGAAGTTCTGCAGCGGTTACAACTTCTTCAAAAGGTGCTATACCTGCTCTTTCTCCGAATCCAGCGATGCAAGTGTGTAGGTAGGATACGCCTTCTTCCATTGCAGCTAAAGTGTTAGCAGAAGCTAAACCGAAGTCATTGTGGCAGTGAATAGATAAAGGAGCCTTTTTCTTTACTGATTCAGGTAAACCATCCCTCACATGAGAAATCAAGTAACGCATCGAGAGGGGTCTGATAAAGCCTACACTATCTGCTATTGCCAAACGGGCAGTTCCAGCTTCAACTACAGCTTCGAAAATTTGTAGAATATCCTCTATAGGTGTTCTAGTCCCATCCATAAGGTTAAAGTTAACCACTGTTCCATGCTTTTTGGCATAGTCTACTGCTTCAACTATCTGCTGAAGCACTTGTTCTTTTGTCATCTTTAATTTATATTCGATATTTAACCCATTAAATGGCGACTCGATGGTTATCTCTTTGATTCCACATTCTAAACAGGCATCGATACTATTTTTTGTAGGCTCAGCTGAAGCAGTAAGAATCACGTTACTAAAACTCTCATTGACAATACGTTTAACAGTGCGTTTTTCATCCTCAGACAATGCGGGAAACCCAGTGTTTATTACTGCAACACCTGCTTCATCCATTAACTTTGCTAGCCGAACTAATTCAACATACGTTAAATAAACTGTAGGAGCTTTAAGACCTTCACGGAAAGTTTCATCCCAAATATGTACCCTATCGGGAAGTTTGGGAGGTAAATTTTTCCTTAGGCGGTTGTAATTCGCAATCAACCCTTGCGCTTCTAACTTTTTGAATATGGTCTTCCTCATTCAGACACAATCCAACAATATAAAGCAAACACTTAATGTTTAATTTACATTTTCATATATAAAACTACGGCTATTTAGTTTTTGGGGCGGACTTCTAGTTATTGGTGATTCTGAATAAAAAACATAAGTCTCAAGTGGAAAAACAATCAATCTAAAGTGTAGGTGTCGGGTTTTTTTTAATTGTTGAGTAGTTTAGATGGTGAAGTAGACTGCATCAATAGCTTAGAAAAACAAAAGAGATGTTTCTTGCAGAGATAAATGAACTCAAAAAAAGTCGCAGAAATGAAAAAGCTATATCACTAAAAAGTGAAGTGTGTAGTTTACGATATGCTGTTAACTCATTTAAAAAATTGATGAACAACAGTGAGTTAAATGTAGAAAACGGGTAAACCTGTTTTTTGTTATGTTAAAGTCAAAAATTAAAAAAAGTGATTAGGGATTTTTTCTGTTAAAAAGTGCTTTAACAGCTTCAGAAAGAGCAGTACACGCTGTTTGCCTTATTTTTAATGATTCATCAGTTTCAAGTTTCTCTAATTGTTGATGTAAATTATTGGATATTTCGCTGAGTTTATTTTTTTGCTCCTCATAGTCAACATGAAGTTTTTCTTGTTCAATTGTGAACTGTTGAGAAGATAAATCCAATTCTTTCTTGGCAGCTTCTAAATCCTTTATTGTTTGAGATAATTTTTCAGCAGCAAGTCTTTTTTCTTTAAACTTAAAGAAGCCAATTTTGACTTCTCGCTGAGCAGAAATGTCTACTTGTAATTGACGAATTTTGTTATTTAATCGCTGAAGTTCAGAGTTTCGTTTATCCGTAAGTTCACGTGTTTGCTGAGAGTATTCCCTATCTAGTTCAACGATTTTTTGATTGTTTTCGGATAAAGCTTTAGTTTCTGTTGTTAGGGTTGATTCTGCTAGTTTGATGTCAGATAGTTTACTTTCAAGTTCCGTGAATAATTTCGACTGCTCTTCTGTGAATTCTGCATCTAATTTTAAGATTGGATTCGATTCAAAGATAGATAATACTTGTCTGAGGCTATTGAGCCAATCGTCAAAATATTGGCTGAATGGGGAAAGAGCAAAAAGTTGAGCACCTAATCTATTAAGGTCATTGATGGTTTTATCTACAACCTCTTGAGCTGTAACTTCTGTGGTCTTATCAGTTGAAGCTTTAGTGATGGCACGTCTTTTTGGGGCTTTAGTCTTTTTTGAGCGTGTAGTTTTTGTAGTTTTTTTAGTTGCACTTTTTCGACTTTTTTTTGGTTTGGAACTCATAATCAACTGAGTGGGCAGAAGAAATATTTAAAGAGTAACATGTTTTGTGTAAAGTAAAAGTTTATACTTTTTCTTTTGTTTTTATTTTTTGAATTGTTTTCTTAAAAACAGTTTGATTTAGAGTTATTTTGGTTCAATATAAAAATAATTAATAAGAATTTTTCAAGAATACAGGATAAAACCTAAATTAAACAGTGAATTACCAACACTTTTAAAAGTAAACCTTCCACTAAACTATTTAGAAGCGGTACATGTGATAGAAAAATTACATCCTTATGTAGTATTCCTTCCTCAAGAAAAGAAAGATAAGATTCTATCAGCAATATTTGGGTCTAAAGCAGGTGTAGATGTATTACGTTTTTCAGTAAAACAGGGAATAGCCAAGAACATCTACCAAAAAGACCTTGTAAAGAAACTAAATTATTCAAACAAAACAATTATAGAGAATCTTAAATCGCTCACATCGTTAGGCGTACTAAATGAGAGCATGGAAAAAAACGATAAAGATGGCCGGATAATTTGGATTAAGACATATCAACTTACCAACTTAGGCCGCTGGTTTGCTTTGCTTATAGCTGAAGAGGAAGAAATTACCGAAGCAGAAAAAACTGAGATACTACAAAGCCTATTTCGAACATATGTTAAACAAGTAAAAAGATTAGCTGAAGAGATTGGGATAAACAAGAAAATGCTTGAAGAAACATTTAGAGAAGAAATGAAAAAGTAATCGCATGTTTTTTTGGATTACTAATTTTTTTAAAAAATAGTTAGTCTATTAATAGTGCAAAACGGTAAAGTTATCAAGTAACATTAATATTTTTAGGGGTCACTTACAAGTACCTTAAGCAAACATATTAGATTGAAGCTACAATAAGGAAACTGGGTTTTTGGTTTGTGGGATTTGGAGATAGTTTAAGGGGGAGAAAGGAGAGCGTGTAAAATTATCGTTCTCCAAACCTTTCCACGCAAACCCATTTTTTAGTTTTCTTATTGTCCTCCAAATCTAAAGTGCTTTGAATGCTTCGAACCAGCGGTTGTAACTTGTCAGCATATCTAATGAAACACTTGGTTTACGTTCCTCTAGTATTTGGCGGAAATCAACCATCTTTAAAGCTCGCGGTTTTGCTGCCTTATCCATTGCTTTGCCTGATTCGAAAAATTCTCCTATCAACTTTAATTGAGCTGATTGACAAACATCTCTTATGTCGCTTCCTGAAAAGCCTTCAGATAAACGTGCCAGTTCACGTAGATCTACATCAGCAGCGATTTGTAGTGTTCCAACATAATGTTTCAGCATATTTAGACGGGTGGCGTGATCTGCTAGAGGAACCAAGATTCGTTTCTGGAATCGTCTGATAAAGGCCCAATCTAAATCCCAAGGCTTGTTGGTGGCACCTATAACATAAACATGTAGCGCTTTACCTTTATCCATTATTCCATCCATTTCCTTGAGAAACTGATTGCGCACACGGATTTCTCCGCCGACCTCATTAGTATGTGCACCCATAAGCGAGTCTAATTCGTCTACAAACACGATTGCAGGTTTACCTTCATTGGCTGATTTTCGCGCTGTATTAAACAGTTTAGCAACATTCTGTTCAGCTTCACCTAACCATTTTGACATTATGGATGCAGCATCTATTGAATAGAAATTAGCATCAATTTCAGTTGCCACAGCAGCAGCTAACAATGTCTTACCGCAACCTGGAGGCCCAAATAAAAGAATTCCACGTGGCCAACCTAGTGGAAACAAGTCAGGTCTCTGAACTGGATAAACTATAGCTTCTTTAACTGCTTTCTTGGCAGTTTCTAAACCTAAAACTTCACCCCAACTTACTTTTGGCTTTTCTGTTACAACAAGTTCTTCTTTCGATTTCCCATTATTACCACTGCCTCCGCTGTTTCCATCCATTGTAGCTGAACTTCCGCCGTCATCATTGTTACTATCGACTTGATTGTATTCACTCGGTGAAACTGATCCTTGGAGGGCTTTTATCCGCTCTTGATATGCTACTGCACGCTGGACGTAAACTTTGTTCAAACCGTATTCAGGGTAAAGCTGAACCAACTGAAGAAGACTTTCAATTGCTTTTTGGTAAAGAGTAATGGCTCTACCTTTTTGACCCTGTTTATCCAATCGTACTGCATCCAGAGCGTACGCTGTTGCTGCTTTTTCTAACTCACTTGACGCACTCATTCAGTATTTTTCTCTCCCTGTTTGTTCACTTATTCAGGTGAACGTAATTCAATCTTTATTTTACCTTTATTTCCCAAGTTTTCTAGGGCACGCTCAATCTCTTCATTAGAAGTTTGTAATTCATTTGAGCATCTACCTAAATCTATTTCTCCGTTGGTTTTACGTACATACTCTAGGAGAACATCTTCTAAACATGGTTTCTCAACTTTAAGTGAGAACTCTTTAATCTCAGACTTCTTGTATGAAAAAAGAGTCTTAGCAGGATCAAACTCTGACGTCACATCTTTCTTACTATAAACTTGGGAACTACTTGCAGTCAAAGCTACAAGTTCTCTGATTGGTGTTTTCTCTTTAACTGGAGCGGTTTCTGGCGGTTCAGGAAGAGTCTCAGATAATTTTTGTTCCATAAAACATGAGACTTCCTTTAATATTTCTTCACCCGCCTCTGTTTTTTTGCCGACTGGGACTAAGTTTTCATCTGTTGTTATTTTAGTGGCGTGAAGAGTGTCCTGGATTGCTGAATTAACATTATTTAATTCATTACTTACGTCTGGCAGTACTTGGAATAGTTCTTGTGAAACACCCTGAAGCAATCTCAGAGCTGGTTTAAGATCAGCTACTATATCACCGAGCTCTTTTATTGTTTCTAGACGTAATACTACCCGTTCAATAGCTAATTGAACATTATATAGAAATTTAACAAGTTTGCGAACCTCAGCAATTTCGGTTGCGCACATATTAGCTTTATCTTTGTTGTTCTTTTTTAGTGCACTCATACAGGTTTCAAAAAGAACTCTGTCTCTTTCTTTTAAGCGAAAACTAGCTTGTTCTAGCTTGTTCTGTTGAACTTTTAGTGTACAAATAGATTTTATGGCAACTTCACGTATAGGAGGAGGAGCAGGATTTGTAAAGCCTATTTGTTTTCCCTCCGCGCTCCTAACCGTCTTTTCCTGTTTCCTTATATACTGGCTTTTCCGACTTCTTTCACATAAACGACTACTGGAGGTTCAGCTGGAGGCTCAGGCAACTTAGTTTTAGCGTCGACTTGTTCAGCATAGATTTTATTTGTTTTAGTTTGTGTTTGTGATTGTGTTTGTAATTGTGTTTGTGATTGGTCGCCTAATAGGACACTTGAAATTTTGCTTTTAATTAGTTCATAGTCTTTTCGTTCTGAAGTTGCGCGGCGAAGTGTATCTTGAAGTAGAGTAAAAGCTGCTTCATAACTCTCATCATCAACTTTGCCGATTTCATGTTCAATTTCCAAGTTTGCAATTGCATAACTAAGAGAGGTTGATTCTTCTTGGCAGCGTTCAATTTCAATTGCGGCTTCGTCGACTATAACTTGAGCTTCCTTTTTGAGTTGAGTTAAAACGTTTTCAAAGCTACTGTGAAGCTCCTGATAAATTTCTGGAGCAATTTTCTTTTTGTCAAGTAAATCTTTTAATGCCTCATCCTTGCGCCAGATAAGAGGTATTTGATCACAGAGAACATTAGCTTGAGATTTAATTTTGGAGATAAAGATAATTTCATCACCATCAAACCGTAAACTATCCATTGACTGTTTTGAGAATTCGCCATCTCCAAATTCGATGTAAACGGCTTCAAATTTACCGTTGGGATTTAATGCGAATGACGCAACTTTTCCTATTATCCGACCATATTCATTTTTGATGGGTTTACCAATAGAAAGAAAAAGATTGGAGTTAGACATTTTTCATTTTTTCCTCCTAATTTAGAATGTTGATTTTTCAGCTTCAGAAGCTGGAGCTGATGGCATTCCTGGGGGCAAATCTGGGAATCTGTCTTTAATTTTCTGTTCAGCTACAGTTGCTGCTTCGGTTAGAATCTTGGCAGCGTCGTCATTTACGGTATCGAAGTTTAGTGTCATTCCGCTTCCTTGACCTGCTTCAATCATGATTCCGCTTAACATATTTCCGATTTCGCCTAGTTCATTTTCAGCCTCTGGAAACACACTTGTTAAACCAGTTCTTACTGAACGTAGAACACCAACAGCTGGACCAAGAGTTGATACTACATCGCCTAATTCTGATACAGTACGTAAGCGTAATGTGATTTGTTCAAGAGCAAGTTTAGCATTCATAATTAATTTTGACATCTTTCTAACTTCAGCTAATTCGTTGGCGAAAACGTTTGCGCGTGCACTGTCATGTTTGGTGTAAGCGTCAACGATTCTTGCAAAAATTGCTTTATCTCTTTGAGTAAATCGATCTGTTGCTTGATCTAGTTTTTGAACTTGAAGTTCAATACGTCTTACAGCAAAGTCCAATCTTGGCTTTAATGGACCCGGCGGTTTTACAGCGTCTTTAATGCGATTTGCGAAAGGCTCATCTGCCCGTTTACTTTCCCACTTTTTAGCGAATCTTTCTGACAATTTGATTACCTCAACATGCGTAGAATGTAGAAAAATAAATTATACATTGTTAATATGCCAGAAATATGCACGTATATATGTACGGATATATGCTGTTGTAAAAAGCCCATGAAGCTTTAACTTTTAAAGTTAAAGGCGGCACCGTCGTTTGCATGTTTAGACATGAATATGTAAGTTACACTAAAAAGAAACGCTATCTAATCGGTAAATAAAAACGTGATTTGAATGAGCGGCAGATTAAAAGTATTCGTCATAATAGCTATTCTGGGTTTCCTAGCAGGCGTCATTGCACAGCTTACAGCAACATATGTTATTCCTTGGCTAGCATTCGTTTTACCATCACTGGCAGGCTTAACAAGCTATATTGTAGCTGGTTTAGCCGGTGCAATCATAACAGTAGTGATAGTCGGCGTTTGGGCTTACATGACAAGTAAAAGAGAGCCATACTGATAAAACCATTATTCTTCCTGCTTTGCCTAAAAGGTATTATCTAGTTAACAGTATAGTTAATGACAGGTTTTTTTCTTTTTAACCCAAAAGTGGGACCAAACTTTTTTTTAAGAAAAACAGTTTTTTGATGAGAAACGAGTATTTTTTTCAAGATTTATTTTGTTAAAATATGAGATACATTACGCAAAAATGAAAAATATACTAAATGAATCGGAATTAACAAGAGTAAATGTTCATAGAAACAACGTGAGAATTGAATACCCCCTTTTCGATTAAAAAATAATCAGTTGAAATAGATTTTAACATATACTCAATAGGAAAAAAAGCACTCACCATACTTCAGCTTATTTTTACCTGCCTTCAGCTTCAGCGCACCTCGATTATATCACCTTATAGTGAGGATATTTTGATTTAAAGGGCTCAATAGCGGAAAAAGCTCTCATCAGCCACGACCTTTTTCCCCAGCCGTTGGGCTTCGCCGTACCTCGATTATCTCATAGCCCATTTAAAACCTCTTTACTGAGAATTTCAATGTTTTGGTACTAATCAAATCTTAAGTGCAATTAGGATTAAAACACTAATAACCATGTTTCTTACTAATCTTGTTTTTAGTACTAATGAAAACATAGAAATTGAACACTTAAGATAGAATTTTAAATTGGCAGCTTTACTATCGCCAAGTATAGGCACTTTTTAATGCTTCAATTTTTTTCTGTGCAAAGGTTTCTGCCCATGTGATAGCGGAGTCTAAAAGACTCAACAGGAGAATCGTTAAAATAAATGACTTAATTGCTCCCTTCGGGCGCCACTTTACGCCCATTCAAAGCACTTCAAAGTTAATTGAGGTTAAGTAGTTGAGGTTAGGGACATAGAGACCCCCCACGCGCCGGCACTATTTTTCGCCTGTAAAACAGACATTTGGTATCTTTCCGGTCTACAAAGGGGTTTCCTCTAACGTTCCTCCTAAAGTCTTTGGAACTTAAAACAGATGTGTATGGGAATAACTAACTTTTATTTTCAGAACAAAGAGTAAAAGCTCAGCATTTATAATTTAGACACAAAAAACGTATTAAGACCAGCAGACCATACCCGCAATGAACAGCATGACAGGTGTTTTTTATCTATAGTTTTTTCTATTTTTGAAGAAATTTTTGTCCGCTATTTCGTAATAAGCGTTAAATATGCTCAATTTTTATTTTCAAAAAAGATTAGTGTGTTAGTTTATTTTTTGTTTTTTTAGAGTTTTGGATGCTAAGTATATTGTTGCGATGGCTGTGGTTAAGGCTGCGATTAGAATAATTATCAGCGGTTGGTTTGAATTCAGTGTGATGAATGTTCCTCCTACAGATGGTGGGCGCGTGGGTGTTGAGGTTGGAGTCGGTGAAGGTGTAGGGTGTGTACCTTTAGCGTACTTCAAATCATAGTTTGTTTCATCTAGGTAGCTTATGTGTGGGTTATTTGAGGAATCCAAAGCCAAAGAAGTAAACAATCCAAGCCGTCCGGATTGGTCTACTGTCTGTGTGGACCATGTTGAGCCATCCCACCAAGCATACTTCAAACATTCATTGGAAACATCGAAGTAGCTTATATGTGGATTATTTAAAGAATCCAACACTAAAGAAATAAAAGACCCAGTATTTCCAGCTGAATCAACTGTCTGTATATTCCATTCTGACCCAGTCCATCTAGCATACTTCAAATCAAAAATTGTGGATGCATGGTAGCTTATATGTGGATTATTTAAAGAATCCAACACTAACGAAGAATATTTTCCGACGTTTCCAACTGAATCAACTGTCTGTATATTCCATTCTGACCCAGTCCATCTAGCATACTTCAAATCAGAATTTAAGACATCCATGTAGCTTATATGTGGATTATTTAAAGAATCTAACGCAATAGATGTGAACTCTCCAACAAATTCGGTTGAGTCCACTATTTGCGTAATCCATGATGAACCATCCCATCTAGCATACTTCAAAAAATAATTTGTAGCATCCAAGTAGCTTATGTGTGGATTATTTAAAGAATCTAATGCAATAGACGTATAGTAACCGACATCTTCGGTTGAGTCCACTGTCTCTATGGTCCATGAAGCTCCATTCCACTTGGCATACTTCAAATCAAAATTTGTGGCATCCAAGTAGCTTATGTGTGGGTTTCCTGCGGTATCTAATGCAATAGAAGTAAAGAGACCTACGTTTCCGGTTTGATCCACTACTTCTATATTCCATAATAGTCCATTCCGCTTAGCATACCTCAAATCATTATTTGTGGTATCCATGTAACTTATGTGTGGAGTATTTGAGGAATCTAAAGCCAAAGAAGTATACAATCCAACATTATAGGTTGAGTCTATTGTTTCTATGTTCCAGGTGGGGTCTGCTTTTACTGTGGCTATCAGGCTGCATGATAAAAATAGTAGCAGTAAAGTGTCTAGAGTGATTATGATTTTGGCCCGTTTTTTGTTCATTATAATCATATTTGTTTTTCGTAGTTATCGGTTAAAAGTTTTTAGTTTTAACAGCAAACTTGGGGTTTTTGAGTGTTTGTTTTTCGTTTGGGTATATTATAAAAAAAGTAGATAGAAATGTAAAAGCATCTTCTTCATCAGAATTTACTGTTTAGAAGAACTTTTTCCAAGATAAAAGATAGAAAAAAGACTATAGACTTTACTTTCTTAAAATAGTAAAAAAAATTGATTGAGAGCTTTTTCTTATTACACTTAAGCAGATAATTGCACAACATTCATATTCTAAAACTGTGATTCCTGCAGTTTTATAGTTAAGTGAGGACATTGCATGGGTCGTGCATGGATACTTTGCAAAAAAACATTCAGTCTATCTCTGATTTTCAATGCGCTACTAACTATAGCTTGCTCAGTAGGCATCCTTGCCGGTTTCTACTGGTATTTCCCAGAGTGGAATCCGTTTCACCCGTACCTATTTAACGGCAACATTTTTTGGGTTGCAATTGCCGCGGCAGCATTGAATATTTTTCCAAGCGCATTAATCGGGAGAAAATTAAAAACTGGCAGGTTTCTTTTTCACCATTATGTCTATGGTTTTCTGGTGATAGCTTTCGCTTCACTCTATGTAATAGCTTTTTCACCTGTACCGCTGTCCAAGATTTTTTTTGTAGACAACACTAGTATTGCAGTTAACACAGGCAGGTTCTTTCTACTGGGAGGTTTAACTTTAGTTTTGGATGATTTACCTGATGTCTCTAAGAGAATTGATGCCGCGCTTAATTGGTTAAAAACTAAGGTTCTTCGAGGACAGAAATTTGTTGTTGCAGGACAAGTGGTAAGTGGTGTTGTTTCACTGTATATTTTTGGTGCAGTAACAATAGGAATGCTTTATTCGCCTGAATGGATAACATTAGCTAATGTACTGCTAATCTTAACATTATTAATTACTGGTGTTACATCATTTATTTTTGTCAAAAATAAAGTCTGGCATAAAGCCGGATTAAAACATCACTCTAAGGTTTGATGGATGTTTTAATTTTATTGCATAATGACAGATTTTATTGTTGATAAAAGAAAAATTAAACTTAAAGACACCAGTCATGATGCTTTAATAACCAAATAATAGACTAAAAAACAAAAAAATAGTTTATAGAAAAACAGCAGTAAGTAGATAAATAGACGTTTACAGTATTCCTTAAAACAAAATTAGCTAAAAACAGCAAAACGTGGAGAAAATCAATGAAATACATAATAGTGGTAGGAGACGGCATGGCTGACTTGCCTATACCTGAGCTGGGAAATAAAACACCGCTTCAAGTTGCATACAAACCTAATCTTGATGGTATTGTAGCTAAAGGTAGGAGCGGTCTTATCAAAACTGTTCCAGATGAGTGTGCACCAGGTTCTGATACTGCTATATGCGCCGTCTTGGGTTATGATCCACGGGTTTACTGTACAGGTAGAGGAGCACTTGAAGCACCTTCAAGAGGAATTGAACTTGGGCCTAACGACACTGCATATAGATGTAACATAATCACTGAAAAACAGGGAGTTATAGCCGACTACTCAGCTGGTCACATAACTACTGAAGAGGCAGAAAAACTCATAGAAGTTATAAAGAAGAAATTTGATAAACCTAATCAAATTGAATTCTATTCAGGTTTAGATTACAGGCACTTTCTAGTTCTTAGAAATTTTACTATTCCTCAACAAATAAAATGTGTTCCACCACACGATGTTAGAGGAGCAGCAGTAGCTGATGTACTACCAAAAGCAGTCACTCCAGAAGCAGAAAAAACTACACGATTATTAATTGACCTTATTGAAGGTTCTAGAGAGATTCTCAGGTCACACCCAGTTAATATTTCTCGTGAAGCTGAAGGTAAAAACGCAGGTAACTTAATTTGGCCATGGGGAGGAGGTAAAAAACCTTCAATACCCACGTTAAAAGCGAAATATGGTATAGAATCAGCGGTTATCTCTGCAGTAGACTTAGTAAAAGGCATCGGTTCATACGCGGGTATGGAGGTTATAAACGTTAAAGGCGCAACAGGTCTATATAACACCAACTATGAGGGAAAAGCTGATGCAGCACTGAAGGCACTAAAGACAAAGGACCTAGTTTTTGTTCATGTTGAGGCTCCTGACGAGGCCGGACACATACGCGACTATAAATTAAAAATAAAAACAATTGAAGACTTAGACAAAAGATTAATTGGCAGAATCATAAAAGGCGTCAATGAACCATACGCAATAGCAGTATTGCCTGATCATCCCACACCTATTGCAACTGGGACCCATTCACGTGACCCTGTACCTTTCGTTATAGCTGCACCTTCGATTGACCCTGATTGTGTTACATCATTTGACGAGCTCTCCTCTAAAAAAGGAGCATTTGGCTTAGTTGAGAACACATACTTACTTTCACTCTTATTATCTACATGTTAATCTGCAAAAAATAAAGCAGATGATATTAAATAACATAGAAAAGAGTTTTATTAGCTTAAGCAGTCAAATCTGAACTTGTAAAGGTTATACTGATGACGCTTGAAGCTGTTTTATTTGATATGTTCGATACACTATTGATGATTCAGGGAAATCACTCTTTCCATTTACCAGCAATGAAAAGGATGTATGAACACGTTAGCACAAATGGAATTTCAGTTTCATTTGAGAAATTCCATTCTACATACATAACTGTCCGAGATAAAATAATTGCTGAAACTGACTTGAACCTTGATGAACCACACTTTAATTTGCGTGTAGCTGAAACTCTAAAGAGTTTAGGTTACAAATACGAAGTCTCAGACCCGATAGTCAAAGGAGCTACTAATGCATTTGCTGAAGAATTCATGAAGTATGTATGTATAGATGAAAATGCAGAAAAAATGTTGAATACATTAAATAAAAAATTTAGGTTAGGCATAATTTCAAATTTTGCGATTCCCGAATGTGTTCATAAATTACTAAATGTAAACGGTATCAATAACATGTTTGAAGTAGTTGTTATCTCAGGTGAAGTTAACAAGCGTAAACCGAGCCCAGAAATCTTTACAATTACACTAGATAAACTGGGAGTTCCTGCAGAGAAAGTTGCTTTTGTGGGCGACACTGTTGACGCTGATGTTGACGGCGCTAAATCTGTAGGAATGAAATCGATTTACATTAAGAGACGTGACCAGAAATTTTTCAAGTTCCACCCTGACCACATAATAAATAGCTTAAGTGAGTTACCGGTTACACTTGAACAGTACTAACCGCAAGTTTCCAATTAGCTCATATGGAATAAAGTTAAGTTATGCTTAGACTTATTTTTAATTGAAAAAGGAATCGTGGAATATGCTCATTGGATTAATAGCTGATTCTCATGACAATTTACAGCTAATAGATAAAGCAGTAAAGGTGTTAAATGAAAAAAATGTTGAGTTAGTATTACATGTTGGAGATTTTGTGTCTCCTTTTGTTGTATCTAAACTTAAAGACCTTCACTGCAGAGTTATTGGTGTATTTGGCAACAACGACGGCGATAGAGAACTATTGAAAAAAAGGTTTAATGAAACCTCGAATTGTACGATCTATGACTGTTTTGCTCAAGTAAAAATTGAAGGCTACAAAATCGCAATGATGCATGGAAACGAACCTGAATTACTCAATGTAATAGTTGATAGTGGCTATTTTAACGCTGTTATCTATGGTCATTCCCACAAGTTGAGTATTGAACGTAAAGGTAAAACATTAACTGTAAACCCTGGTGAACTCTGTGGATATCTAACAGGAAAAGCAACGATAGCCTTGTTAGACACGATAAGAGATGAAGCTACAATAATTGATATATGATATAATCAAATCACGTTTGTGTATAGTAGTACTTTTTTGTTGGGAAATATGGAAGTTTAACTGATAGCTAAAAGTTTAGTGTGAAAGTCGAGTTAATAAAGATAGAACACATTATGTAATGCTTCAGGGTTCTTCCCAAATTTCAATCAAATCGGCTATTGCTTTAGCTTTTGGTCCATCTTTGAAACGGTACATTTGTATTCGACCATACACATGTTTAGTTAAAATACCTTCAGCTTCAAGTATTTTGAGATGCTGCATAGTTGTCACATAGTTTATCCTAATTCTTCTAGCAATGTCTGAAACATTCAATGATCCTAGTGTATAGATTAGTTTAAGAATTTTCATACGTGTTTTAGACGAGAAAACGTCTTCGATTGGCATCTATTCTGTTCGCCCCATTAAATCTAAATAGTCAGTTAATTGCCTTTCTAATTCCTTTGCTGATGTAGAAGGCAGAGATATACGGGTAGTTCTTCCACGCGTCTCTACAGATGAAACCTGAATTTTTAAAATACCCATAGATGAAAAGTATTGTGTATAATTCCAGAGTTGTGTATGAGTCTTAGGATTTTCATCGAATTCCTCACATATTACAGAGTATACCCCCTCAAGCTCTGAGAGAGCAACATAAACTTCATTGTTTTCTTTAAAGTAGCGGGCAACTGCAAGTAAAAACAATTGTTCATGTAAACCTAAAGAAACTAGTTCACTTCGTCTTAAACCGGGTAGAATGTTTGAAACCGCAAACCGCACATTTTCAGCTTTAACTGAACTAGCTTCCTCTGCGTCAGCATATTTACCTGCGCGCCAAAGTAATTCTATTCCAAAACGAGCGTTACCTGTCTCTGTAAAAGCCAACTCTGCAACTAACTCCACAACATCCTCTGACACCGCACCAATATCAAAAGCCATAGATACACGGTCATTTAAAATATCCATTAACTGAGTTTTACCGTACCTTTCTAAATTAATAATACTGCGTTGAAGAGTACTTCTTGCGCTTTCATCAAGTTTCTGTATAGGATCTAAGTTACGGATTATAAAGATAAAAGATAATCTTTGAGGTTGATTAGGCCGCATCTCTTGAATTCGGGTAAGTTTGTAGACAGCATCCGAACCTTCTTTTTCAATTAAACTATCGAATTCATCAAGCGTAAATATCATGAAAGCATTTTCTTCATCAAGAACCTGCAACAGAGCAGTTAGAATTTCTTCTGCACTGTAACCACGTGCAGGATAATTAGAGCGAAAAGCCACTACAGCACGATGTAGAATTGGCTGAAGACTACCCCTTAATTCACGGCAGTTTACGTGAACATAACGAAAGTTTATACGCCGCTTTATGGCATCTGAGGAAATTTTTGATCCGAAGTTTTGGGCGAGAGCTGTTTTTCCAGTACCAACATCACCTGTAAGAATTACCCGTTGAGCCATACGTTCAGGGCAACGTAAAATAAAACTGAAAAACTCCATCAACAAGCGCTGCTCTTTTTCTCTATGTGGCAGATTAGGCGGAATGTAGTTTATGTCAAGCTTAGATTCGTCTTTGAACACGCTTGGAATGGTCAACAAATATTCCTCGGTTATAGTTTATGTCTGGTTCGAGTAATATTACCTTTTCAAATAAAGCCTTTAACTTTCAACGAAAAATTAAGAATGTAAAGGCTATCATGTTTGATTAGCTTATGAACAGGTCTATAAATCAGTTTGCTTAAAAGATTAACTGAAGAAGT
>JAAZBP010000044.1 GCA_012513715.1 Thermoproteota archaeon | reverse complement strand
TTGACTGGTTGGACACTAGATGAGGCTGCCGGTAAATCTTTGGGTCAGGTTTTTAATATTGTTAATGAGCAGTCTCGTTTGTCTGTGGAGAGTCCTGTAGCGAAGGTGCTTTTGGAGGGTGTGGTTGTTGGTTTGGCTAATCATACTGTTTTGGTGCGTAGAGATGGTACAGAGGTTTCAATAGATGACAGCGGAGCACCCATAAGAGATGATCAAGGCAACATAACAGGTGTAGTACTAGTTTTTAGAGACATAACCAAACGCAAAAAAACAGAAGAAACATTAGCTGAAAGTGAAACTAAATATCGCAGATTACTTGATGGTATGACGGATACTGCATGGGTTATTGATGATGAATGTAACATCATTGATGTTAACAGATCCGCTTCAGAATCACTAGGTTATACAAAAAAAGAACTTCTAAAGATGAACCTTACAGACATTGATAATAACTTGAAAGCCGAAAAAATAAAATACCTTGTTAAAACCATGCCTAAAGATAAAATACAAGTTTTTGAAACAGCGCACACCACAAAAAATGGCCTCAAAATACCCGTAGAAATAAGCTCAAGTCTAGTAACCTACAAAGGAAAACAAGCAATACTTAGCATTGCAAGAAATATAACAGAAAGGAAAAAAACAGAAGCTACGCTGTATCTGAATAAAATTCTACTGGAATACTTATTAGCCATAAACAAGATGGAAGAAACCTCAAAGAAGGAACTATTAGATTTCGCTTTAGAAGCAATAATTAAAGTGACTCAAAGCAAATTTGCACTCATCAGTCTTGTAAATGATGACCAGACAATATTGACTATTCAGGCTTGGTCAAAAAACGCAATGAAAGAATGTAAAACAACACAAAAGCCAACAGATTATTATCTTTCACAGGCAGGTATATGGGCTGAGCCGATTAGACAAAGAAAACCCATATTTATAGAAGATTACAATGCAGCAAATCTAAAAAAGAGAGGTCTTCCTGAAGGGCATGTAAAAATCAAGAATTATTTAGGAGTGCCCATTTTTGAAAAGGATGTTGTTGTTGCTATGGCTGCAGTTGCTAATAAAAATGGATTTTACACTGAAAATGATGCACTAACTATTTCGTCAGTGATGAATGATACATGGAGAATAATTCAACGTAAGAATTTTGAATCTGAACGTGAACAAAACTTGTCAAAGCTAAGTATGTTGAATGAAAAGTTGAACGTTGTTGGTAGTTTAACTAGACATGATGTCCGCAACAAACTCATGGCTATCAAAGCAAAAACGTACCTTCTTAAGAAGAAAAATATAGAAAATGCAGAGTTAATACGTAATTTAGAGGGAGTTGAAACAACAGTTGATTCTGCAGCTGCGCTTTTGGCTTTTAGTGGCTTGTATGAAAAAATTGGTGCTGAAGAGCTTAGAGAGATAAATGTTGAAGAATGCTTTAATCAGGCATTAGCGCTGCGCCGTAGCGTTCAGAATGTAAAAATCATCAATGAAACCAAAGGGTTAACTGTAATTGCTGATAAATTATTATCTGAGGTTTTCTATAATCTCTTGGATAATTCGTTGAGACACGGTCAGAGAGTAACTCAAATACGTTTATTCACAATTAAAGACGGCAACAAGTTAAAGTTAATCTATGAAGACAACGGAGTCGGAGTCTCAGAGGAAAATAAAGACAAAATTTTTGTCGGTGGCTTCTCAACCGGTAGAAGTTCAGGGCTTGGCTTAAAACTAATCAAAAGAGTGATTGAAGGGTACGGATGGAGTATAGTTGAAAACGGTGAACCAAATAAAGGTGCAAAATTCACAATAACGATTCCGCAAACAACCCAAGAATAGAGGAGAATATAGTTACCACAGTATTGCTCTTTTGCAGTTCATATACTGAGACTTTTTTAAGCTAATAAACAAGATATTTTAAAGCTATTACCAAGGTTTTCAGTGTTAAGTTCTTGTTTTTAGGCTTGCAGGTAATTATCTACGAGTTGTATCTGGCTTGAGGTGAGATTTTGTCCATCACACAGGTGCTTTAAAATCTTTTGTAGGTCTTTAAACTCAGACTTTTTTAATTGCAAATTGGTATCAGCATGGATATTATCATCGAGCATCAGGGATAACTGGTCAATCAGTTTTCTATTGAAAAGTATATTTTGTCTTTTTGCTCTGAAAACATTGAAACATTCAGATATTCTTTGACCAGCCAAAATATCTATACATTGATTACATAAACGCAACTTTCTACTATCTGAACCCTCTAAAACAGAAACCACCGTTACTGGATAACAGCCACATACATCACACCTAACATATGGAGAAGCGGAATAATTATCAATTAACCTGTATGGCGCGTTATTATATTGAAAAATAGGAATACTTTTCATGTAAGTGTTTACCGAACGATTTAACTCAAGCAAAACATCGTCTATCTTTGTCAATACACTTCACCTTAACTATGTACTTTCTCACCAATAAACATGGCATGTTTAATTTGGGGATTACCATGGTAGAATTATCGATGAACATATTTAAAGATTAGATATATAGGTGAATCAGGATTTTTTCAGAAAAACGATTTATTTATTTCAATTAATGACGCTTTATCTCTATTAAGTTATTTTGGATTTAAAAAAACAAAAAACTTGATATTTAGAATGATCATTGAAGGTATCTTTAAAATTCAAAGATAAAAATTTGATTGAAAAAGAATGATAAACCTACACTTAATCGATTCACAAGATGAATATTCGTTGTTAAGAAGAGAATAGAAAAGTGGTTTATTTAAGAGCAGCAGTTTCTGTTTGACTTAGTTTATGTTTAGCTTTTAGAAGTCGCTCGTAAAGAGACGCAACTTTTGCAGCATTCTTGTTTACTAAAGCCTTTAGTAAATCACCTTCAAGTTCTGCTACTTCTAGACGTTGATAGTAGTCCAAAGACTCTTTAAAATGCGCTAATACAATTTTTCCTGTTAAAATTGGATGGTTATTTGTAACATTTGCTTCTTCGAAAAGTATTCCATGCTCAAGCTCTACTTCCAATCCAACGCGGAAGTTTTCTACAGAAATATCCATGTCTCCAGTTTCAAGTTCAGCTAAGATAATTTTTGCCTCTTGCTCAGTAACCTCAGCTTTTTTTAGTTTTGTCCAATCCCTGATTTTTAGCTTCTTGCAAACCTCAACCACTTCGGATACTGTGATATAATCGGGAAGTCTCATTATCAACACCAGTTAAAAGGTTCTAAACAGTTAATTTAAGTTTTATGTCAAGAGTAAAATTGTTATTTTTGATGTTATTCCTCTTTTTTAGATCTTACACTTAAGTTTTAAGTAAAAAGAAAATGGAACAGATATTTTTATTATAAATTTTTGCTGCCTGTAAAAATGTTAATTTAGTGTATTTCTCGAAACTTTTATCTGTTAATAAATGTACATTTACTAGATTACTTATGTCAGCAAAATATCAAATGTATAAAGATGTAGCAGGAAAGTTTAGATTTAGGTTAAAAGCTGCTAACAACAAAATTGTCGCTGTAAGTGAAGCATATGAACAACGTAGCGGATGCCTAAATGGCATAAAGAGTGTTCAGAGTAACTGCAACTCGGAAATTTATGATGCAACAATTGAAGGCCCGACAGTACTTAATCCGAAATACACAATTTTCTTTGACGCAAAATGTGGGTACAGATTCAACTTAACGGCTAAAAACGGAGAAATTATTGCAGCAAGCGAAGGATACTCAACAAAAGATGGGTGTATAAATGGTATACATGCAGTCCAAAAAAGCTGTGACGCAGAGATTGAAGATTTAACTGTCACTCAGACTAAAGAAACTGCAGTAGATGAGACTGAAACACTACCTAAAGATAGCGAGAAGCCAACGGTAACTTTTGAAAGTACGGGAATAAAACTTGAATTAGCCAAGTTGCCTGAACAAGTAAACGCTGGTGAAGTGATTTTCTTCAAAGGAAAACTCATTGGAGACAATGGAACTGGAATACCTAATGCGAAAATTTCAATCCGTGAACATGACCGATCATACTTAACTGATGAAATTTTGAGGGTTGAATACACCAAAGAGGACGGATCATATGAAATAGGCTGGAAAGCCAAATCTGTGGATTGGTGGGATGACACTGCAGAAATCTATGCACAATACGATCAAGATAAAGAAATTAAACACATAAGAACTGAAATACAAAAAATTGTCATCAAATGAGATAAACAAACCTTTTCATCCCCATTTTCTCTTTCCTAAAAGAACAAAATTAGAAAAAGGAACTAATCGTCTATTGGCTATGTTTCAATTACGCTTTTTTAAATATTGAAGGTTTTTCATTTTTGTTCTGAATTATTAATAAAAATGTAGCTAACTAAGCCTATTATTCCCACCACTAAACTTATCAATGTTATAGCTAAGACTGCAAAGTTCCACCAATAAATATCAGCTAAAGTTTGAGGGAGTTGGAACTGCATCCAAGGAAGGATACTTGTGCGCTCGACTAAGTAGAAACCTCGCCAAGTTAGTATACTAAAAACAAAAAATCCGAAGCCTAACATCGCCATATAAAGCCCTGCAGTCTCGAACCACTTCTGCATCTTAAACATTATTGGATTCCACCCTTAACCAATAGTCAACTGTAACTCATTAATGATTATTTGTGTAGATGATTATTAGATTTATTATTGACAGAAAGTCAATTTAATTTAAAAAGTGAAGCTCATAAAAAGTAGTCTATGTAGAGTTATCTGTAGCAACATTATTTGAGCCATCTTTAATTTTTTTTAAAGGAACTTAGTTTGTTAATTCCATAAATATGCAACCATTGAGTCTAAAATTTTGATTAAAAAAGAAAATGAATAAGGACTTGCAGGAAGAATATTTATTTCAGTAGAAACAAAATTTATGGGATACCTCAATGAGATTTTATGGCGAGCGCTGGGTAGTTATTATTTTTGCGATTTCGCTATTAATAATAACATTTCCAGTTATGGCTCAAAACTCAGTTACTTCCCAATCTGTTGAAGTTGAAATCTACAGAGACGGAGTTGTACATGTAACTCAAGAAATAGTTTCAGATGAGGTATCCACACAGATTGAAGTTCAATTATTATCAGTTAACGTTGAAAATTTGGGTGTTTTTGACCAGAACAATTTAGCAGTGGACTACTCACTTGATGAGCAGGATTTGGTAATCTATTCTTTTGGTGCATCTAAGATTCAAGTAGAATATGACACTAACACAATTACAAACAAAGAAAAAGAAGTATGGACACTTCTACTGAACACACCATACAATGTAACTGTTTATTTCCCTATAAATTCAACTATTGTCTACTTGAATGGTGTTCCAAAAGCAATAGACACTTCGAACGACGAAATTAAGTTACAGTTGAATCCGGGACAGTGGGAAGTAAGCTACATTTTACAGTTCATAATTGACGACCAAGATAACCAGAACCCAATTCAAGATGGAACAGTTGTTTTTCCATTAGAATTGATTATACTATTAGCTGGCGTAATCTCAATAACAGGTATAGCTGTTATACTTTTTATTCTTAAGAAAAAAAACCGGTTCAATATAAAGAAAACATTTAACGAAAATCCACAGTTAATGAAGGAAGATAAGGAAGTTATAGAGTTTCTAGTTGAAAACCAAGGGAAAGCGTTTGAAGCTGAAATACGCAAGAGATTTCCAGATGTTCCACGGACAAGCCTTTGGAGATTAGTTAAGCGACTTGAGAAGCTAGAGATAGTTGAAGTTAAAAAAATCGGTTTAGAAAATCAAGTAATTCTTAAAAAATAAATCAGATTTCAAAAAAGGGCAATATTTTTAGCCATTACCACCTTTTCCAGTGTTACCACCTTCACCACTGTCGCCCAAATTATGACCTCCAGAACCATGATCCCCATTAGTTCCATCTTGGCCGTGTTGATGATGACTAATTTCTTCGTTAAGCACCTGTTCCATTCCTTGAACCATTTCTTTAACTGATTCGCATTCATGCAATATACTGTTTATGTTTGATTGTGATTGTGCAGTTTGTATTCTGTTTTGCAACATTTGCATGAACTGGTTTTCACTTTGATAACCCATAGATTGGATTGCTGAATTGAAGTCTATTCCATTTTCAGTTCCATACCTGAATTTTTCTTGTATTTGAGTTTGGAGTTTTTGGCAGTACTCTTCTACACGCCAACTGTTTGATTCTTCAGCTTGATCCTTCAATAGGTGATAGATTTGACTTATGTTTTGTTTTGCCTCAACAAATAGGGATTTAGCTTCTGCATATTTATCTTCAAGCAACAAATCTTTTGCTTCAAGCAAAATTTGATTTACATCATCAAGTAAACTAAAAACCTCTGTTTTTGTGCTAGACGGCAAGTTTTCTTTAAGAGTAGATATTCGGTTAATTTCCCGTGCTATTGCATCTGACAGTTCTTGCATGTTAACAGAAGAAACATTATTTACGCCTGCCTCAATTAATATTAACTGCAGGTTACCGTAGACTTCTCTGAATATATCTAATGCTTCTAAAGCTAAATCTGTTGCAGATTCAAATTGGGAATTCGAAAGAGCTTGCTGAGCAGAATTTAGCTTTGTTAAGCCATCACTCTGATATCTAGTCACGTTGTCACTGAATTGATTTGAAAGACTGCAGTTTTCAATTTTCTCGGTAGCATTAGTATCTGTATATACAGATGTGATTAAACTTTGAATTCGTTCACTTGCCTGTTCTGCTACATCGACAAGGTTTTTTTCTATTGTATGATTAATTTGGGCATTTACAATAGTTATTGCGGCAGGAAATAAAATCAGCACTGTTAAAATCAGAGAAAGCAACCGGGTTTTTGAGTGTTTCATCTTCATCGATACAGTATATGGCGTGGACATAGTTAAGGGATATTTTGGAACAAGCGTTTCAAATATGAGATAGTACAGAAAAATGAAACTATAAAAAAGTGTGAACAAGAGGAATCAAAACCGCAATTTTTTAATAACCAGAAGCTAAAGTGAAAAAATAAAAACCAAGGTAATTACCTAGAATTTTTGTATTTTAATATTTGAAACGCATTTTCCAAGATATTCCTTATATCTTAAGCAAACAGATATACCAGTTAGAGGTAAAAAAATGAACAGAACCACTACAATCATATTGGGTTTGATTCTTGTTTGCATGACTATTGGAGTAGCATCAGCATCATTAGCTGTTGGACCTGCACCAAACTCAGGCGACGGAATATCCGACGGAAGCGGAATGGACCAGCGCAATGGTAACGAGGTGCCTCCCGGAAGTGGACCTGCACCAAACTCAGGCAACGGAATACCCGACGGAAGCGGCTTTTAGCACTGAATAAACTAAAATCGCCCATTCTATTTTTCTAATACAAATAAAATGAATAACTTCAAAACGTAACTATAAAAAACTCAGCAACAGACTAAATTGATTAAAACAAAAGTATACAGAGTAAAAGCGGTATTTGTAGCCGACTTATATTTTGAATTTACGCCATTGAATTTAATTTTTGAATAAACAGTTATTTTGGGGGGAATTAATGGCGGAGAACCAATTTTCAGTTAGCTAATCGTTAACTAATTTAGATAGACAATTCAAATTTCTCTTAATGAAAAACTAAAAGAGATTAAAAAAGTCTTACAGGGTTAACTGGATTTAGGATTGAATTCAACGTTTTTTAACCTGTGTATCTCGATGGAGTTGCTTGCATGCTCCATAGTTGTTCTGACCGCTGAAGTGAAGAGTACAGTTTCATTACCTTGAATATACTTCATTGATCGCAACTTATTTGTGACAGCTAAGATACGGTCTGATTCAGTTTGGTAATCCATTTGGATGGGTATAACACCAAATACTAGTTCAAGTTGCCTTTTTGTTTTCAGTTTGGGTGTAACTGCAAGTATAGGCTGCTGAATTTTTAGCCGCGCAATCATTTTAGCTGTGTAACCTGAACGAGTTAAAGTTATTACTTTATCAATATGCATATTTTGGCAAATCCTCTGGATAGCTTTGCTTATAGCGTCAGATATAGTCATGAAAGCAACATCTTCAACAGTATTTTTAACTGCCTTTTCTGTTTCTAAAGAAATTTTAGACATCATCTCGACAGCATCCACAGGATGTTTACCTATCGCTGTTTCACCGGAAAGCATTATAGTGTCAGTTCCATCCAAAATCGCATTAGCCACGTCGCTTACTTCTGCGCGTGTAGGATTCGGATTATAAATCATTGATTCAAGCATTTCAGTAGCAGTTATTACAGGCTTACCGTTTTGATT
>JAAZBP010000043.1 GCA_012513715.1 Thermoproteota archaeon | reverse complement strand
CCATTTTTTCCATGACTCATCAAGCGAATTTTTAATTTCTTTATGTTCCCGGTCAGTTAGGTTCCATGAACCAGCCAAATCAGATATTTTCCTCCCTTTTTCTTTTCGTTTTATGAGGTATTTCATGACTTCTTCAATCGATACTGGCCGCTTTAATTTTACTTGTAAGTCTCCTGCGATTTCGTTGAGTTGAGAGTATGTTTCTTTGCTGACTTTGATGGCTTTGAGTTCAGTCAATAATTATACACCTGGTAGTAAAAGTAGTTAAAACATACCTATTAAATTTTCTCTGCTTTCAACATCGCGTTTTTTTCCTGATAATCCAATGGTGCAAATTGATATAGCATAGTCTCCCAAGAAGTTTGCAGGCTGCGAAACAGGATTGACGTGTTTCTTTAGGGCTAAAAGATACGCCTGTATTGCTTCCGGCATTTTTTAAAAGATCCGCCCGTTTTTTGTGTTTTTACTGGAAGAGTTTTAGTCCGATGTCTTCAAAGCCGTAGAAGTGTTTTAGATTGAATGTGTATAGTTTTGCGTCATTGTTAATTGTTATAGCTGCAATCATTGCATCGGTTCTGCAGACGGTTTTTCCTTTCTTTTCTACTTCAAATTCAATCTTGCTTGCGAGCACTGCATCTTTCTTAGTATAACTTAGAATTGGAAGCAATAGAATCTCTTGAACGGGTTTGGCGTATTTGTTTAAGCCATATAGAACTTCATGTAGGTTAATGGATGTGGTTGCTATCATTTCTGGGGTTTTAGTAATCTGTTTTAGTGCTTGGTCGCCTTTTTGGGATTTTCGGTCCAGAATTTCGATAAGAACATCTGAGTCAAGGATTATCAAGTTCTTTTCTCTGTCCTTTTGAGTTGTAATTCTTGGAGCATCGCTTCTTTATCGGTGAATTCAACTTTGCCTCTTAGTTTATTTAGCGTTTCTACCGGTGCAGTGTATTGAACTAGTCGGTCAAATAGTTCGCTAAAGCTCTCGTTTTTTGCTTTGATATTTTGTAGTTTTTCGTAGACTTCGTTTCTAATAGTGATAGTTTTTACCATGACGAACCACAACTGAACTAATTATATGTTTAAACATACATTTAAACATACATTCTGCGTTGGCTCCAGCTATGGAAAGCAAAATTGAGTTAAGACCAAGCAGACATCGCCGCTATCCTGAGCACGCCTTACCCAAATAGTCACCAGATACAAAATAATGACATGTTTCTTAGTCCGAGGGGCGAGTAGGGCTCAAAAAAAATTAATAACACACATTTATAAAAAGTATGCCATTAATGATGATTAGGTACACTGTTTCTCAACACAGCTAAGCGAGTATAATAACTAGTCGCTCTAAAGAAAGCAGGCAAAAGGTACCTTAATATGAGTTTTCAGATATTTTTATTGATTATATTGAAGTCTTTGAAGTCTGAGCCTGCTTTTAGGGTTTGTGTGAGATTTCTTTTTTAAAAATTTTTTTTAAGAATTGATGCTGTGCGGCATGTGGTAGAGTGTTTGTTTTATGGAGTGGGTTGGGGGAATTGTTTATATGTTTTTTTATCCATTAATTGGATTATCCTAAAAGTGGATAATG
>JAAZBP010000042.1 GCA_012513715.1 Thermoproteota archaeon | reverse complement strand
TTTTTTCAGTTTGTTTTTGAATTTTTTGTGACTGATTCAGGAGGCTATCATAGATTTTATTCCATGTTGGAACCTCATACTTAACTCTCGATGCCACAATGGTGCCTCTCATCAGAAGTGTTTTTTTGGATTCTGTTAAGCCTTTCTGTAATTATTCTCTATAGTTCTGATTTTCAAATGTTTGTTGATGGTTACCTTCCTTTTGTTTGTTATTACACTTTGATTTTTGTCTATGTTGCAGCTAATTCTATGTCTATCAAGATTGATTTTATATTTATTAATGTGTAATCTGATACAAGTTACTCTGGAGATAGGCGTCTGGAGATATGTGTCGTGATTCGTAATATAATTTAAATGCCTAGATGTTCTATCACTTAACAATGAAAGGAGAAATCATAATGGTGAAAAAAGTGGAAGAAGAAAAGATCAAGCATGTGCTGACCAACCCCAAGTTAGCTTCTATTAAGGCAATGCTTGAGAAGGACCATGCAATCGACTGCTTGCTTTTACTCTATGCTGGACGTGGTAAATGGAAAGATGCCAAAGATTTCATGCGCGAAAATAACTTGACATTAAGCGATGGTACTTTTAGAGCTAGAATGATAGAGATTGAATCTTTGGGCTTAGCAAAAAGTGAACGCATTGATCCACTTAAAAAATACTACCTTAAGACTGAGTTTGGGGAAAATGTTGCAAAGCTACTTCTAGGCTTATTCGATGAGTTAGACGTTTAACCTTTCCTTTTTCTTAGTAATATTTTCATTAGACCAAACACTATTTTTTAAGTTCTAAACTAGTAGATACGAGAGAGCAGGGAAGTACTTTAAATCTCCTAAAACATATCAGTAATCGAGGATAACTTTGGCAAGAGAATTCATATTATTCTCACGTATGGGTAAAACTGAGCCGAACTCTAACAGTCTACATGACGCAGGACGTCTAGATATAGTTCATGAATGTATTGTAAGCAGTCTTTTTTTCTCCCATGGATTGCGTAGAAACGTCACTTTTCATGCTATCCTCAATGGTCCTCCAAATCCTCCACAACACATCCAATTAAACGGTGAAGCGCTTTATGATGTACGCACTGACATAGAAACTTGGCAACAAATTCTTAAAAAAATTCTTGCCGGTAAATCACATCCAGGTATAACAAAAGATAAAACAGGTTTTGAGACACTCGTAAAAACAAAAGCTCAAACACATCAAATATATGTTCTAGAAGAGGATGGTAAACAAATAGACAATTTGACCTTCTCGAATGACAGTCTTTTCATCCTCGGAGATCATGTCGGCCTGCCTAAAAAAGCTGAAACCTATGCTTTACGGTTCGGTGAAAAAGTGAGCCTTGGAAAACAACCCTACTTGGCTGCTTCCTGCATAACAATAATAAACTATCTACTTGATCAGAAAATTACAAATGGGTCTTAAAATGTTCCCAACCTCGCGGCTCAATAAGCTTTTTCTTTCCATCTGATGACCATGAATTTTCTTTTTCACTTAGAACTTTTCCAATCTTTATTAATTGTCCACCGGCTGCTTCAACTGCTTCTTTAGCTATATCCCATTTATCTGGTTTTACTGTAACTACCAACTCGTATTCTTCCCCACCATAAAGTGTAAGCTCAACTGGATCTAACTTGTTAAACTCAGCAAATTCTCTTGTTTCATCAGCGGTAGGAATGTTATCAAGCAAGAATCCAACATCGTTGAAACGTGAAAGTTCATTGAGGCTCCATGCTAAACCATCACTTGAATCAATAGCAGCTGAAACCGCGTCAGAGTTGCTTAATGCTTTTCCCTCTGCAAGTCTGGCTTTGGGATTCAGAACTGCATCAATCAACTTGTCTGCACCTTTAGGTGCCTTTAAACCATCCATTAGAATCCGCAAACCTGCTGCTGATTTGCCAAAAAAGCCTGTAACAGCTAAAATATCTCCTGGCTTAGCGCCCTTGCGTAGAATCAGTGATGATTTATCAGCGATCCCATAAAGCATAACTGAGATTACTAAATCAGAACTTTCATTTGTGTCTCCACCAACAATAAATGCTCCATATTCTCGGGCTCCAGAATTAAGCCCCTTAGCGATTTCCGTAATATCTTTTTCAGAATAACCTTCAGGTAATCCCAAAGCCACCAATGCAGCCATAGGTTGAATTCCTTTAGACGCAAAATCACTAACATTCATAACAACAGCTTTCCTAGCAGCCTGCATCAAATCCATTCCTCTCGGCACATCAGTTTTACCGACTAACATATCTGTTTTAAGAACAGCAACCTTGTTATCACTCAGATAAAGTGCTGAAACATCATCTCCGAAGGGTGCCGCCATGTTGGGCATATGTTCTATATTTCTGCAGATTATCTCTATGATTTTATGTTCACCCATCTTCATCGACGTTTCATCTGCGCCGTTGCTTCTCTTCATAACATACACTTCCATTTTATGTTTGAGTTTGTTAACATTTAAGAATTGGTTTTTCATAGAATAGCCAATAAGGTGCCCCGATGGCTCAGCCTGGTAGAGCGGCTGCCTCGTAAGCAGCAGGCCGCGGGATCAAAGCCCGCTCGAGGCTCCACTTTTTCATAAATAATTAAAAAATTCCAAAAACCAAATGTAAAAATATTTACCATAGGGCGATTTATTATCTGTTTGTTTTTTATTTGTTGTTGTTTGCATTTTAGATATTTGCATATTTTCTTCAGAAAAAAATATACCCTTCTTTTACGGTTTAAGGTTAACAAGGTTTTTATGGATGCATAGGAAATAGTTTTCCACTAAAACATTGGGGCCTTCGGCTAGCTTGGTCTAGGCTTGTAGACTTGGGCTCTATAGACTCCGGTTCAAATCCGGGAGGCCCCACCATTTTGAACTATCCATTTATAGTAAATAAACTCAAGTTTTTTTAGGTGTACTCACACACTTTGTTAACATGGAAACTGGGTTAATTTGGAAAAGAGAAGTACTATCTAATGGGCTTACAGTCTTGCAGTATCCAAATAACTCTGCAATGACCGCTCAAATGTCAGTGGCAATAAAGTACGGATCAAATGATGATGCAAAAGAAAAAATCGGTACCGCTCATTTCCTCGAACATATGTTGGTGGGTGGTTCACACAAAAGAATTAGACTAAATCATCAAATTGAATTGATGGGTGGTTGCTCAGGTTTTGAAACAACTCACGAAAGTACATTTACTTGGGTAAACATATTTTCTGGCAAAATAGTTGAAGCTTCAAAAATAATGGCTGAATTAATTTTAGATGAAGTTTTCGAGAAAGAAAAATTTGATGTTGAGCGTGAAATAATCCTAAATGAAATAGCTGAAATAGCGGATGACCCTAAAAATCAAACTGAGCAGGATTTGATAAAATGTCTCTTTCCAAAACATCCTGTAAGAAACATGATTTCGGGAACAAAGAAACAAGTCAAAGAAAGAAAACTTACTGACATTGAAGAGGCTCATAGAAAACATTACATTCCATCTAACTTAATCCTGATATTGACTGGCAACTATACAGTTGAAAGCATTAATGAAATATTGTCCTTTTTTCAGGGTAAACAAAATGTTTTTTTCAAAAAGAGCCCCCGCAAAATCGAATCATCTAAACCAAAAAAGGAATCATTGATAAAGAAATCTGGTGTCAGTAAAGCATACTTATGTTTCGGTTTAAGAACCCCGCCTGCCAAAAATAGCGATACATTGTCCCTTAGTTTAATGAATTCAATTTTAGGTTTCGGTGAAAGCTCTAGATTATTTATTGAACTACGTGAAAAGAGGGCGTTAACCTATGATTTTAATTCATCCAACAACTCAGGAATCGACTTTGGCTATTTTTCTATATCCTGTGCAGTAAATCCTAATCTATGGAAGCAAACTCGAGAAATAATTAAAAACGAATTAAAAAAATTAGCGACTATTCCAGTGCCTGAATGGGAACTTCAAAAAAGCAAAAACTTGATTCTTGGCGACATAACAAGAGGTATAGATGATCCTGAGGAGTTACCAAGAATAATTGCTGACACAGAACTCATACACTGCAACGAAAAAGAGTTGTTAGAGTACATTAAAAGGATAGAAAAGCTTACGCAAAAAGATATCCTTGATACAGCCAAAAAATATTTCCGAGAAGAAAACTATTCAACAGTTGTTCTCACTCCAAAATAAACAGCAAAGACATCCGAATTTGTATGTACTTATTAATTTAAAAAATATGAATTAAAAATAAAGAACTACTGTTGTAGTTTAGTTTACTTAACTGCTTCTACGCTTATTATTTCAGGTACTACTGATTTGACGTGTGCCTCGACACCTTGTTTAAGTGTCATTGTTGCCATTGGGCAACCTGCGCAATGACCAGTTAAGCGTACTTTAACAATCAAGTCTTCAACAGCGACCAACTCAACGTCTCCCCCGTCCATCTGGAGTTGTGGTCTTATTTGGTCGAGTGCTTCTTTAACTCTTTTTTCGATTGAATCAGCCATATAACATCACTGAAATCTTTGAAACGAAACTGTGATTATAAATATTACTATATTTACCCCGATTTTTACCATATTCCCTATTTAGTTCTCTCAAAAATGTTTACGGTAAAGCTAAAAAGCCAATAAACAAGAATAGTATTTAATTAAATAAAACAAGAGGAACAAAACAGAATGTTTGATGCCAAAACTTTTATCGAAAATTCATTAGTAGAAATTAAAACTGCTGTTGGAAATAGCAAAGTAATTTCCGCGTGTTCAGGCGGAGTTGATAGCACAGTTGCTACCTATTTGGTCCACAAGGCAGTAGGAGACCAGCTTGTAGCAGTTTTTGTAGACGATGGCTTACGAAGGGAAGGTGAACCCGAATTTGTTGTCAGGATTCTTAAAGAATTAAAAATTAAAACAAGATACATCAACGCCAAAGAAGATTTCTTCAAGACGTTCAAAGGAAAAACTGACGCCGAAGAGAAACGTAAAGCATTTAGAGACAAATTCTACACAACACTTGGAAAAGTAGCTAAAGAAGAGCAGATTCAATTTATTACCCAAGGAACAATTAAAGCTGATGTATTAGAAACTGTTAAAGGCATAAAATCGCAGCATAATGTCTTAGAACAGATAGGGATAAATCCTGAAATATATGGCTACAAAATCCTTGAGCCTTTAAGGGAACTCTTCAAGCCTGAAGTACGTATGGTCGGAAGAGAATTGGGATTACCTTCAGAAATATCTGAGCGTATGCCTTTTCCTGGTCCTGCGCTTTCACTAAGAATTTTGGGCGAAGTCACTCAAGAAAAAGCAGTTATTGTACGTAAGGCAACTGAAATTGTAGAACAAGAGACCACTGGGATAGGTGCATTTCAAAGTTTCGCTGTACTTCATAACGATAAAGCAACTGGCATTAAAAATGGTAACAGGCTTTACGGTAACATAATTACAGTTAGAATCGTTAATTCAAGTGATGCAGTTACAGCATTTGCAGTCAAAGTTCCTTATGACCTACTAGAAAGAATTTCTAAACGAATAACCACTGAAATTCCAACAGTTGTTAGATGTTTATACGACATTACAGATAAGCCGCCCTCAACAATAGAATTTGAATAAAATTCTTTTTTCTTTTTATGACTTTTTCTTCTCTTTAAGAGAGAATCTGGTGACAATTTGGTATAAATTCTGAAAAATACCTTAATAGCAATTTTTGTACCTAAAAGAAATATCCCAAAGGAGAAGTTGATAACATGAAACCCAAAGCTATGCAGGTCCAAGTATACAAGATAAATTTAAATAAAGTTGGTAAGGAAGGCGATTTTTTATGCCCCAAATGTGGGGTACACATATCTCCTGATGATTGTTCTGAAGCAGTTTACTCTATTATAGACGTGCATGTCGTTAGTTTTGGTTTGGAACATATACTTATTCATTGCCGTAAATGTGCAAGTCTAATTCAAATAACCGGGTTATCCAGTATCCAGAGAATGATTGATTACGCTGAAAACGTTGTCGACAAAGAAAAAACCAATAATGCCTGTTGATTGTTCACTTATACTTACTTGGTTAGTTAAATTAAACATAAAACAGCATTAATTTAAAAAACAAATTCATTATTCTTTTTGAATTTTAAGTTATACTCTCTATTGATGGATACTATTTCCAATTGCGTTAAAGTGGTCCACCGAAAATTTTAGATTTCTTGATTTAAGAGCTGCTGATTGATACTTTGATTTTTTTATGTTCTACTTATCCTCTCTTCTGATTATCCAGTACATACAAAAAAGGGTTTAGAGGAAAAGTGAAATCAGCCGGAAAGCTAATCCGCCAACAAATAAGGCGACTGCTACGTTGGCTACTGATATTACTCCTGCGGCTTTCCACCCAAACTCTTTTCCTAAAATTGCGATCGTGGCAACACAGGGTATATACAACATTGCTACCAGTGCCATTATCACTAACTGTACTGGAGTAAACCCTGCTAGCAGATTAGTTGTGCCTAGTATTGCAACTGCGCCTACGAGTACAAACTCTTTTCGTATTGTACCCAAGATAAGTAATATTCCTGCTGAAGCTGGTAAACCCAGCCAAGTTACAGTAAGCGGTACTAATACGTCACTTATTGGTGTTAGCAAGTTTAAGGCATACATAACTTGAATAAGAGCACTGCCGACGATGTAGATTGGAAAGACAACATATATTATTGATTTTGTTCTAGACCATGTTTGCTTCAATACTACCTTTAGAGAAGGTGTTTTAAAGCTACTCATTTCCATTATCAATCCTGTTGATTTGCCTGGGATTGCTTTCATAGCTATTCTGCCCACTATGAATATAATTAAAATATCCACCACATAGAGTAAGAGAGCCCAGTGTATGCCAACGAACAAACCTACCATACCAAAAAGTATGATAGTTCTGGCCGAGCAGGGTGCAAATGTGATTGCAAATGCTGCTAACAATCTTTCACGGCGGGTTTCCATTATTTTGCATGCTTGAATTGCGGGAACATTGCAACCGTAACCGAGTATTATGGGAATCAATGCTTTACCATGTAAACCCATTTTATGCATAGCACTGTCCATCATGAAGGCTACACGTGTTAGAATACCTGAATCTTCAACTACTGCCAACAATAGGTAAAAGGGAATCACAAAGGGTATGATGAGTGTTAACCCTGCAGTTATACCTCCCCAGACACCATTTATAACAATCCCTAGCACAGGTTGTTCTGACGTTAAAATTGGGTCTACAGGTAGAATCAAGTTTAGTCCCTCTGCAATTAGCTCCGACAAAGCGTTGCCGACGAAGAATGTCCAAAGAAGTAATCCCGCGATAACAGCTGCAGACGTGAAATATCCCCATACTCTATGAGTAGTAAGCCACTCAAGTTTGTCAGAGAAAGTAGTCCATATCTCGCTTTGTTGAAGAACTGACGCAGCTATGGAACTTGCTATAGCATATCTTTCTTGAGCAATTATCGAAAAGCATGGCTCTTGGCAACTGACTTGAAGCTCTTGTGCAGTAACCTTAGCTGAATCCAAAGTAGACTTTGATTTAGCTGCGACAATTTTTGTAATTTCACTGTCGCCTTCTAATAGTTTAATTGCAAGCCATCGTGATGGATACTCTATTTCCATTTTTTCTCTTTCAATTATCTGTTCTAGTTGTTCAATTTTTTCTTCTAACTCTTTTCGGTACTTCAACTTCTTAGGCCTCGGTTTATGTGTCGCAACTTTGACTGCTTCACGTGCTATATCATAGATGCCTTCGCCTCTTGTTGCAGTAGCGAAAACAACGGGTATTCCTAATATTTCTTCAAGTTTGTCTTTGTTTATTATGATGCCTTTGTTTTTTGCAACATCTATCTGGTTTAGGCATAATACCAAAGGTGCATGCATTTCAAGTAGTTGAAGCGTAAAGAAAAGGTTACGTTCCAAAATTGATGCATCTACTACATTAATCACTACATCAGGTTTTTCTAAGGCAATGTAGTCGCGTGAAACAATTTCTTCCATAGAAAAAGTTGAGAAAGAATAGATTCCTGGTAAATCGATGACTGTAATGTTGTATCCTTCAAAATTTAATGTGCCTTCTGCACGATCAACTGTTTTACCTGGCCAGTTACCTATTATCTGGTCTGAGCCAGTTAACTGGTTAAAAATTACACTCTTACCAACATTTGCATTTCCGGCTAAGGCTATTGTTAAATGCTTATCGCTTTTACTCTTCTTTCCTTTTAGCGGCATAGTGTTTTCTTCCTAGTTTTTAATGAATGGATCGACAAAAACTTTTGAAGCAATACCTCGACCAATAGCTAACTTGGAACCCCGAACAAGCACTTCAATTGGGCCATCAAAAGGAGCGATTTTCATTAGCGTGATTTTTGTGTTTGGAGTCAAACCCATGTCTAGGAGACGTTGCAGTACTGTGTGTCCACCTCGGATGAACTGAATTTTGCCTGACTGCCCGACTTTAAGTTCACTAAGCGCAAGCAAATTTTCTTTTCTTTTACCAACTTCCTCTTGGCCTAAATTATGAAGTTTGATGCATTCTTCGCAGCTTGTGAAGGGTAAATCGCATGCAGGAATTGTTTTTCCATCATCAGAGCAAAAGTCAGGGTGTTTAAGAAATCGGCATAGTGATTCCTCAGCCTCATCAGATAAGGTATGTTCCATTTTGCATGCTTCTCTATGTACCTTGTCTTTTTTTATGTGTAAAACTTCTGATAGAAATGTTTCAAGAAGGCGATGTTTACGTGTAATTTTTTTTGCTTCATATAGACCCTTTTCTGTTAGAGTGCTGCCGTGGTAAGGCGAGTAGTTTATGTAACCTTCTTCGGCTAATTTTTTTAGCATTTCTGTTACGCTAGCAGGAGTTACTTCTAGTTTTTGAGAGATTTGATTGTTGTTTACTATCTCTCCGTTTTTTGATAAGCCAAAAAGAGTTTTTAAGTAATCTTGTGTTGATTTTTGCTCCATTTCACTCGCCTGTTTTAGGTATACCTAAATTATCTTCTACGCTTATAAAGATTTAGGCTAACCTAAAATTGGTGTGAAAAAAATTAGGTTTAATTAAAAAAAGCTTTGAATTGGTGAGTCTTCTTTAACTGATTGGCCCTTGATTTCTTCAATCTTGGTCTTTGTCAAAGATTTAATGTTGTTAAAATTCGACATTTCACCATAGCTTACAAGCGTTACAGCTGTACCATCTTCACCTTTACGGCCTGTTCTGCCTATACGATGGAAATACACTGGCGGGTCATTGGGCACATCATAATTGATTATGTGAGTTATTCCGTCAATATCTAAGCCCCTGGCTGCAACATCAGTAGCTACTAACAAGTTTCTTCTACCATGACGGAACTCGTTGATTGCCCTTTCTCTTTGTGCTTGCGTAAAACCTGCATGTAAGATGTGAGTGTGAAAACCTCTTTTGTAGAGTTGCTCGCCTAATCGGCTTGTTTCATGGCGGGTGCGGCAGAAAATGATGGCTTTTTCGACTTCGTCATCTTGCAGTAAGCCACAGAGCGCTTTTAGTTTTCCTCCTTGATTGACTACTACGTAGTATTGTTTCATTTGTGTTAGTGCAATTTCATCTTTGCTAACTAGTATCTTTTGTGGATTCTTCATGTACTTATTTGCTAGTTGCATGACAGAATTATCCATTGTTGCACTGAATAGGCTTGTTTGCCGGTCTTTTGGAGTCTTTGATAGTATGAATTCTATGTCTTCTATGAACCCCATATCTAACATTCGGTCTGCCTCGTCTAGAACTACTGTCCGAACCGCTGACAAATCTAAGATACGACGTTCCATTAGGTCAATTAGTCTACCAGGAGTACCGACTACTATCTGCACTCCTTTTGCTAACGAGTGGACTTGTTTGTTTATTGATTCTCCACCATAAACAGCTAAAACCTTGAGTTTTACATATTTGGCAAATTTAGCCATGTTATCTGCTACTTGTAGCGCTAATTCACGTGTAGGTACCACAATAAGTCCTTGAACACCTCGAACTTCACGGTTCACTCTCTGAACCATTGGTACTCCGAACGCAGCTGTTTTGCCTGTTCCAGTTTGAGCTTGCCCAATAACGTCTTTGCCTTCGAGCAAGGGATTTATTGCTTGAGCTTGAATTGGAAAAAGAGCCTCAAACCCAAGTTCCTTTATACTTCTGAGGACTTCGGGTGTTAACGGTAAGTCCTTAAATGATTTAATTTGCATTTACTTTAATTCTTCTGCCACAGATCTTTATTCATGGATTCCCTAAAAGCTTTGGAGCTTTGTGATACATGAGTTAATGTGACAGCCTCAAATTAAGGTGTGGCGTATAAATACTTTTAGCAAAAATGTGCATAAACGCGACATACAAAAACATATATAAACTATAAGTCATTCAACTGCAAAATGAATCTTTTAGGGTCAGCGATAATTGACGATTTCTCACAGCCAAAGGCTCGAAGCCGTCGCCTCACATCATCCCGCTATTTAACTGCATTATTGGCTGATTTATCCATTTTGATTTTAAAAACTACAGCAACTATATAATTTACTTTTTTAGGTTTATAGAAAAATAAATGCAAAAACCTGTTTCTGATGTATTATATTGTAGTTGATTAACGACACTTGACGAATCTAAATCCTTAAACATCTCCGCGAATAGGACAGAGTATTACGGTTAATTGTGGAGGTGGAATAAGACATGATCTTCGAAGAAGATGAAGAATGGGAAGAGGGCGAAGATGAAGAATGGGAAGAAGAAGAATGGTAAAATATAACCTGCTAAACTAACCTTTCATTATCTTCTTTTAACTTTCTGTATCATGACCTTTTTTCACTTCTAATTTTAGTTCCACTAAAAGGATTTTATGGGCAATCACAAGTAGCCTATGTTTAATCCGTTTTTTTAAAATTTTAAATTTATAACTTACTAGTTGAATTCAAGTAGTGGACGTTTACTCATGACGCGTTTAGCCGTATTAGATATTGAAAAATGCAAAGTCAAAAAATGCAATCACCTATGTGTAACCTTCTGTCCAATGGTTCGAAGTAAAGTGGAAGCCATAAGAATTGAGGGTAACAAAGCAGTTATATCTGAACCTCTTTGTAGCGGCTGCGGAATATGTGTAAAAAAATGTCCTTTTCAAGCCATAAGTATAGTTAATTTACCTGATGAGTTAGATAAAGATTGTAGTCATCGTTTTAACGTTAACAGTTTTAAACTTTTTCGTTTACCTACACCTTCACCTGGTACTGTGCTTGGTTTACTTGGTCAAAATGGCATCGGAAAAAGCACAACCCTCAAGGTTTTCTCAGGTGAACTCAAACCTAACCTGGGTAAATTTGATTCTCCCCCTGAATGGTCAGAAATTATTCAATACTATCGTGGCTCAAGTCTCCAAGACTATTTCTTAAAGCTGAGTGAGAAGCGAATAAAAATCAGTAATAAACCTCAATATGTAGATAAAATTCCAAAAGCTGTTACAGGGAAAGTCGGCGATTTACTTGATAAAGTTGACGAACGAAAGCAACTTGACTTAATCGCAGACGAGTTGGATATCCGAAAAATTTGGGATCGCCCTCTGGACGTCCTAAGCGGTGGAGAGTTACAGCGTGTAGCTGTTGCAGCCGCACTCAGTCGCGATGCAGATGTATACCTCTTTGACGAACCCTCCAGTTATCTAGATGTTAAGCAACGACTAGTAGTTGCCAGAGCAATACGCGGCCTCAAAGAACAACAAAAAACAATAATTGTAGCTGAACATGATTTAGCGATAATTGACTACCTCTCTGATCAAATATGCGTTTTCTACGGCGACCCTGGAGTATACGGTGTTGTTTCGCATGTTCATGGAGTTCGTACAGGTATTAACATTTACTTGCAGGGCTATATTCCAGACGAAAATATAATGTTCCGAAAAGAAGCTATTGTTTTTCATGCTAAACCTCCTACTTCAGGAGAGAGTATAGGTGCTCCCCTGCTCAAATGGGATGCGATGGAAAAAACATTTAACGGTTTTAAACTAAAAATTGAACCCGGCGAAATCAAAACTGGCGAAATCATTGGTATCTTAGGTCCCAACGGGATTGGAAAAACTACATTTGTTAAAATATTGGCTGGGGTAGAGGAAACAGATGACAAACGGCAACTCGGTAAATTAGCAGTTAGTTATAAACCACAATATATTGCACCTGAGTACGAAGGAACTGTTCAAGAACTCCTCATGAACGTAGCTAAAACGAATTTCACTACCAGTTGGTACCGAACAGAAATCGCTCAACCATTACGTTTAAACTTATTAATGGACCGTAATGTTATGGAACTTAGTGGAGGCGAGCTCCAAAAAGTTGCAATAGCCGCATGTCTTAGTCGAAAAGCTGACTTATTTTTACTTGACGAACCAAGTGCATACTTGGATGTTGAAGAACGTCTTAATGTAGCAAAAACCCTTCGACGCGTAGTAGAAGCCCATGGCATTCCTGCATTTGTAGTAGAACACGACGTAGTAACTCAAGACTTCATAGCCGACCGTTTAATGGTTTTTAACGGAAACCCTGGTCGAATCGGCATAGCGCATCCGCCAACTACTCTGCGCGGTGGGATGAATACTTTTCTGAAAGAAATGGAAATTACTTTTAGGCGTGATTCAGTCACTTTCCGTCCTCGCGTAAACAAGGAAGGTTCCCAAATGGATGTTTTCCAGAAAGACCTAGGTGAATACTACTATACTAACATCGCTAAACCTGAAAAAACTGAGGCTAAAAAAAACCATAAATAATATTTTTTTAAAATTTTATTTGAAGATGTTATTTACATTTTATATTTCTTTTTATGTTTGCTTGGTATGTAATTTTATTTGTAATTTTATATTTTATTTGCTCTTTTATTTGAAATTGGTTAATCTATATCTTAAAAATTATTTTTATATTGAATTTAGAAGTTAATTTAAGGTGCTCTTGTTGTCTCTTATATACATTTTTAATGCAAAAACTTACATAAAACAGATTTATGTACATTCAGAAAAACGTTGTTTAACTCTTTCAGGGCAGTTAACTTAAAGAACAAGAAACAGCTATACTAACCAATCTGAAAAAACAAACAGGAAAAAGTGGTGTAAACAGCCAGTGGGTCAAGCATCCTTCGAAGAAATCAGTGCATCCGACTTCTTCTACCGTAATCGTGACATTGCCGGTTTAACTAATCCCTCACGCAGCATATTCGTAGCTATAAGAGAAGTCGTCGAAAACTCATTAGACGCAGCTGAAAGCCAAAAAATTCCGCCTGATGTTTACGTTCGTTTATCATTCGAAGCCGAAGCAACCAAAGAAACGCAGATATACAAATTAAGAGTAGAAGACAACGGTTCAGGTATTCCCCCACGCTTTATACCCTCAGCTTTTGGTCAGGTCCTCTATGGCAGCAAATACAAGCTCAAACAGGCAAGAGGTACCTTTGGTTTAGGCGGCAAAATGGCTGTTCTTTACGGACAAATAACTACTCACCAGCCTGTTACTGTAACATCCAGCACGGGACAGGAAAAAATATACACATTTAAGTTAATGATTGATATTCAACGCAACAAACCCATAATTTTGGATCGCAAAGTTCTCATCAACAAGGAAAACTGGCATGGTACTATAATCGAATTCACAATTGAAGGTGACTACTTACGTGCCATGACCAAAATAATCGAGTATTTTAAACAAACAGCAATGGTTAACCCCTATGCCAACCTTACTTTTGTTGACCCCAAAGGCAGATTGTACAAGTTTAATCGGGCAACAACTGTTATGCCTGAACCTCCTAAAGAGACTATGCCTCACCCGTATGGAGTAGACGTGGAGCTTTTACAGAGACTAATCCAAATCACAGAACACACAACAATGTCTAGTTTCTTGAGAGGCCATTTCCATAGAGTGGGTGAAATTACAGCACAAAAATTCCTTGAATTCGCAGGGATACAAGCTAACAAGAATCCAAAGAAGTTATCTCATGAAGAAATTGTACGGTTAATGCAGAATTTAAAGAAATATAAGGATTTTTTGCCTCCCGATGCAAGTTGTCTTTCACCGCTTGGAGAAGAACTTCTTAAAGCAGGAGTCACTAAAGAACTCAACCCTGAATATTTAGTTGTTCATCAACGGAAACCCTCTACTTATGCAGGTCACCCTTTCATAGTCGAGATGGCCATGGCTTATGGGGGCGGTGTACCAAAACGCGGGAATTTTGTCATCTATAGATTTGCAAACAAAATCCCGTTGCTATATGATGAAGCAAGCGATGTTTCATATCGTGTAATCTCAGCTATGAATTGGAGACGCTACAAAGTATCCCCAGATATGCCAATAGCTATAGTAGTGCATATCTGTAGCACTAAAGTCCCCTACAAAACAGTTGGGAAAGAATTTATTTCTGACAGGCCTGAAGTCCGCAAAGAAGTAGCGAACGCGTTGCGTGAGGTATCCAGACAAATTCAGCATTTCCTTGCTCGTCAAGAACATGTTCACATGGAAAAGAAACGTTTAGGTATATTCAGTAAATATCTACCTAAAATTGCTGAGTTTGCAACCAATCTTGCAGGAAAAGAGAAAAAACCTGACATTGAAAAATTATTGAAGAGTGTACAAAAATATGGCAACGAAGAAAGCTAAAATAGCTGAAAAAAAACTTGAGGTTATTTCCCGTCTTAAGCAGTTCGGTACCCAAATCTATGATCAGCTTGATGAGGGCGCGTTTCCCAGTATTACAATGCCCAGCCGATCCACTGAAAACATAACATACGATCCTACTTTGCGCCAGTACATTCTTGGAGAAAACAGAGTCGGAAGAAGTGCACGAAACATACGTCACATAAGACCTTTTACTCAACTTGCTTGGGTAGCATTTTTCAGTAATGAACTTACTAGTCAACGTAAAACTTCTACGTTAAGAGATGTTTACTATTCTGCCCAAGCTTACGAAATGACTTTTAACGACCAGCAGGAATCAAACAACATTATTACTGACTTGGAAACCCTTACTGGTTATGCGCGTGAAGAATTCAGCATTTTTCCTGAAGAACGCAGTGCTATTTTTGGTGATTTAGATATAGGTTACACTGTTCCAGGATACGAAGGTAAATCTGTTAATTTAACCAGTCACCCTGATGGCGTACTTATCGGTCCAGCAGTTACTTCTTCTGAATTTATAAAAACCACTGCTGATAAAGTCATAGCAATAGAGAAAGGTGCACTTTTCACAAGGTTCATAGAGGAAAGTGTTCACAGCAAACATAAATCCCTATTAATCTCATGTGGTGGACAAGCTCCAAGACAAACACGTAGTTTTATTCGACGTCTACATGATGAACTCGGGTTACCAGTGTATATCCTTACTGACGGAGACCCTTGGGGAATGCATATCGCTCAAGTTATAATCTCTGGTTCAGCTAATGCCGCTCATCTAAGAGACCTTAACACACCTGACGCAGTTTGGAGTGGCGTATGGGCAAGTGACATAATTGATTACAAATTACCTACCGACCCACTAGACGAAGTGGACATAAAACGTTTATATGAATTACAAAAAGATCCCCGATACCAAAGTGACCCAATCTGGCAACGTGAAATAAAGTTGTTCCTTAAAATTAAACGTAAGACAGAACTTGAAGCTTTCAGTAGATACGGTTTAACTTATATTGTGGATGAATATTTACCTGCAAAACTAGATCAGAAACCCCAAGAAAATAACCGTAAGAAAAAGTAATGCCTATACTTGAAAATAATAAAATATGTTTTTATCTTCTGATTTTTAATGTTGCCAAGGGTTATTGGAATTCCTAAAAAATCGAGAGGATTAAAATAATTTGACAATGAACTTTAAAAATTGCAGATAACAGTAAAGTATGAACTGAAGACCTAGTCACTTTTCCATTGCATCAAATATTTTGTTGAAGATGATACACTCGTTTTTACTGGACAAAGTTTTTATGCACGTTTGGAACTTCACTTCCCCGATAAGATAAAGGATGATTTAAGATGGTCCTACAAAAAGGAGATTTCATTCTAATTGATTACGTGGCTAAAGTAAAGGAAACAAACGAAGTTTTCGATACCACAAATGAAGATGTTGCAAAAAAAGAACGCCTTCATAAAGAAGGCGAAATCCATGAACCTAAACTTGTAGTCGTCGGAGAAAGTTGGGTTTTAAAAGCCTTAGATGACTCTTTGCTTACTGCAGAAGTAGGTAAGCCTGCCAACGTAGAAATTCCCGCTGATAAAGCCTTTGGTCCACGTGACCCAGAAAAAATTCGCCGTGTCCCTGTTAAACAGTTGTACGCAAAAGAAATTAACCCTATTGTCGGTGCACGTATAGAATATCAGGGAAAAATGGCTACTATACGATCTGTAGGCGCAGGTAGAGTACTTCTAGATTTTAATCCTCCTTTAGCAGGGAGAACCCTCATTTATGACTTAACTGTAACTCAAAAACTAAACAAAGCAGAAGAAAAAATTGTTGCGCTCATCCACCGCAGAATCCCGGTTGTAGAAGAAAATAAATTTAAAATTACCATAAAAGCCAAAAACTTATCTATTGATATGCCTGAGGAAACCTTCTATGTTGAAGGTGTCCAGATTGCTAAACGTGGTATCGCTATGGACATACAAAAGTTTCTGCCGGACTTGATTGAAATAAAGTTTGTTGAAACATTCAAGTCAGAGCCCAAGCCTGAAACGCCTGCACCAGCAGTAGTACCGTCTGAGGAAAAGAAGGCTGAAAAGAAGCCTGCGAAAGAAACAAAGCCAGCAGAGCAGTAAACTAGCTCTTTTTATTTGTTATACTTTTTTAATTTTATTTTTTGTTTTTTAAAACAACAGTTAAATCTATAAACAAACTAATTGTTAAATAGGCTTCTACTGGTAAAAAATTACTTGTGTATCTGGAGGTGAAAAATCTCAAAATGGATCACACAATAGTACATTTTGAAATTCCAGCGGCCAATTTAGAAAAACTCAAAAGCTTCTACGAAGAGGTATTCGGCTGGAAAATCATCCAAACTGAAGGTCCAATAGAATACTGGATAATCTATACTGTTCCAGTAGACTCAAATGGTATGATGATACGGTCCGGTGTGAACGGCGGTATGTATAAACGCCAATCAGAAAACAGCAAACCCATAAACTACTTTTCAGTGGAATCAATTAATGATTTTCTGACGAAAATTAAAAAGCTAGGTGGCAAAGTTATCCAACCCAATCAAGAAGTTCCAGGTGTAGGTTGGATTGCTGCAGCTGAAGACCCTGAAGGTAACCAGTTCGCTTTACTTCAACCTTTAAGGCCTTAAGTTATTATGCCTGTTGCCCTGGCCACTGTTTTACATGCGTCAAAATTCAAGTTTAACTTGTGAAGGATTGTGTAGCGTTCTGGCCTAATCTTCGTAGCTGTCTGCAAAGCTTCAATTACATCTGTTTCTTTTACACCCAATTCATTAGCAGTTATAGGTGCACCAATCTTTCTAAGTGTGCTCTTTATTTTCTGCCAGTTTGATCCATGTAGAAAAGACGTCAAAATGGCACCTACACCACATTGCTCTCCATGTAACGCGTGATTAGAACTGATTAAATCTAAAGCATGGCTGAAAAGGTGCTCTGAACCACTACAGGGTCGACTACTTCCTGCGATGCTCATTGCTACCCCACAGCTAATTAAAGCTTCAAGCAATACACGTAAGCCTTCATCACTTTTTTGAACAATCAAGTCAGCGCTTTCAGTGACAAGTTTAGCACTCATCAAAGCCAAGCTAGCTGCGTAGCCACCATAATATTCGCCTTTTTCTAAACGTGCCAGTTTCCAATCTTTAACAGCTGTGAACTTGGAGATTACATCCCCACATCCACTTATTACAAAACGCCATGGTGCTCGCGAGATGATCTCTGTATCTGCAACTATTGCTAAGGGTGCTTGCGCCAGGATAGAGTATGGTTTATCTGATCCTTTAATTGAGGCAAGAGGACTGGCTATCCCATCATGTGAAACAGTTGTGGGTATGCTTATGAAAGGTACATTTTGACCTGCTGAACTTAACTTAGTTGCATCAATTATTGTTCCTCCACCTACACCGAACAATACTTGGGGTTTACGTTTTTTTATTTGCTCTTCGACTGTTATTAAATCATCAACACTCATAGATTTAATTAAAAGAAACTCTGTTGAAAGACCTGCTTCTTCAAGTAAGTTTGAAACAGTTTTTCCAGCTATTTCATTACACTGAACGTCAGAGAGCACTAATGCTTTTCCGTAAACGCCTAAGCGTTTAACGACTTCGGGCAACCGATTCAATACGCTCTTTCCTACAATTACTTCGCGTGGAAGTTGCATATAATGATAGTTTAAACTCAAATTTTACCACTGTAAGCTTAAAGAAGTAATTTGGGTCGCTTTAATTAAAAACGTTTGGGCGGTCCCTATGTTTTTTTACTAATTACTACATCAAATACGCTTCTTAGTTGACTACTATATTCTTTTTACTAATTTTTTTGTTTAGTTAAATACAAGTCAATTTGCGTAACTGAAAAATTTTTATGATTAATATAGACGGTATTTCTATTTTCAAAGGAGGCGATAGCTTTTACTTCGGTTCGATGCATACTATACTTATATTTATCATTAACAGTTATTGGTTTTCAAGGAGACACTAAAATATGCCCGCAATTGAAGTCGGAAGAATATGCGTCAAGCAATTTGGTCGCGAATGTTGCAGAAAATGCGTGATAATTGATGTAATGGACAAAAGCTTTGCGTTAGTTACAGGGCCAAAAAAAGTTACAGGTATAAAACGTAGACGAGTAAACATCAATCATATAATGCCGCTTGAAGATAAGATAGATATCAAACGTGGCGCATCAGACGATGAAGTAACCCACGGCCTTGAAGATGCAGGTATACTCGAAGAAATGACTGCTGACACCGCTTAAATTCTAAACTTTAATTACCTCGCATTCTTTTTCTTACATCTTATTAGGAGATGCAAATAGCCAAATGCCTAGAACTACGCCTCCATGGGAAATAAAAAATGAGTTATTACTTAAAGCTGAGGACTATACCAATCCTAAGTACGGATGTAAACCTTATGAGCGTAATGCCGAGCAATACATCAAATTTGGCACCATTAACCTAGATAAGCCTGCTGGTCCCACAAGTCATGAGGTAGCGGCATGGATAAAAAAAATTATGCATCTTGAAGCAATTGGGCACGGAGGAACATTGGACCCAAAAGTTACAGGTGTATTACCTATAACACTGGAAGAAGCTAATAAGATGGTTCAGGCTCTGCTTTACAGCGGTAAAGAATACGTTTGTGTAATGAAACTTCATGGTGATGTTGCTGAAAAACACATTAGAGAAGTTTTAAGTGAGTTTGAAGATGAAATATTTCAGAGGCCACCTCTAAGGTCTTCTGTTAAAAGGCAGATTCGTACTAGGCGCATATACTATAACGATTTCTTAGAACTTAATGGTCGGAATGTACTCTTCAAAGTAGGCTGTGAAGGAGGAACCTATATTCGGAAACTCTGTTTTGACATTGGCGAAATTTTAGGTGTAGGCGCCCACATGCAGGAGCTTAGACGTACATGTGCAGGTCCATTCTTAGAAAGCAGTGATAAATGCGTAACTCTACACGATGTTGCCTACTGGTTCAGCGAATATGAGCGGACAAAAGACATTTCGTATCTTCACAAATTTATTGATCCCATGGAGAATGCCCTTTTTCACTTGCCTAAAATTGTTGTTCGTGACTCAGCAGTTGATGCCCTTTGTCATGGAGCTACGTTGACTGCGCCTGGTGTGCTTCAAGTCACCGAAGGCATAATGAAAGGTTCGATAGTCTCAATTTTTACTCTAAAAGGAGAAGCAATAGCCTTGAGTAAAGCTTTGGTGACTTCGCAGCAGATTATAGAGTTGCAACATGGAACCGTTGCAGAGTTAGCCCGTGTTTTAATGCCGCGTGGTACTTACCCAAAAATCTGGAAAAGCAGTGGCAAAGCTGATGAGCAGAAAAAATAAGGGCGTGGAACACTACTTTTCTGCTATTCCTAAATGTGATGACCGTTTCGGAATAATTAAGACTGTGTTGAGAGGTAGAAATTTACAGTTCTTAACTTCTTCTAACGTTTTTTCTAAACGTCGCGTAGACTTAGGTACACGCGTTTTGATTGAAGCCATGGTGTTGCCTAAAACAGGTAACATTCTAGATGTCGGTTGTGGCTATGGAGCAGTCGGAATAACAGCATCACTTCTAAACCCGTCTTTGAACGTTTTCATGACTGACGTAAATATTCGAGCTATTCGTTTAGCACGCCGAAATGCAGAAACTAACAGAGCATTAAACACTGATGTGCGTTTAGGTTACCTCTATGAACCTGTCAAAGATTTGAGGTTCGATTGTGTTTTATCTAACCCCCCTGTTAGCGCAGGAATGGATACTGTCAAGGCGATCATATCTGGAGCTTCTAAAGCACTATCAGTTGATGGCAGTTTTCAAATGGTGGTTAGGTCAAAAATTGGGGCAAAAACTTTGCCTAACTTTTTCGTTGAAGTTTTTGGCAATTACGAAATTTTGGCGCGTGAAAGCGGATATCGCGTACTTGTGGGCAAATTAACCGCTTAGTGTCAATTGATGGTTAATATTCTTACTTTAAATTAATTATTTGTTATCTTTTACTTATTAGCACTTTTACTATTTGTTATTGTTTGTGAGACCCTTTGGACTGATGTTTCTCGATATTTTGATAATAAATAACCTATTCCATTTTTCGATATATGTTGTTTACTGCAACTTGGCTTATATTAACTAACAAGATAATGATGTCTCAAGAGAGGCTTTAGAAAGTGGAGCGACAAATAAGTGGATGCTGCGATTTAGGTGTTAAGGGCTCATGTCTATCTTGCGATTATCACGTTTTCTGTAATGGTAAATGGCGTACCCGACAATAACTTACTGTTTTAGTTAGCAAGTTTTTTACTGAATCCATTTATCTGGAATTTTCAATTTTTAATCTCAAATGTTTTTTCTACAACCTATTTTGATTAGATTTTGATATGCTAATCTATTTGTCTCTATTTTTGCAAAAAAATTTTTTGCGTGTTAACAATGACCTATTGATTGCATAAGCTCTCATAGTTGACTACCGCAAAATACAAAAAGCCAACCGTAGATAAACAAGTGACTGACTAAATCAGTGATGTCTATGGTTAAACTTAACAAAACTGACGAGAAGATTGTGAACACCCTTAAAGAAGCAAAAAAAGCATTAACTCTACAAGAGTTAGCTGATTTAACGGGTGAGCCTTCAAAGAAAATCTTCCGTAGCTTACGTAAACTTTTCGAAAACGAAATTGTTTCAACTCAAGCCCGCAAGTATTCTCTGCTTTTTGAGGATCTAAAGGCAATTAAAACGAAACTTGCGTCGAAAGGCGAAGAGCCTGATGTTTAGCGTTTAAGTAAAATTTTGAATTCGAGAGCCTCGAGCGGGCCTTGATCCCGCGGCCTGCTGCTTACAAGGCAGCCGCTCTACCGGGCTGAGCTATCGAGGCAACCCTACTTCAAATTTATCATCACACATAAAAACTTACCCCAATAAAAGTTACTCCTCTAGATGCATTGAAATTAACGAGGATTCTTACTTCTATTGTTCAACTGGAAATGTTTGGTGTTCTGATTGGGAACATTTTTTATGCGTACCCCAGATTTTTAACCTGTTGCCTTTTATCTTACTTTTTTCGTGTAGACTTCAAATTTAATCAGTCAAAAATTCAGTTGATACTTATCAGTCTTATCCGGTTTAGGTGCTTGGTTATTTTGAAAAATATTTTCGTGTTAAATTATGTAAAATAGTACTTTTATTGGGGTTTTAATGAGGACAATTATTTACATTGTTGTTCCATATGGTGCGACAGGTTTATTTGTTGGATTTAAAATAGAGTAAGCTCCCTGATGTGGGGGCTCACCACTAAAAAATAGTGTGTGAGTAGTGGAATGCATTTGAAGCTATAAAACGCAGCAAAAATACTGACGGCAAACATAATAAAACATCAACGTAACACTTATATTAGCCAAGTCTGCTTCTTATGCAATCCCAGTAACATGGGTTACACAAACAAAATAGATGCAACTCCACACCATAACACGATGCGGAGTGAAGCGGTGAATGGGCAAGCCAATGCTCAAAATGACACCATGCATAGGTCAAACATATACAACGACGCCAATACACTATATTTGAATATGTGATTTCACTAAACGCCAAACAGACACTACCATTGGCCCGTAACATGCCACGCTGTCTGGAGGATGGCTCGGCTTGAGAGCCGAAGAAGGGCGCGGCAAGCCGCGATACCGCCTCGGGTAAGCGCAAGCAGCCTTAGATCCGAGGATACCCGAATGAGACTTCTCATCAGTCGCAAGATTGATGCTCCTTTATGGAGCGGGAACCCCCCGAACGGAAGCATCTTAGTAGGGGGAGGAAAAGAAACCAACACGGGATTCCCTTAGTAGCAGCGAGCGAAATGGGAATAGTCCAAACCGAATCCCAAACAGAAATGTTTGGGAGATGTAGGGTTAAGGGCCTTGCTTCCTCTTCGCTGGCTAAGTTGAAGTGACTTGAAATAGTCTGCCAAAGAGGGTGAAAGCCCCGTAAACGTAAACCAGAAAGAGTTGAGCGAGAGTCCCAGACTACCGTACCATGGTTTTGGTGCGGAAATTTGGAAGTCACCAACTTCCAAGACTAAATACATCTCAAGACCGATAGCGCACTAGTACGGTGACGGAAAACTGAAAAGTACCCCGGAATGGGGGTGAAAAGTGCCTGAAACCAGACAGTTACAGACGTGTACGGCCCATAAGAGACGAACCTTTCCATAGGAAACCGTTGTGAAGCGGCAGTACGAGGAAGGGGGATCAGGGTCGTACGTTCCGTCTCGAAACACGGGCCGGGGAGTTTATAGCTATGGCAAGCCTAAAAGTGTCAAACTTGTAAGCAAAGGGAAACCAATAAGCACGCAACAGCCGCAAGGCTGCCAGGTGCAAGGTCTGAAAGGGCCTGTAGTTATAGCTATACATACTAGAAACCAGACGATCTAGCCCTGGGCAGGGCGAAGCTAGGCGAAAGCCTAGTGGAGGCTCGAAAGGGTTCTGACGTGCAATTCGTTCCCCAGACCTGGGGCTAGGGGCTAAAGACCAATCTAGTCTGGTGATAGCTAGTTCCTTCCGAAGTGGGCCTGAGCCCAGTCCCGAGCGAGGC
>JAAZBP010000004.1 GCA_012513715.1 Thermoproteota archaeon | reverse complement strand
ATTAAAAATAGACCAAAACCAGTACTGCCTCCAGTGCTGAAACCCTCAGTGAAAAGATGGGGCTTATTTTCTGCTGATATCCCAACACCATCATCTTCATAAATCAACTTTAACTCACCAGACTTAATCTGCTCGAAATAAACCTTAATCATCGTAGTTTTCTTACCGTATTTAACTGTGTTATCTATGAAGTTGTAGAATAGCTGTGTAAGAAAAGAATCAGCCAATAGATTCAAACCTTGACAATAATTGACTACTTTAAAGTCTATATTAGGAAAGAGAGCTACAGCGTTTGCAACAGTGGCTTCAGCATCAACATATTTTAATTGTTCAACTCCTAACTGCTCATACATTTTGGCGAAATCAAAAATTTTTGCTGACTCCCTAACAGCATGTTCAATCTTACTAAGACCCAGAACAACATCATCTTTACCTGAAAACTTTTTCTTAAGTAAATATGCTTGACCGGAAATAATACTAAGCTTATTGCGGACATCATGGCGTACTAAGCTACCGGATACACGTAACTTCTCATTAACAGCTTCAATCTCACGAGAACTCTCAGCCAAACGTTCACTAGCAACTTTCCTCTGGAATAAACGCCACATATCAGTAAGTAGTCTATTAATGGAAAGAGAATCAATTTCAGTGTAAACGTCTTTCTTATTAGCTACTGCGCCTATAGCCACTATTTTGTTTTGCTCAAAAACAGGAACACCCATAAAACGTGTAATCGGGATGTGCCCTTGAGGTAAACCATGTTTATTTTGAAGTGAAACAGAGTAATCATCAACAAAAACGGGTTTACGTTGACGAATAGGCTCAGCCCATAATCCAGCCTCAGCAACAGGATAATGAATAGGCTTATCAGATACTGCGCAATCAGCCATAGCCTCTTTGGACCAAGAATAAATAGTCATAACAGATTCATCTTCACTTAATAGTCCCACAAAAGCAAAACCGCTAAAAGTAACCTTAGTAATAGCATCCAAAGCAAAATTAACAAGCTCTTTCTCTGAAGCATCCAACATTGTATTAAGTTCCAGAAGAGACCTAAGACGAACCTGATGTAATGCTAGTAACTCTTCGTCTTTTTTACGTTCAGTTATATCGCGCCCAAACAGGTTTACGTATCCTCTTTCCTCAGATAACTTGGCTGAGAACAGGTACGTTTTATTGTTATAGTTCACTTCGACGTTTCTACGTTGAAGAAAGTCACCGCTGAGGTATGAAGGTAAAGGTTGCCCAATTGAAATATCTTGACCAAACTGCTGCTTTGCAGCAGGATTGAAATATAAAATAGTTTTATCTTTTGAAACACGTAGAATAACGTCAGGATTTTCTGATGCTAAACGAGCTAAATCATAATTTTCTTCATTTGATACAAACGTGGAGAAACGGTAAGATTCTGTCTGCCGAGAAATAAAGAACCCAACCAAGTTAACCAAAGCTAAACTTACAAATATTGAAATCAGAGCAGAAATTGCGATAGTTTGCAAACCTGTGAACAAATTCACAACTAAACCTAAAGTTAAACCCAAAGCAATAATTGTCCTGTTAGTATGCTTCTGGGGTATAACAAAATATGTTATAGCAATCATTGACAAAACAATTATGACATGAAACAGAAAATTTTGAGGGCGTGAAGCATTAATTAATGTAGTAATAACCACACCAACGAGCCCCCAAAGAAAGATGGCTCTATCATAAAACCAAAAGCTGGTTAATCGATTAAAATATCCCAGAATCAATACTGTAAAAATTAAAAAACCAAATCTTAAGGCAGCTAAACAATAAAATTCTGTAGATATACCAAAAAAATAGTAGTCGTTAAAAACATAAAATACTAAGGGACCCATCAGCAAGATTATTCCAAGTTTAGCTTGCTTGATGTCTGCTGTTAAACAAGACTGACGATAACGTTCATAAACAGCAGAGAACAATTAAGCAACACCCAAACTCATGTGGCTCCTTTAAACAATTAATACAAATACACATCAACAAATTTTAAAGTTAACATAAATTAATATGTTTCTTAAAACCATAATTTTTTTTAATCGTTATTAAACAAATGGAATACATGAATTAAACTACTTTTTGATTAATTAACATATCATTCAAAGACACCTGTGTGCAACACTAGAAAATCCAAAAACCCGACAACATATGAGGCAATCCAAAAAACCACAAGTAACAAAGCTATACGTCTACTCTTGGTTGGAAAAGAGGTTGAACCAGGACGCCAAAGAGCTGCAAGCCAAGCACTAAAAACCAGAGCTGGAATAGAAAAGATACCATGTAAAGCGTTCATTACCCATCGCAAAGTTGTGCTTGAAAAAGCCTCTGTTGAAGTGGCAAAGGGATTCATGAATAAAATAGCTGTAAAACCAACTATCCAAGCTAAGGTTACTATCAAAATAGTGACCTCATGAATAAAATAGTGGCCTTTTAGTCTAAACCACATACTAACTAAAACCAAACCAGTCCAGATAGTCTGGATAACAAGATTGATTTCGGCAAAACTTACTCCTAAAAGATGAAAAGGAAAAACTGTTATGGCAGCCACTTCAAAAGTGACTACTACAATAATGGTTAAAATAGCAAGTTTCTTTTGCATGGGAACACTTAAAGTAAAAACAGCCGCTTTTTTTCGTCTATAAAGAAACGTAGCAATCAAAGGTAAAGTAGCTAAAACTGCAACCACAACAATCAATGCATAAACCACCGCAGGTTTCAAACCTAAAATTGTGTCTTGACTCCAAAGGTTAGTTGCAACAGCGTCTACTGTAACAGTTAAATCTTCAATCCAATGTCCATCTTTTGTTGTCACATTACGATAAACCTCAGAAGAACCAATGAATACACCTGTAGCTTTATCCCATTCTTTATGTCTAAAATGGTCACTACCATAGGTCACAGTTCGCAAAGCACCAAAAACAGTTTTTTCTTCTTGACTTTGGATAGTAACGTTAACAGGGTTACCAGTGTGGATGGATAAATCATAAAAAGTGTCTCCTGGACCAAGATCTGCAGGAATAATAATCCAGCCACCTACGTTACCTTCAGTGAAGTTAAAATTCCATATTGCACTACCGATGGTCCCGTTAGCGTAACGGGCAGTTAGATTTATCGAAAAAGCGGTATCTTGAACTGGTAAAACTTCGATTCTCATCCATCTGACATCATGCGTAGGAGGGGGAATACCTACACCGGTAACGTTTATCTCATATTCGATCCAGTCCCCTTCTTTAACTCCAACTAAAGGTTCACTGCTAGCAAATACAGGTAAAGCATTAATCAGACATGAAACTATGACCACTACAATAGCTAATGAGGCTAAAGCTTTCATTTTTCATCAATGAATGTGGGTTAACTGTTTGTGTTTAAAAGAGTTTTTGTCAAGAAACTTTGACTAAAGACAGAACAGGCACAAAAAACGTCCAGTCAAGGTTT
>JAAZBP010000041.1 GCA_012513715.1 Thermoproteota archaeon | reverse complement strand
TTTTTAAAAGTTAAAATTAAAAATTATAAAAACGAAAAGAAGAAAATAGGAAAAATGAAAAAGGTTTATTTCTTTTTCTTGGCCGCAGGTTTTTCTTCGGTGGCTGCTTCTTCAGTTGCTGCTGGTTCTGCTGCAGGCTCCTCTTTTGTCTCTTCGAGTTCAGTTGTGATCTCTTCAATAGGCTTAGGAGGAGGAGTTGTTGCCATTGTCCAACCAATCCAAGCGCCTATGAACAATATGGCCACGAAGGCAACCAGTACAGGTATGGCAATAAGCCAGAACCTAACTTCTGCTGCTGGACCAATATTTAACCAAGGTAAGAGACCAATTATCCACTGATAAGCGAAGAGCGCAATCAAATATACTACAGCGACTACCGTACAGACTACGAGTATTGCTCCACCAATTGCTTGATCTTTGCTAACCATTTAGTGATTCACCACTTTAGTAGCCATGTATTCGGTTAATGAATTTAAAGTTTGTCATGATTTCAAATATAACCTTTGACTATGTTGTCCCCATTTCCCACGTTGAAAGATACTTCTTTTGTTCTTCAGTTAATTGGTCAATTTTAACGCCCATACTATTCAATTTCAGTTCAGCCACTTGTTCATCTATATCTTTTGGTACCGAATACACTTTCACCTGCAGATTCTCTGACTTAGCTATATACTCTGAACACAACGCTTGATTAGCAAATGACATGTCCATAACTTCGGATGGATGACCTTCTGCAGCTGACAAGTTAACCAGGCGTCCTTCAGCAAGCAAGAAAAGTTTTCTACCATCAGCTAAACTGTATTCAACTAAATTAGGCCGCATAGTCCTTTGAGAGGTTGATAGTGACTCAAGCCCTTTAATGTCTATTTCAACGTTAAAGTGGCCACTGTTTGCCATGATGGCTCCGTTCTTCATTTTTTCCATATGTTCTTTGCGAATTACGTTGATGTCGCCTGTCGCAGTTACAAAGATATCACCTATAGGAGCCGCCTCAGACATGGGCATAACGCGTAAACCATTCATTACTGCCTCCAAAGCACGTATAGGCTGAACTTCAGTAACGATTACGTTAGCACCTAAGCCTTGCGCGCGCATAGCAATTCCTCTTGAACACCAACCGTATCCACCAACAACGAAAACTTTACCGGATAAAAGTGTGTTAGTAGCTCTCAGGATGCCGTCAATGGTGCTTTGTCCAGTTCCATATCGGTTATCAAACAGATATTTTGTGTAGGCATCGTTTACAGCCACAATAGGGTATTTGAGACTACCATCTTGCTCCATAGCTCTAAGTCTAATAACACCGGTAGTAGTTTCTTCTGTGCCACCTTTAACATTTTCTAGGTCGCTTTTACGTTTACCATGCAGCATACCAACAACGTCAGCGCCATCATCCATAGTCAAATTTGGTTTGTAATCTAGAACTTTTTCTATACATTTATAGTAGTCGTCAGTACTTTGTCCTCTCCAAGCAAAAACATGTACACCACTATCAGCCAAAGCAGCAGCTACATCATCTTGGGTTGAAAGGGGATTAGAGCCGCATAAGGCAACTTCAGCACCGCCCGCAATTAAAGTTTTAACAAGAACAGCTGTTTCTTTAGTGACATGTAAACATGCAGCTAAAGTGAAGCCTTGTAGTGGTTTTTCTTTTTTGAAACGATTATTGATTAAGTTTAGAACAGGCATATGTTTTGAAGCCCATTCAATCTGTAAATGACCTTGATTTGCTAGACTTTTATCTTTAACTTGAAAGTCTTCCATAGGTTAACACTTCTTTTGAGGAATGTGTATATTCTTCCTATTTAGAATTTGCTTTAAAAAAGAGGAACAGGAAAAAACCACTCGGGAAAACTTTAATTCAAACCCTCAGCAAGCTAAACTTATGAGTGGCACATCAGTGAAAGAACCATTTGGCAAATTTATCAAAAACAACATAAAAAACAGATCACTGATAATCACCTGTGGACTACCAGGAAGCTGGAAATCAAAAATAGCATGGAAAATTTCAACAATCAAAAGCTACCCAATTCTAAAAAGTGATATGATACGTTTAGAAGTACTGAATAAAGAAGACATATTTGATTCTAAAATAGCAGGTAACATGGATAAACGGTTAGCAGTGTACAAAGAAGTTTTCCGTCGTGCAGATGAACTCGCTAAAAAAGAAAATGGTATAATATTGGATGCCACATTTGTAACGCAGGACCTTAGAAGGCAAGCTGCAGAGATTGCTGCAAGAAATAACATGAGTTTCGTAATTATTCAGACTAAATGCCCAGAAGAAGTCTCCATTGCATTGATTAACAGACGCACCAAAGAAAAGTACGAGTCCAATGCTTTGACAGTTGATGCTTACTATGTTAATAAGAAAAATTTTGAGGCTATTGACATTGATGAATTAAAAAAATTGAACTCAGAAATGGAAATTTTATATGCAGTTGTTGAACCGTGGCATGATGATAAAGAAGAATGGTTTGTAACATTTGTAGATAAAAGATAGAGAGCCAACATGATGCAAATCGACTTACACATTCACTCAAATGCCTCAGATGGGATATTGACTATACAAGAGATTATTAAGGAAGCAAAAACTCGAAACATCGGGTTTATGTCAATTACTAATCATGATTCCATAAAGGATCAGAATATTGCAGTCAAAGCAGCTAAAGAGGCAGAAATAAGATACATTACAGGAGTCGAGTTGAATGTAACTTTTTCGCAGTCCAATCTTCAAAAGGGGAAAAAGTTCAATCTTGATTTTTTAGGTTACCAATTTGACCTTAGAAATATAACATTAAAAAATAGATTAGAGTCATTAGCAAAATACAGAAAAGACAGAGTTGTCAAAATCTTTAACAACCTAAGAGTGCTTTTGAAAGAAAAAGGGCATATTTTATCTGATGAAGAATTACATAAGATCCAATTATCAGCAGAGGGTACAATCGGTAGACCCCACATTGCCGACTATTTAGTTAAGAGGGGTATTGTCAATAATCGTCAAGAAGCATTCGAAAAATATCTTGTAGAAGGTAATTCACCTAAATATCCCCTCTTTATAGAAGAGGCATCTAAACTGATAAGAGATGCAGGCGGTAAATTAATACTTGCTCACCCCAACGATCCGCAAGGAACATCACTGTCAACTTTAACTAGAAATCTACAGGAACAAACAGACATAATCAAAGAAGAAATGTTACCATACATAGACGGAGTTGAATGCTGGCACAGCAGAAACACAAGCAAAACAACAAGTCACTACATAGAATTCGCTAAAAATAATGGATTAATAATGACAGGAGGTAGCGACTGCCACCAAAAACCAATCATTATGGGTACAGTGAAAATTCCTGAATGGGTAATGGACCAGTTCTGATAGTAAAGACAGGAAATTACAGTTTTTTTGCATATTCAGTTGCTAACATGAAATATGCTTGGGCTTCTTGTATTGCAGATTCTTTTTCTTTCAAGTGTATGTTTGGGTCGTCAAGCCTAAAACTAACCACTTTACCGCGTACATAAGCACGGTAACATTTGTAAAATGATAACAGCTGCTTTAACTGCTGATCTCCGGAATAGATAAGATAACGAGAAATAAAATACTCTGAGAGATCAGTTCTTTTACGATAATCAAGGTCCATTGCTAAAAAAGCAACATCTGAAGCAACATCTGAATATCTGAAGCGGTCATTAAATTCAATTGCGTCAAAAACGCAGATTTTATCAGTTACAAAGATATTGCCTGAATGTAAATCTCCATGGCAGTCACGGATGCGATTATCAGTTATTCTTTGCTCAAAAAGGGTTTTGTTAACGTCAATAAATCGGCTGATTTTGTCTTGAATATAGTCAAAGTCGTTTTGGGAGATTGTTTGCTGGATATATTTTGTGGTTTGCGCAAAGTTTTCGTCCCAGTTCATTTTAATAATCTTCAAAGAACCATAGGTGTTAATTTCAGAGTTAACTTGTGTTTTAGAATGGAATTCTGCAACTATCGCAGCAACTTCATCAATGACTTTTTTATCGATTTTATTTTCCCCTAAAAGAAAAGTCATAATCCTCTCTTGGGGTAAACGCTTCATTTTTAAAGCGTAATCAATAGTCTCACCAGCACCATTAATCATTATACGATTAGATTTGTTGATTGGAACCACTTCAAGGTAAAGTTCTGGGCAAAGACGCTGATTAAGTTTCAACTCTTTTTCACAATAGAAACACCGTTTCTCTAAAGTAGAAAAATCTAAAAAACCAAAATTAACTGCTTTTTTGACTTTGTATGCGTATTCTTTAGTTAGAAACACAAAGGAAATGTGAGTTTGAATTAGATTGATAGTTCCTGTTTCTTCAGGATAAGTTATTGGATTTAGCATTGCTTCAACAAGCTCAGTTTGTAAGTTCATCTGCAAAGCCTTCAATTATGTACATGTATACAAATAACTCCAGTATTGAAATATTTAGTGTTTAATCAAAGAGGAACCTTAACAATTAGCCACAAAGGGTAAAAGAAAAGACATACGAAGTTAAAACAAATAAAATTAAGGGTAAATTAAATTTATTTTTCAGATTAAAAATAATAGCGAATTTAAAAGAGATATTTTATTCAGTATTAAATTGTTTTATGTACTCTAATACTGCATCCGCCTGGTCCTTTGAAACATAATTATTTTCATAAAGAGAAGAGACTATATCAGAAATTTTAGCCAGATAATGAACAGTATAACCCAGTTTTTCTAGTTTTTCTTTGCCACCTTGCTCTCGGTTCACTACAACTAATATATGGGTGACAGTAGCGCCCTGATTTTGAAGAGGCTTTATACCTTCAACTTTGGATAAGCCTTCACTGATAACATCATCAAAAAACAATACATTATCACCTTTAACTACTTCTGCACCTGCTATTCTGCCTGTAACTCCGTATGCCTTTTCTTCTTTACGCACAATTACACAGGGCATATTTAGTTCGCAAGCTATGCTTGGCACAATTAATGCCCCTTTTAACTCGATTGAAGCAACTTTATCTATTTTCTCCAAAGAGTCTATTTGTTTAATTCGCGCTACAGCAACATCAACTAAGTTACACATTTGCTGTGGAGCAGAAAGAACCCTAGAAAGATCAATATAATAGGGACTTGTTGCCCCTGATTTTATTTTGAAACTCCCAAACCTAAGACAGCCTGAAAGATAAAGAGCTGAAGCAACTTGATGAATAACTTGGTTACACATACGAAGTATCTCCCAATTTGAATATAAGACAGCAAATTTAACCCTTTACCAATTATAAAAGAAAACCTAAAAAGTAGCATAAAAAATGTCAGAAACATTATTCTTCTGAGAGTAAAAAAGAAGTAATGAAAAGGCGAGGTTCTGAAGACTATAATTAAAAATACTAAACAAAGCCAAATTATACAACTAAATCAGCAATATCCACACTAGCTTCATAAATCTGCCTAAGAAAAGAAACTATAGCCAAAATTTGGGGCATTAAATCTATGGCAGATTCTTTAGCAGCACACTCGATTTTTGAACAGTTTTCTCCAACACGTACTCTTAAGTTACGTACATTTTCAGCAAGTGAAATATCTCGATTAAGAAATGATTTAAAGGCCTGTTCATTAGCTTCAAAACATAAAGACTGTAATTCAATCAACAATTTGCGGACACACCCAGAAAATGTTCCACTAAGCACCAAAGTAGTTGACGCCATTTGAACACATACATCGCCGATAGCTTCGATTATACTTGCAGCTAATCGATAGTCTAAACATTCAATTGGTGTTATCCCGAATTTTTCGCTTAAACGGGGATTCTGAATTATTGTACGGAGGATTCTAACAAGCAGAAAATAGAATTTGTTATTCTCAACATCACGTTCGATTACATTTTTAGCTAAATCAGTATCTAAAGTAATAAAAGAACTAGATGCATCCCGTATCATTCTAGCGGCACTAGCATGATTTCGTTGAAGAATTTTTTCTGGAGAAGTAAAAGGTTGCTGCATTAAACACTGCAGCATCATCATGGAAGTAGTTTCTTCAACAATCATTAATCCTGCCAGAGAGTTAGCGGTAGATTTTATCAAGTTTCTAACATTCGAGTCAATTCTATCTTTTGCTTCTATACGTATCATGTCATAACCAAGTAAGTAACGACCGACAATTTCTCGGCTGAGATAAGGGCTTATGGTAAGAGTTACTATTTTTGGCTGTTGCTCAACATCATAAGCTGGGTCAACAAGAAGTTTACCTCCACTTGTTACTTCTATGTTGATTTGGGTACCTTTTTGTAATTTATGCAATTTTGCCCAATCACGAGGCAAACAAACAAAGAAGGTGCCAGTTGGAGTTTGCTGAATTTTACGCAATTCACCCATTTTGCGAGACACCAAGTTATAACAAATTTAAACTATAGACTGCTTATTTAAACTAAATTGTTTATATCAATAGAAAAACAAGTTTTAAAAACAAAAAAGGTATTTTAAAGCTTAGACTCTGAACAATAAGAAGTAAATAACTTAAAAATCAATAGACCCTAAACAAATACAAAGTAAATATGGGCAGGCGTACATGCTAACAAAAGAAAAACTTCAAAAGGCAATTGAAACAACTATTGCCGCAGGATATCAACTTAATAGCGAAGCCTTTGAGTTTCTAATGCAAAATGCAGAATCTAACGACCCTATTTCAATAATGAATCTAGCTTTAGAAAGAATGGAAAACATGCATGATAAACCCATGTTTATCGAGAGGCAATTCTTAGAAAAAGTGCTACAGCAAACCGCTGTAAGCGAGATAATTGAAAGAGTGGTTGTACCAGAACAGACTCCTCATAGCAATCAATTTGTTAGCTCAGAAGCAACTTTGATAAAGCAATCTAATGCTTCATGTGAAAACAATTTCCAACCTTACGCTAAAGACATTCCTTCAGATCTAAAAATCTTGGAAGACGCCACAACCAAACTTACTTGTAACGGCACATTAGATGAATATGTACGCTATTTTCAAGACCGCTATAAACGTATTGAGCGACTGCTAAGAGTGAGAATGGATGTTAAATCAGCTACATCAATTACTGAAGCACTCAAATCTCCACCTAAAACAAAACTAAAAATAATCGGTATGGTAACTGAAAAACGAGATTCAAAAAACAATATGATACTATCAGTTGAGGATTTAGAGGCAAGTGCAACGGTGTTAATTCCGCAGAAGGCATCTGACGCTGTGAAAAAGAAGGCACTCATGCTTTTACCTGACACAGTAATCTGTTTAGCTGTAATTAAAACTAGAACTAACTTGTTAATGGCAGAAGATATAATTTTTCCAGAAATAGGCAGAAAAGGTCAGCAAAGAGCACAAGAACCAGTTTATGCGGTTCTTACGTCAGATATTCATGTTGGTAGTACCAAATTTAACAAGGAAGCATTCAAAAATTTTATTCTTTGGTTGAAAGGAAAATATGGAACACCTGAAATGTTAGAAATTGCAGGTCGAGTGAAATATCTTCTTGTCGCAGGGGACATTGTTGATGGTGTAGGAATTTATCCAGGGCAACAAAATGAACTTACAATAAAAGATGTTCATAAACAATATGATTTTGCGATTAAATATTTGGAAAAGATACCAGATTACATAGAGATTGTGCTTTCACCTGGAAATCATGATGCAGCCCGGAAGTCGCTTCCACAACCGGCTATTCCAGAAACATATCTTGAAGCTATTCAAGGGAAAAAAAATATTCATTCAGTCGGCAGCCCGTGTTTACTTAGCGTTCATGGTGTGGAAGTATTAATGTATCATGGACGTAGTTTAGATGATATAATATCAGTTATCCCAGGAATGGATCATGAACATCCTGAGAAGGCTATGCGGTTACTGATTCAAAGTCGGCATTTAGCTCCGGTTTATGGTGGTAAAACAATGTTATCACCAGAAAGCCGAGATTACTTAGTTATTGACAGGGTTCCTGATATTTTCCATGCGGGGCACATACATGTCTTAGGATACTGCAACTATCGCGGAGTTCTAGTAGTTAATTCAGGAGGTTGGCAAGAACAAACTGATTACATGGAAAAATTAGGGTTAGTTCCCACCCCAGGTTTGGTGCCTGTTATAAATCTCCAAACCTTTGAAACATCAGTTATTTCATTTCTATAATATAGTGAGTTATTTTTTATGGCTAGTCCTAAGTGTGTAGTTAAGTAACTGATTAAAACGATTGTCACCACTGAATATGTCTTTTATGATACTACGAGATATTTCAAGTCGAATCTTTTTTGTCCGACCATAACGACCCATACTAACTACTTTGGCATTGACTAAACCCATAGAATCAAGTTCATTAATCAATGTGCCTAATCTCCTCTGAGTTAATAGGCCCAACCCCATTTCGCCGCATAATTCATTATAAATATCATAAATTTCGCCAGTAGTAGCACTAGATTTGTTTAAATGGTAAACACTTAATAGAACTAATTTTGAATGGAGAGTTAAATTCTTTAATGTTTCAATAACACGGTTGTGTTCGATGTGTTTTTCAGCTTGCCGAACGTGTTCTTCAGTAACTGTTTGTGCGTTTTGTCGTTCAGCTACTTCACCTGCGACACGTAATAAATCAAGTGCACGTCTAGCATCACCATGCTCTGCAGCTGCTAATGCAGAAGAAATGCTTAACGCTGACTCTGATAGGACGCCGTTTTGAAAAGCTAATTTTGAACGTTCAAAAAGTATATTACGTAATTCTGCTGCGTCATAAGGCCTAAACACCAACTCTTCTTCACTAAGGGAACTAAAAACTCTTGGGTCAAGAAATTCTTTTAAACGTAAATCATTAGATATACCTATTATTGATACTTTACTTTTGGTAAGTGTCTCATTTATTCTAGTAAGTTCATACATGAAAGAGTCTCCGCGGTCTTTAATCAAAGCATCAACTTCATCTAAAATTATAATAAAAATTATATGAGATTGATCTAAACCTAATCTAAACCGATCAAAAACTTCACCTACAGATAAACCAGTAAAAGGTATGGCTAAACCAATACTTTGACTTAGACTAGCAAAAACACGGTATTCTGAACCTGTCATACGACAATTGATATAGCAGAACTTTACCTTTGCCCCATATTCTTTTGCTTTTGACTCTAAATGACTTAAAACATACTTAGTAACAGCTGTTTTTCCAGTACCAGTTTTTCCATAAATAAAAATATTTGAGCATCTAGCATCCTTTAGAACTGGAGCAACAGTAGAACCTAATAGTCGTATTTGATCTTCACGGTGTGGTAATTTTTCAGGTAGATAATCATGTCGAAGTACTTCTCTGTCCTTAAAGAGCTTAACTCCATTAACAAAACTGTCGAATACATCATCTAATATGCTTGAGTTAACCATTTTTCTAACCGCTCAACTTACAGAGGTACAACCGTTATTTCGTGTGGAACAGATAAAGGATACAGTACAAAATTCTGGTTTTATAGCACAATTATCTTAAAAAGATAAGCTACAACCGTTGTCTATCAAATAAAGAAAGATTATTAACTTACTATCACACACCCCACTGTTTCTGTTGGAAAAAAACTTAGCGTATTAAAATTTTGATAAATATATAATGATAATAATATACTCTAAGTAGCTAATCAACAACTTATATATTAAATGTACTCATCAAAGAAAATAAACTAAAAAATTATAAAAATAATTTTACCTGACCTGAACTAATTTTATGCTGAAAAACCTCGAGAGGAAACATAGGGGTGCCTGTGTTAATAAAAACTCATGGGAAAAAATGATAATACACCTTAATCTTCCTTGAGTTAGTAACAATACTTCACAATACAATAAAGGATCAACGATATTTTTCTCCTATTCACTATTTATAGAATTTCACATTCACAAAATTGTGAACACATGTTAAATGACATTAAATCTGTAGTATTATTGACCTTATTTTTAGATAATTTACCTTTATTATGTCTTTTTACAGTGAATAAGACACCCCTACGCTTCTACTGGAAAATAAGAACCAGGCTTAAATTATAAATATTTAGCTGTTTGCTTTTACTGTGAAACCTGTTAAACTAAAAAAGGCTCTATTTATCTTTAATTAGTCATAATAAGCTCTAATTAAGTTTTTTTTTCTGTATGTTTTCACCATAACAGCTATAAAGTGTGAAGCATAAAGTTGTGAACAACCTTAAGGTGTATACAAGTGCCAGCTCGCAAAATACGAGTAGAGCTATTCGATAGTGATGGTAATCGATATACCATAGCTTTCGAGGGTCAAGTGACAAGAGATAAAGCTCTACGATTATTGGATCTCGTCGAGTTACTAGGCGGTGTACCTGATGAAGGTTCAGGAATAAGTACAAACACAATAGCACCAAAACAAGCTATATCTCGTTTTGAAAAGGTTCAACTTGTTATTCAAAAGAATTTTCCTTTAATATGGTTCTCTTCAAAAGATATCCAAAAGGTATACGAACAAGAATTCAAAGAACCTGTTAACCTTAGTACCATATCAACTTACTTGTCAAGAATGGCAACTAAAGGTCTGCTAATGAGAACTGGAGGAGCAAACAACTTGAAATATAAAACTATATCAAACATATCTCAAGCTACAATAAAACAACGTATAAAATAAATAAAACCAATATTTGGCCTAAATTTTTTTGTGAACATTAAGGTTTATCATAAACAAGTATCTTACATAGTCGGGCTTTCAGATTTTTGAAGTAAAGTTTCCATTTCTTTCTTAATACTGTATCTGAAAGGAATTTTTCCTGACCCTCTTTCTAAATATCCTTCTTCATACAATTTTTTCATCAATCTGGCAGTATGCTCTCTACTTAGATTAATTTTCTCTTTAATTTCAGGCGCTGTTTTTGGGCCATCTTTTATTAGCATTTCTAACACAGCTATTTCAGTATCGGTTAGAGCTGCCAATGCTTTATCCTTCTTTATTATTATAGGTGGAACTGAAATTTCACCTCTAATTTCTTGCGTTTGAGGTGAAACTAAAATTTTTTGAATTTGCTCTTCAAACCCTGTTATTTTATTTATTAAGGTTTCTTGTGTTGCCTCTATGTCTTTTAGCTTTGTTTCTAAACCAGTAAGGTTGGATAGAATTTTTATTTTATCTTGACTATTCTCTGTGATGTCTTCAGAAATTTTTTGTGATATAGTTTCATATAACCTGCTGAGGTTACTTATTTGTTCTTCAATTGGATTGATTCTTTTTTCAAAGTTTTCAGTTTTGTTGGAGATTGCATTTGATTTAACATAACTTTCTTCAACTTTAGAAGACATGGACTCAAATCTTTTAGTTTCACGCTTTAGATCACGATTGAAACTTAGCACAATATCTTCTATAAAATCTCGTGCTTTTTCATATTCTTTTTGAGCCCTACGTATTTGTTTGTAGTACTCAAATGCCACTATTATGGTTGCAAATAATAGGGCTCCTAAGATTACTGTTGTGATTTCTACCGTGATTTATCACCTGTGATTTAACCGTGACCTATCCGTGATTTATTCTGTTATATCACAGATCACATTATTTCCCATGGGTTTTTAAGTATTATGGTAATTTAAAATCACAAATTATATGATATCACACATCACAATTATGGCCATTATGTACCTGATGTTTTTTACAGGTAAAATTTAAGGTAATATTGAGGTTTATTTAGTTAAATAAAGCTTTTTTCAGCTTTATTAACTTACTTAATTATTTATAGATAATCATAAAAAAATAATGATAAAAGTGTGATTTGTGACGTCACAAAGTCGCTTCAGATGGGTTAGAAAGCCGTTTTAGGCTTATTTCGAGCTCTTCTCTGATGATTTCTATCACATTTAGATGGTTTTTTAACTCACTTTCTTCGTTAGGTATTTCTTTGTGTGCTTCGACATATTCATGCAATTTATTTGCTATCTCAAGATACGGATCAAGAGTTGTACTATCAAAAACACCTAGATATCCTAAAAGTAGTACAGTATATATTGATTTTATAACATTTTCACGGGACTGTTTTAAAGTCCTATTAAATGAACCCCGGCTTATTTTGGCCTTTGTTAGTCTTAATACGGCTTTATCGTCGTATTTGAGCTGTTTACCGCTTAAATTTTCAGCTAAAACATCTATAAGGAGTGTTTCGAGCTGTGTTTTCGTTAATTGGCTGTTTTTAGTTAGTATTTTGACTATGGGGTCATTTAAGGCGCCATTTAACCATGCTTGAACACTGTTTTTTAACTTCATTCTGTGTGTTTTCTCCATCCTCTAAATGAATACAGTTTTGTATACTCGCTAGGTATTTTTAACCTTTAAACAACAAAAAACATTCCAAATTAATGAAGAATTCTCTCTAAAAAAAGGATAAAAATAAAATAAGCCTTTAGAATACGTCTATTTAGGTTAAAAAGCTTTAATTAATCAAATTAACATATTTGTTTATATTAAATAAACGTGATAAATCTTTTCACTTATTAAATTGACATAATAATGTCTTTTTGGAATTGCCTCTTTCACCATTTTAGTTACTTTTTACATTAACTATTCAAAAACATTAGGTATTCAATTATACTTCTAACATAAAACAAAGCACATTAATATATAAAAAGCATAAGATTTTTCTAAACCCCCTCCGTGACATCACCAATCACGGCTAAATCACGCTTATTTTCCTCTAAATCACTTGATATCACACGTATGTGATGCCCTTGTGATTTTAAAAATGAATAAATCATTATATATGTGATTAACTGTGATCAGTTAAATTTGCTCAGAATATTCCTTCAATTTACTAAAAAGTTCAGGTCTGAGGTCCCTTAAAACTGGAATAAATGTTTCTGCGGTTCTTAAATCAGAATAATCTACTTCACAAATAACAAAATCATCTTCATTTAAGATAGCTTTAGTTAATACGTCTCCAGTTGGACTAATTAATCTGCTTCCACCCCAAAATTGTAGTCCTTCCTCTATACCAACAAGATTAACGTAAGCAAGATAGGCCGTATTTTCAAGAGCTCTTGCTGCTGTTAATGTCTCAAAGTATCCTCTACGTATAGCAGGTGATGCAGAAATGCATACTATTAACTGGGCACCTTTCAAACGGCACAATCTGAAGACTTCAGGAAAGAAAATATCATAGCAGATTGTTAATCCAATATTACCAATATCCGTATTAAAAACAGCAGATTCATAACCTGGGCGGAAATATCTCTTTTCTTCAAATACACTGTGAGTTGGTAAATACATTTTTCTGTATTTTCCAATTAACCCTTTAGGGCCGACTAATACCGCTGTGTTATAAATTGTCGCATGAGTTTTTTCACTTAACTCAGGCATACCAAAAATGATGTAAATACCTGCTTTTTTAGCAATCGCCTCGATTTTTTTTACAGATTGTCCTGTTATTATTTCTGCTTCTTCATAGAGTTGATCTTTAAGTACATATCCTGTTAAAGATAATTCTGGAAAAATTGCCAAATCTGCACCCTCTTGCTGAGCTTTAACTGTTAACTCTTCGATTTTTTCAAGATTGGCTTTTTTATCTTCTCTTTTACAGCTTATTTGGCAAAGAGCTATTTTGATTTTATTCTTCATTAGATGGCTCCTTTAATTATGTTTCTTGGAATTCTAAAATCATTTCCAGGTGTCCTAAATGCAAGCTTAGGCGCCATAGGCATGCGTCTTTTATGTTCATTAGCAACTAGCCTGTTTTTTATACTATTAATTACGGTTTTATCTATTTTCAATTGTTGTTCTATTTCCTCTGCTTTCATGAACCTTTCAAGACCATAAAGAATGAGATCTAAAATTTCATATTTTATTCCTAACTCTGCTTCTGCAAATTGATCAGGCCAGAGTGCTGGAGTAGAGGGCTTCAATGCAAGTTCTCTTGGTATCCCAATATGTAATGCTAATTTACGTACTTGGGTTTTATAAAGATCAATTATAGGTGTAATGTCTGCTGCTGCGTCACCCCATTTTGTAAAGTAACCCATCAATGTTTCTGATTTATCTGAGCTACCACATACTATTCGGTTCTGTATGTTTGCATAGTAATATAGCACAATCATCCTTGCCCTTGCTTTGATGTTTCCTTTACAAAGCTTCTCTTTTTGGTCCAGGATTGGGATGCTCTTATATAAATTGTTCAATGCCTCTGTTATATCACAAATTTGAGTCTGTATGTTAAATTGTTTAGCTATAGCTTTAGCATCATCTATGTCTTTTTGTCTGACTGTTTCTTTTTCAGGGATAATAAGGCCTAAAACTTTTTCGCCTCCAATTGCAAGGCTTGAAAGTACAGCTGTTGTCGAGCTGTCAATACCCCCACTTAGCCCTAACACTATCCCTTTTGCATTTGCATTCTTAACATAATCCTTAATGAAATTGCAGATTCTATTTTGAATTTCAGAAAAATCAGTGTCCAAAGCAGCAGCCGTTAGCTTCAATTTTTAACGCAGCCTCATATTGATGGTTATTAGGCAAGTATTTAAGGACAAGCATAAATATTACCGAACACTACGGAACCTTTGGAAGGTAATTATATGGGGCGAAGAAGGAAAAAAGTTGTTCACATCCCAAAGAAGCGTTTACCAAAGTTCTTCTCTTGCCCTAGATGCGGAAAAGAAACAGTAAAAGTAGAGATTTTCCGAGATGAGGGTGGTCGAGCTGTTGCACAATGTAGCAGTTGTGGCTTGAAAGAAGATTTTCAGGCTCGACAAGCGCAGGGAGAAATTGACGTTTATTGCATGTTAACTGATAGGATTTATGGGTCACAAAAAAGATCAACACCCAATAACGAAGAAAAAGAATGATTGAAGGCTTACTAAATGCGAGTGTCTATTGAACAGTACTTGCTGGACAAAATAAAAGCTGATGGCTCAATCCACATGACTTTAATTGATCCGGAAAAGGTGACTGTGGAGGGGGCACGTAATATTGCTGAGAGTTCCAAAAAAAGTGGTACAGCAGCAATTATGATTGGCGGCTCGACTTTTATTTCACAAAATCACCTTGATGAAGTAGTTAAGAGCATAAAATCAGTTGTAAATATTCCAACAATACTTTTCCCTAATAATGTAACAGGTATAAGCAGTCACGCAGACGCCATTTGGTTTATGTCATTGCTGAATTCAGTGGATCCCTATTTTCTCATAGGTGCTCAAATTTTAGGAGCTCCTTTAGTTAAGAAATACAAAATTGAACCCCTTTCTATGGGTTACATAATAGTCGGTGAAGGAGGAACAGCTGGGGTAGTTGGTAAAGCTTTGTCTGTTCCTTATAACAAACCGGAGCTTGCAGCAGCCCATGCACTAGCAGGTCAATACCTCGGGATGCATTTTATCTATTTAGAAGGTGGCTCAGGTGCCACTAACCCTGTACCGCCTGACATGATTCGTGCTGTAAAGACTCTAATTGATGTGCCCCTCATTGTAGGTGGAGGGATTAGAAATCAAGAGCAAGCAAAAATAGCATCTGCTGCTGGTGCAGACATAATAGTAACAGGAAATCTTACAGAATCAAGTGATGCTAGTGAAAGGATTTCTCAGATAATTACCTCGATTAAAGACAATAAAGTATAGTTATGTGCGTTCAAATCATATAAATTCAAAAACGCATTATATTTATCGTTGTGAATTTAAGCCTTGAACATTAGTAAGGGTTACCAAAGTTATCTCCAAGCATTGGAAGAAGAACTAAAAAGGTTGTATTCTGTTAGTGATGAAGCTAGATCTAAAGGTTTAGACCCTGCCCTGAAAACTGAATGTATAATAGCACAGGATATTGCTGATTTAGTTGAGGGTCTAGTAGGTCCAAAAGGTGTAGCTCTTAGTATTAGAGAATTAAGCACTAAAATGCAACGTGAAGCAATCGCATTTAAGGTAGCAGAAGAAATTGCGCTTGGAAAAATCCAAAAGATGGATCCTGAAAAGGCAGCTGAACAGGCTATACGTACAGCACTTGCAATTTTTACTGAAGGCTTAACTGCGGCGCCTATTCAAGGCATAGCTGAAGTTAAAATCAAAACAAACGCTGATAGAACCCGCTATCTAGCAATTTACTTTGCTGGACCCATTCGGTCTGCAGGAGGAACTGATCAGGCTTTAACTCTGGTTGTAGGTGATTTCGTGCGTCGTGCACTTGATTTAGATAAATATAAACCTACAGAAGAAGAAATATCTCGATTTATAGAAGAACTAAGACTATATGAACGCGCCGTAGGACGTTTTCAATATCATATTCCAGATACAGAGTTAAGAAAGGCTCTAAAGTTAATCCCTGTAGAAGTAACTGGAACAGAATCTGACCCTGTTGAAGTTACATCATATCGGAACCTCCAACGGGTTGAAACCAACCGCGTTAGAGGAGGAGCTTTACGAGTTGTTAATGACGGAATCGTTGGTCGCGCTCAAAAAGTTTATGCGATTGTAGATAAACTTGGATTTCAAGGATGGGATTGGCTAAAGGACTTCAAGAAGAAATCTGAAAAAAAATCTGGCGGCTTTATGGATGATGTAATCGCCGGGCGCCCAATTTTCTCTTTTCCATCTACGCGAGGTGGTTTTAGGTTAAGATATGGAAGGTCACGAAACACTGGTCTTTCAGCTGTAGGAATTCATCCAGCAACAATGCTTGTTGTTGAAGGTTTTCTTGCTGCAGGCACACAAATGCGATTGGAACTACCTGGAAAAGGTGGAATAACTGTTCCAGTTGATAGTATAGAACAACCAATTGTTTTACTTAACGATAACTCTGTTGTTCGAGTGTCTCTTGAAAATTATGCAGATATTAAAAATAAAATTCAAAAAATTCTTTTTCTTGGTGACATTTTAATAGATTTCGGAGACTTTCTTTATTGCAACAAAGCACTTTTACCATCAGGGTATGTTGAAGAATGGTGGGCAAAAGACTTAGAATATGGTTTACGAACAAAGTTCGGCGACAAATTTAGTGAAGCTGCAGAAGCTCTCTCTATAGAACCAGAAAAAATAGAGCAGTTTCTATTTAATCCTCTGATTAAAAAACCCACATTGAAAGAAGCTGTATCAATAAGCAGAACTTTAGGAATTCCGTTGGCACCGAATTTTACTCTTTTCTGGTCAGGTATGTCTACTCTCCAAGAAGTTGAGTCTCTAAGGAGCTGGCTTTCTTCTTGTGATGTCAATGCAACTGATGGCTTCGCGTTAAAAATCACAGGTGATTTACAAGATCATGTACTGTTAATTCTTAGAAAAATTCTTGTCCCTCACAAGATTGTAGATCAAAAAATCATCCTTTCAGGAGATGATTCCGCAGCATTAGCTTTTACACTTGGTTATGGCACTGAAAGGTTTACTGCAACTGTTCAGGGTAATACTGTTTTTGATTCTCTAAGTTTCCTTTCTGGAGTGCAAATCAAAGAAAAAGCTCCTTCCTATGTGGGTGGACGTATGGGTAGACCTGAAAAAGCAAAACGACGAGAGATGAAGCCGTTAGTTCATGTTCTTTATCCTGTAGGGTTAGCCGGTGGTTCACATCGCGATTTATTGGAAGCAGCTAAAAAAGGACCTGTATTTGTTGAGTTAGCTAAACGCAAATGTCCTAACTGTAAAAGCTACACAATGAAAATCAAATGTGACATCTGTGGAACAGAAGCTATCTCAGAAAAAATTTGTCCCCGTTGTGGTCGAACATTAAAGGATATGTCTTGTCCTTCCTGTAAAACAAACGCTATCCAATATCAACGTCAACCCATTAATTTTAAAGAACTTCTTCATGACGCCAGCAGTAACCTTGGGTACCAAACTCCCAAGATGTTGCGAGGTGTGAAAGGTCTAACAAATCTTGATAAGACACCTGAAATAATCGAAAAAGGCTTCTTACGTGCAAAGTATGGTTTATCAGTCTATAAAGATGGAACAATCCGATTCGATGCAACAAACGCACCTTTAACTCATATCAAACCAACTGAGATTGGTGTTTCAGTAGAAAAAATGAGAGAAATGGGTTATCTACATGACACCAGTGGTTTACCACTAGTTGATGAAAATCAAGTTTGTGAACTTAAAATTCAAGATGTAGTCATACCTTGGCGTGCTGGTGAATATTTTGTTCAAATAGCCGAATTCATAGATGATTTGCTAGTTAAGGTTTACAAGCAAACACCATACTACAACGCCAAAAAATCAGAAGATTTAGTAGGACAACTTCTTTTTGGGTTAGCCCCTCATACTTGTGCCTGTGTATTAGGTCGGATAGTTGGTTTTACAGATCGTAACGTAATTTATGCCCACCCTGTTTGGCATTCAGCTAAACGTCGTGATTGCGATGGAGATGAAGATGCTATTATGCTAGCTCTTGATACTCTCCTGAATTTTTCGCGTGTATATTTACCTGCACAAATTGGCGGAATCATGGACGCCCCAATTCTTCTAATTCCCTTTGTAAATACCAAAGAGGTTCAGCGACAAGCCCATGATTTTGATGTAAGCGCAACTTATCCTATTGAATTCTACAAGAAAACCTGGGAGAAAGGTGAAGCTAGAACTGTAAGCGCGATAATGGATGTAATAAGCCACAGGCTCGGTACAGAAGGACAATTTGAAGGCTTTCAATACACAATTCCTGTTTCAAACATTAACTTGGGAAACGCAAATAGTGCTTATAAAGAGTTTAAAACGATGATTGATAAACTTAATATGCAGTTATCGCTTGGAGAAAAAATAGCTGCTGTAGACGCTAAAAGGGTTGCCTTAAAGGTTTTAAACACTCATTTTATGCGTGATATTGCAGGTAACATGAGAGCATTTTCAACTCAAGGTTTTCGTTGTAAATCATGTAACAAAAAATTTCGAAGGCTGCCTCTTAAAGGCAAATGTACTTTTTGCGGTGGACAACTTACTCTTACTGTATATCGTGGTGGTATTGAGAAATATTTGGTTGCTGCCCAGCAACTAGTTGACAAGTATGGTTTACCAAAATATTATACTCAACGCATGACTTTGATTAAAGAAGAGATAACTTTGATGTTCGATAACAAAAAACCAAAGCAAGCCACTCTTTTTGACTTTAATTAGACTAAGATTTTTCAAGGTAAACCTTACTTATATTTTATAGGTGTGACAAACTATAAAGAAGCCTTGGCACCCGAATGCTTATTTAAAAAACAATAGGAATGTACGTAAAGGTCTTTTTGCTCGAAGTAAACTATTGAAACTGCTTGAAACACAGATTTTTAGTGCTTCTGAGCTTTCTAAACAAACTGCTCTTTCTTATTCTGTTGTTATGTATCACCTTAGACTCTTAAAAAACGAGGGTATTGTTGAGCATAAAGGTAGTAAACGTTATTTTTGGTTAATAACAGGGTTGGGACAGAAACGCCTTAATTAAAAGGGACACCGACAAGGTAATTGTTTACATTTTGGACATTTATTGTTGTATTTAGAAAGCGCAGCTTGTTCAAGATTGACTCCCATTATGTTGGCAAGTGATGCGAGCCATGCTAGTACATCAGCAAACTCTTTTTCCATTGCTTGCTTATCTGAGCCTTTTAATTCTTCTCCTAACTCATCAACTTCATCTACTAACCAGTTAAACGTTCCTTCGACCCCTCTTTTGCTATCTCTTGAGTAATATAGGTCTCTCATCATTTTTTGAAACTCTTGTATTCGCATAAACTACCCTGTCTGTTTTTCTATTTTTTATTACTTGGTAATTCTCACTTATCCTTCTTTTGTTTTTTTTTGATAGGTAGCTTTCCTTTTGATTTTTTAATGGTAACGTTTATAACCTCTTTCACTATTTGCTAAAGGCGCGAAGTGGAAACACTATGGGACATCGTAAAGTTCACGCTCCAAGACATGGTTCATTAGCTTACTTGCCTAGGCACCGCGCTAAAAAACCAACAGCGCGTATTAGATACTGGCCACAAATTAAGTCAGACGCTCCTAGGCTTTTGGGTTTCTCAGCCTATAAGGCAGGCATGACCTATATCTTTACTATTGAAGATCGAAAACGTTCGCCAAACTTTGGTAAAGAAGTCATGCGTGCTGCAACAATTTTAGAAACACCACCAATTCTAGTTTGTGGTATTAGAACTTATGCAAAAACTCCATATGGGCTTAAGAATGTAACTGAAGCTTGGATGAAAGAGCCTCCGGCTAGCCTTGATCGTCTGCTTGTTTTGCCGGACAACTTTGATACAGATTCTATGCTTGATAAAATACAACAGACTATAGGGGAAACAGATGTTATTAGATTAATTACTGCAACCCAGCCTTCTCAAACAAGTCTTTCCAAGAAAAAGCCTGAAACATGTGAAATTCAAATAGGTGGAGGAACAATCCAGCAACAATTTGAATATGCAAAACAACTTCTTGGGAAGAATGTTGCTCCTGAAGAAGTTTTTAAAGATGGTCAATATATTGACGTTGCAGGTGTTACAGTAGGTAAAGGTTTTCAAGGTCCAGTTAAACGTTGGGGTGTAACAAAACTTCAACATAAAGGTCGAAAAACTAAACGAGGTATAGCTACCCTCGGTCCCTGGAACCCTCACCATTTAATGTATTCTGTTGCACGCGCTGGACAAACAGGCTATCATCAACGTATAGAATATAACAAACGTATAATGAAAATTGGCAAGGACGGAAAAGAAGTCACTGTTAAAGGCGGTTTTGTCCGATATGGTGAAATAAACGGTCCATATATAATAATTGAAGGTAGTATACCCGGTACAGAAAAGCGTTTAATTAGACTCCGCGTTCCTGCACGTCCTCCAACTGAAATTCCCGACGTTGCACCACAAGTGACATATATATCTCTAGATTCTCCTCAAGGAAAATAGGTTGAATAGTTATGACACAGAAAACCGTAGAAATATTTGATTTACAAGGTAAACCATCAGGGAAAATTGCTCTCCCGGATGTTTTCTCAACACCTTTGAGGCCAGACGTAATAAAACGGGCCGTCTTAGCTATACAATCTAATCGGCTTCAGCCACAAGGTAGAGACCCTATGGCTGGGAAAAAAACCACTGCAGAATCACGTGGAACGGGCAGCGGCATAGCGAGAGTTCCCCGTGTTAAAGGTGGTGGACGCGCAGCTTTTGCTCCAAGTACAGTTAAAGGCAGACAACCTCACCCGCCTAAAGCAGAAAAAATAATTGTTAAAAATATTCCAAAGAAAGAAGCCAAGTTAGCTCTAAAATCTGCTATTGCTGCTACAGCTGAAAAGACTGTAGTTGCTTCTAGAGGTCACAAAATTGATGCGCTAACTAGTTTACCTCTAATTGTTGATGTTGCATTAGAAGATCTGTCCAAAGCTAAAGAAGTTGAAGAAGTTTTCTCAAAATTAGGTTTCGATGCAGAATTAGCCAGAGTCAGAGCAAGCAGAACTATTCGCGCCGGAAAAGGCAAAAGTAGAGGTAGAAAAATGAAGCAGGCGGTAGGACCATTGATTGTTGTTGCAGATAGTAAAAACTTGGTTAATGCTGCAGGAAATATTCCAGGTGTTCAAATTATAACAGTAAATAATTTAAACACTGAATTGCTCGCACCCGGAACTCATCCTGGCAGGTTGACAGTCTGGACAAATAGTGCAATTGAAAAATTATCAACTATTTATGGAGACACTGATTAATGAAGCCTGATGAAATAATAACTTGTCCTTTGATGACCGAATCTGCCAGTGTGATGGTGGAGAAAGATAATAAATTGATTTTTCTAGTTAACCTTAAAGCTGGTAAAGCTGACGTAAAACGTGCTGTTGAGACCCTATACGAAGTAAAAGTGAGCAAGGTAAACTTGTTAATTACTCCTCAAGGAGTAAAAAAAGCATTTGTGAAGCTAAAACCTGAATATCGGGCTTCAGATGTAGCAATTAAATTAGGAATACTCTAAAATTAAGAAGGTTTGATTTATGGGAAAACGTATTCGTGTTCAAAGAAGTGGTCGCGGTGGTCAGAACTTCCGTGCTTCAACTCATAAACGTGTTGCACCTGCCAAGTATCCAGGTATAACTCCAAAAGAATCTTTTGATATGTTGCTTACAGGTGTGATTGTGGATTTAGTTCACGACCCTGGACGTGGTTCTCCACTTTCAAAGATAGACTTTGAAAATGGTTTATCCATTTACACCATCACTCCCGAAGGTGTCTATACTGGGCAACAAATTAGCTATGGTGGAAATGCTTCTTCCGAGATAGGTAACATTTTACCCTTAGGAAAAATGCCTGAAGGAACCTTAGTTTGTAATCTTGAACTTCGTCCAGGTGACGGAGGGAAATTGGCTCGTTCCTCGGGTGCTTATACTACAGTTGTTGGTCACACTCCTCAAGGTACACTGATTCGGTTACCTTCAGGTCGTACACGTTATGTTAACGATTACTGCTTGGCAACTGTTGGTATAATTTCTGCGTCTGGACGTACTGAGAAACCATTTCTTAAAGCAGGCGAGAAATTCCATCTAATGAAAGCTAAAGGCCACAAGTATCCACGAACCAGCGGACGTAAAATGGTCGCAGCTGTTCACCCATATGGTAGCAGTAAAAAGGCTGCACGTAGAACAACCACAACTTCTCATGGAGCTCCTCCAGGACAAAAAGTAGGTTTGATCGCAGCTCGCAGTCCAGGACAAAAGAAGAAACGTACAATACGATAAAACTTGAGATAACTATAAAGAGGTAAAAAATAGATTAGGTGTAGATGAAAGATGCCGAAAGAATTTAGCTACAGAGGTCATAGCTTAGAAAGTTTAGCAGCGATGTCTATGGATGAATTCATCAATTTGCTCCCCTCACGACAACGTAGAAGTCTTCAGCGTGGTCTTACCGCTGAACAACGAACACTGCTCGAAAAACTACGCGAAGCTAAAGAAGCTCAAAAACAAGGTAAAGACGTGACTTTAAAGACTCATGTTCGTGACCTGATAATTTTGCCTGAAATGGTTGAAGCAAAAATTGCTGTTCATAATGGCAAAGAATTTGTGGCAATGACAATAAGGCCAGAAATGATTGGTCACTATCTTGGTGAATTTGCTATAACAAACAAACCTGTTAGACATGGAACTCCAGGTATTGTTGCATCTCGTTCTTCGATGTATGTGCCTCTGAAATAATCCACATTTTCATTTTCTTTATTTTTTGTTGATGCTTTTGTATACAGTGCTTTGTCGCTGTCTGTTTTTTTATTTCAATCTCATATGTTAATTTCTAAACTATTTTATTTATAATCTTTGTATTTGCTATAAAAAACGCCTTTAGATTTGATTGAAATAAAAATTTTCGGTCTTGATGTGTTCAAGACAAAAAAATTTATTTCCTGTTTGTGTTTTATTTACGCGCTATAATCTCTGCCTTTAAGTTTTGTATTGGAAGGTTTTGATCCTGCCTCTGGAATTTGTGGCAGTGGTATGGCTGGCGGTATATTCAGGATACGAGATATCAGAACTGATTCTATGAATACAACATTTGAAATTGATTGAATAATTATTTGTGCAGGCGGTTTCTTTTGTTCGTAATCCTTGAGAACTTCGTCAATTTCATTCTTCTCGCCTATGATATAAGCAACACCTTTTAAACTCATTTGTGCAATAGACGGGTTATAACCTATAGATAAAACAAAGGGGACATCTAAGGATGTGTCTTGCTTTTTTTCCATACCTACAACATTTATGTTTGTACTAATTTGGATTGGTGGAACCGATTTACGTATGTCCCAAAAGCGTTCGGCTGATATGCTTGATATAACTACATTTACTTTAAGCATTTAAATCAAAAAGAATAGTGTGGAGACAGATTTAAATTGTTTATTTCTGCTTGTAGCGTGTGAAGCCGCAGTGTCCACAAGTATATCTGTCATGGTGATCTGCCATGAAGTAACCTGGCCCGCATCTTTCGCAAGTTGGCCGTGCTCGTGTAATTTTTTCCCCTTCAACTTTGAACATTGAGTTTACTGTTTTTTCGCTTTTTTGCTTCTTTTCTTGCTTTCCCTTTTCAGGTTTCTTTGCGTCAACTGTGGGTTTTTTTACTGAAGACATTATGCAGTTGCCTCTTCCTTAGCTTTTTCTGGTGTGCTGTTACGCTTACAGATATATTCAGGTTCAACTATCTTGGCTTGAGCTACTGATTGATAGACATTGGCAATTCCTTTAGCAATATTTGTTCCAGTTTTAGTTTGTAAGCGTTTAACCATAACAACGTCATCGCTAACTTGCATCTCAATAGCTAATGCTTTCTTTACTTCTAGCCTTTGCGGAGTCTTATCTTTTGGACCTTGTATTATCGTGAACTCCACTTCTTTCCGCTTCAAAAGTGGGTTATCCTTTGTAGATTCAATTTTTACTTGCATTAATGTTCACTTAAAGCGTAAGTTCATACCTTACTCTTCTTATTTAGCTTTTCGAAGGTTTCATCTCTTTTAGTAACTTTTTTACCTGTTCTTTCTTATCAAAGTTAGCTTCAACCAGTACAATTCCGCAGCGTGGTTGCCCATAAACAATAATTGATTTTTCCGGTGCATATAAGACCGCTATAAGTGTAAGTAAATCCTCTTCACCCTCAACAATTATGTGTGTATGTATATTTGTTTGCAACGCTTCTTTTATTGCCACAATGGCTTCATCGGTTATTTTTCCTTGTGGATTTTTTACATATACTGTCTTTTCTACAGGTTTTTCTATTAAATTTATTTTCTTTCTAAGTGAAAAATGATCTATAACTGTAAGTTGCGGGTTGATTTTATATTCGTGAAGATTGTGTGAAACAATATCACCAACTGAAATTATTCGGGGGGGTTTCTTTTCATCAATTATTTCACTAAGTTTATTCATTGTTTCTTGAGGTAATCCTTCAATTAACGTTCCAAAAGGGTCTTTTAGAAAAATGCGTAACTTCGGCGTTAGAGTATATTTTACCTTCATTACTTAGTCCTGATAAAGTAAAATGATTTTAGTTGGTTAAGAATTTACCGTAGATTTGTTTTGGTCAATTAGCGTACTTTTAAGGCATAGCGACCTTTTTCTTTGATGTTCATGGCTTTAGCGATTGCTGATTGATCTGCATCAAACATTACTACTATTCCTCCGTAGTCTTCGCTGAAATTTGTGGACTTACATTTTGGACAAACATTTTCTTTGGTGATAAAATGGCAATTTGTACATGCTTTTTCACTCATTTACCCTCTCTTCCTTTATGCTGCTTTCTCAGTTTCTTTACTCTTTTTGGTATCTATTTCCTCTTTGGTTTGATCCATTTTGAGCCATTCTAACTTACCTAAGAACGGTTGCCTTGCTGTTACACCAATCTTACCTGAGCTGCCTGCTCTGCCTAATGATACTGCTGTTATGCGAACCCGAACCTGATCGCTTGAGGAAAGCTTACGTTTAGTCTCTTTTCCGAGCAGAACACCTTGTTTTTCATCATAGGATATGTAATCATCCATTAATTGTGAAACATGAAGCAACGCGTCGACTGGTCCTATGCGTACAAAAGCGCCAAAGTCAGCAATTTCTACTATATCTCCTTCAACTATTTCTTGTATAATAGGATAGAAGGTTAGTAAAGAAAAGTTTACTTTGTGGTAAGTCGCGCCGTCACCAGGAATTATCTTGCCAACTTGACTTACTTCTATATCTGTTACAGCTATAACATAGCCTAATTCTTCATCCACAATGCCTTCATACTTCTGCTTCACTTGATCTCTACCCACCTTTTCTAGTGGGTTACCGAATGTTTCAGGTGGGATGCGAATAGTATCTTGAAGAGTAATTAACTTAAACATCTATGATATCGACCCATCAACGTCTAAACGTGATTTTTGTCTCAGATAAATCACTGGCACACTTATATCTCTTAGCCTCTTTTTTAAGGTTCTATCGTTAGTAAAAACCGGTGTATTCCATTCCTTTGCAATCCTGAGAATTAAGTCGTCTACAGGTTCTCCAAAATCTTTTATTGAAACTGTTTTACACTTCTCTGATAATTGTAAAGCAAATTTTGCATATCTGCTTTTTTTACTTATGTTTTTTCGAGAAAGCACTTCCAACTCCTGTTTAACCGGTGAGAGTAGAATAAATTCAATGTTTCTATTTAGCAATTTTTTGAGTTCTTCAAAGATATCTATTTTAAACTCTAATGGAATAAAAAATGAGTTTGAATCTAGAATAAGTTTTAAAGGCTCTTTTTTTTTCTGTGACGCCACCAATATTCTTAGGCACCTTACTATTTAAAAAATTATTATTGCTAAAAGCTTTTGCTACCATATAGTTTAGTATTACTTTAAATATTAAGAGTTAATGAATTGGAACACAATGGTGATAAAGTAATTGCTTCATGAAAAATCTTGTGGTGCAGTTGTATTTCAAAATAGTAATGACCAGACTAGATACCTAATACTTAATTATGCAGCAGGTCACTGGGACTTCGTTAAGGGTAACGTTGAACCCAACGAAACAGAAAAACAAACCGTTAAAAGAGAGTTACAAGAAGAAACTGGTATCGTAGATGCCTATTTTATTGACGGTTTTAGGGAACCAATTAACTATTTTTATCGTAGACAAGGCTTAACAGTTAACAAAGAAGTTGTGTTCTTTATAATTGAATCAAAAACTGAAAAAGTTGAGTTATCTTTTGAACATGTTGGCTTTACTTGGTTAGATTATCCCAATGCCCTAGAGAAATTAACCTTTAAAAACGCAAGAGATATACTACAAAAGGCATATGTTTTTTTAAAAAATAAACAATTAATAAAAGATTAGTCCTCTTTTATAAGTCCGTATCCGATTAGTCTCCAGCGAGATGTTATTTTTCTGCTTATCGCAACTCTTGAGCCTGGCAAAGCACAAATTGGTCTAGTTAACTTTACTTTAATTGTGTTTTGTTTTATGTTGACAACTTTTCCAATGTTAACCGCTGCACCAATGTGTAGTAGTAATATTTCATCTGGATTAATCTTTTCAACTTTAAGTAATTCTTTGGTTCCAACAGCTCTCTCCAAAACATACGTTTCTAAAGTAAGTTCTATCAGTGTTGGCGGAAGCATCCCTACTTTGCCTGCTATACTGCCTGTTAAGCCATCAGCTTTTGAATATGATGGATCAAGTAATGTGCCGACTCCTACTAATCCCCCACATGTTGCCTCTTTGACTTCTTGTTCGCCTGCATGTAAACTTACAATTTCACTAACTAAGGGGTCATAGGCTGTTTTACCTTCTCGTTCGACCATGATTCCTGGGCGGATTTCAATTTCTTCTCCAACAACAAATTTGCCTTGGGCAATTGTTCCTCCTATTATTCCCCCTTCAATCTCCTTTATGGTCGTTCCTGGTTTGTTAATGTCAAAAGAACGAATTATATACATTAGTGGTGGTAGTTTCGGGTCTCTTTTAGGTGAAGGTATTATTGTTTGCATAGCCTCAAGAAGTATGTCAATATTTATTCCTCTTTG
>JAAZBP010000040.1 GCA_012513715.1 Thermoproteota archaeon | reverse complement strand
ATGCACAAATAATGAAGTTATAGAATTGGGTTAACCGATATCCAATAGGTAATGCTAATTAGAAGCGAATACGCTTAAATCCGCTTTATTATTTAATGCTAAAAGAGAAAAACAAAATGGCAAAAGCTATTGAAACTTTCCAATTAACCAAAATATACAACTCAATAAAAGCCGTTGACAACTTGAATATATGTGTCGAGACGGGCGAAATATTTGGGTTACTTGGACCTAACGGTGCAGGAAAAACCACAACAGCATCAATGCTTTCTACAATACTAAAACCAACGTCTGGTACCGCCAAGGTAAACGGCTATGATATTGTCAAGGAAGCAAGTAAAGTAAGAAAGTCAATCGGTATTGTATTTCAAGATCCAAGTGTAGATGACAGATTAACTGGCAGAGAAAATCTGTACATGCATGCTAATCTTTATGGTGTACCAGCGTCTGAGCAAAATGAAAGGATAAACAGAATTCTTAAGCTCGTTGAACTCGAGGATAGAGCTGATGATTTATTGCGTACTTATTCAGGTGGAATGAGACGGAGATTAGAATTGGGTCGAGGCTTGATTCACTATCCCAAGGTATTATTTTTAGATGAACCCACTGTTGGTTTAGATCCGCAAACTAGAGACCATATTTGGAAGTACATAAAGGAACTAAAAGAATCACATGAAATTACTGTAGTTTTAACTACGCATTATATGGATGAGGCAGATAGACTGTCTGATCGTATTGCAATTATGGATCATGGAAAAATCGTAGTTCTTGATACCCCTTCGAAACTTAAAGAAACACTAGAAGGGGATGTAATAACAGTTAAAGCTAACAAAATTCAGGGATTAGCTGACCTTGTTACTAAATGGTTAGAGATTAATAAAACACACATAGTTAATGAGACATTAGAAATCACAGTACAGAATGGAAAAGCCGTAATGCCCCGTATAATGGAGCTTGCAAACCAGAATGATATTTATGTAGAGTCATTACTTTTGCGTGAACCCAATTTAGAAGATGTGTTTTTACATTATACTGGACGCTCAATTAGACATGATTCAACTCGAGAATTACAAGGTTTAGCAGCAGCCCAAAGGAGAGCAATAAGATGAGTGAGTTACGTGCTTTATACACACTTTGGCTACGTGAAATCAAAAGATTCATTCGTGATAGAGCAAGAATTGTCATAAGCTTTGTTCAACCATTGCTTTGGCTTGTTGTTTTTGCAGCTGGTTTTGGCGCACGTTTACTCATCCCAGGCGTAGATTATCAGCAATATCTTTTTCCAGGGATTATCGGCCAGACACTTTTGTTCACAGGAATGTTTATGGGTGTAAGCGTTATTTGGGACAAAGAATTCGGGTTCATGAAAGAAATCCTAGTTGCGCCAGTATCTAGATTTACCATTTTTATAGGCAAAATGTTTGGTGATAGTAGCGCAGCGTTACTTCAAGGTGTGATCGTTTTTACATTCGGTTTTATTTTAGGAATTCCTTTTGATCCAATAACTTTATTCACAGTTTTACCGATAATGCTTCTAATAACTTTTGGTTTCGTTAGTATGGGCTTAATTATAGCCAGTTTCATAGGTAGCTTAGAAAATTTTGGTGCAATTCAAACCTTCATCAATCTGCCGATTTTCTTCTTAAGTGGAGCATTATTCCCTATCTCTGGCACTGGAACTCCTGAGTGGTTACAAATTGCTTCAACGTTTAATCCTTTAACTTATGGAGTTGATGCTTTGCGAACGATAATTTTAGGTTCAGCTTGGACACCAGTTCACCCGCTATATATCAATATATTAGTTATATGTGCTTTTGATGCTGCTATGATTGCAATTGGAACATGGGCCTTTAGTAGAATGAAGTAGAATACACATCTTACAGAGAGGACTATTAAGCATTAATAGAGATGAATATATGCTAAATTTTAGCAATCATCGCAACTTCAACAAAACGCACATCCAAAAATTCAAAACATAAATTCTATCAGAAAATTATTAACTTAAATCATTAGAATTTAAAAGTTCAAAATCACAGGAAATACCAATGTGATAAATAACCTATGGATAGATTTAGACTTAACATAAAAGTTAGGTTAACAAATAAAGTAGCGCCCTCAAATAAGGCAACAATTGATTTGGAACACACATGCACAAACTAATAAGTGGGCTAAAAAATTTTATGTAATAGAATGAGAACAGGCGTATAGGATTATAAAGATAACGTAATTTTGTGTTTATTAAATTCGAATTTCATAAAAGAAGATAGCAAACTTTTTAATTTGACAAATAATTCCTAAAGCTAAAATTTGTGGTGACAGCAATGGAAGAAGTAGTACTTACACCATTTCTTATCGATGTGATAATCATTGCTGTCTCATTTGTGTTTCTTAACTATGCAAGCAACGCTGTTATTAGTTACGCGTTAAAAGTCGCAGCGATAACTAGGCTGGGTAAAACATCTGTGGGTTTTACCTTGATTTCTCTCTCCACAACTCTCCCAGAAATGACTGTTGCACTCATAGCTGCAACATCCGGAGGAGCCGCATTATCAATAGGAAACGTGTTGGGCTCTAACATCTTCAACATTAGTGTAATAATTGGATTATCAGCCACTTTACTTGTTTTGACAAATATAATTAGAAAGAAACGCAAAAATAATACAAACATAATTAATTCTTTTAATAGGTCTGAACTCAGCAGCATAGAGTTTGGCCTTTTCCTTTCTTCAGTAGTCCCTTTAATACTAATTTACATATCCACAGAAGCAGCTTGGGTTGTTGGATTCATTCTTTTATTAATATTCACAGCTTACATGTATAAACTATCAAAAGTTAGAATGCCTGAACAGGAAGAAGAAAAAATTGAAGATAAAAGCAAACTAAAACGATACATAATCTTCACAATAATTGGAGCTTTAGGAGTAGTAATTAGCGCAAACTTCCTTGTTGACTCTGCAACCTCAATAGCTACATCAATCGGATTATCACAACAAGTAATTGGTGCAACAATAATAGCGTTCGGCACAAGTTTACCAGAGTTAACAATTAGCGTAAAATCTATACTTAAAGGTCATTCAGGCTTGGCCATAGGCAATATAATAGGCGCTAGTTTCATAAACACAACACTTATTTTAGGTATAACGTTTTTTGTTCCTTTTATAATAGGAGCACCTTTAACGCTAAATATGAGCGTTTTTCAGAACCTAGTCATTTTCTCAATAATAATTAACTTGTTTTTCTGGTATTTCTTATCCAGAGAACAAATTAGTTGGCGTGAGGGCTTGATATTCTTGTTCATATATGCATTATTCATAGCTACAACAGTAGGTGCATTATAGTCAGATTTTTTTGTATTTTTCTTTATTCAAGTGAAACTAAATAAATTAAGTGCTAATTAGAAATTAATAATCTAACTGAAGCGGATTGTATAGCTTACTAATTGGTTAAAGAAGTCAAAGTAAAATTAAGTTGGTGGTCTTTTTTGCACATATTGGTATCGTCGGGGTTTACCGGTGCGGTTTAAGATATTGTCTTTTACTAGGTCTACTAATGCGTGTGCTACTGCTGTTCGATCATAGTGAAAACCCTTTCTTGCTAGTTCGCTGTGTACTTCATCTAATCCGTGGGGTTCGTTGAACCAGTTTTCTTCCCAGAGTTTTTGGATTATGCCTCGGCATGTTTCTGCTCTTGGTAATGTTGCTTGTCGCTCAGGTAAAGGGTTTATGTTGAGGTTTTTATGGTGCTCTGTTATGGGTTTTAGGATGTTTTCTACTGCTGTTTGGATTTGGTCTGGTTGTGCTTCGATTTCGAATTCTATGTCACCGATTTTCATTTTTACTCGTATTGGCGGGTTTTGCGGTTTTTCTGTCAATTGGTCACCTATTGCATATTGTATTGTGCAAGATGCGCATGCACAACACTTAAATAATTCACCAATAAAGATATTGAATATTGGTGAATATGGTGATTGAACAATATACAATTACTAACAAATATAACTTTCCACAACCAAACATAGACACAATACTCCCCCAACGCTTTCTTGAGCAAAGCATCAATTCATTAAACCAAGTGCAACACCCATTACAACTAAACCACACAACAACACCACAATTCAGCACATTCAACCAAAATCAATCAAATCTACAAATCAAACAGACACCAATCACCCTAAAACCAAACCGACAAGAAACCATAATTGCAGCCATAGACACTTCTACAATAAAAATTGGTGAAACCACAAAAGGCATAATAACAGCTGTAAGAGGAGCAACAACGTGGCTCCAAAACCACACCTACAAATACACACGTCTGGGACCATTCATTTTCCACATAACAGAAGACAACAAAAAAGAACTTTACAATACATTAGAAAGATCATATTTTAGCAAAACATTTGGCAGCTACAACCAAATAAACCCGACTTTACTACAGATGCCGACTCGAATATCAAATTTACTGGAACGTTGGCTCCAGACCATGCTGACTAAAACAATAAAAAACGGAGTTTTACTTTTTGACGGTTCACTAACTGCTGGAACACCTGAAACACCTACTGTACGCCTAAATGAAATTCTCAGTAATGCAAGAAAAAACTGTAGCACAGTTTTGGCTTTCTCAAAAGCTACAACTCTACGTTCCAACGGTATCCTAATAACCGAGCAGCTACCAAAATATGATCCACCTTACCTGCTTGAAACTGAATGGATAAAACCAAACAGTCAAATGCGTTTACTTGGAGATGTCTATGTAGCTAGATTAAACAGGTCCAATTTTGCATTCCGTTTGGATATAGATCGTGAAATTGAGTCAACAGAGAGAATAGATGCAGTAAATAAGCTGTTAGGCAACGACCTTTATACACAGAGTTATCCTGAAACTTTGAGATTATCGCATATCTTGTGCACTTTCACAGCTAACGAAGTTTTAGCTATAAAACATTTTATAAATCGTAAACATGGGATTCAAATAATCAATCGACCAGATATGCATCGCTTGCTTTTTGGTCCATTCGGATTTAGGGGGGAGGCATACGCATGAAACTCTACAAAAAAGAGGGAAACATACTCCAAGTAATCAGTTTTCCCACTGAGAACGTGGAAAAAGGAGATTATCTGTTAGTTGAAGACTTAGAAGCAGCTAAAGCTTTGATTGCCCAAGTTATTGATGTTCAATTTGCAGCTGTCCCAGGAGTTTTAGAGGAGTTACTGCGCACTTTGCCTGATGGAGGAGAGCCCATTCAGGGAGAAGACATAGACTTGATGGAAATTGCACCACACATAACATACATCCAAGATGCAAGTCTGCTAGTATGTAAAATACGCGCAACTTTTGAAAATGAAATGTTAAGCCCAAGTAGCAGCTGGCTGCCTAGCAGATCTCAATCGATAATCAAAAAGTTGTCTACGCCAATGCTTATGAAACTTGCCAGAATTGAAGGCAATTTACCTATAATCATAGGAGGAACAAAAGATACTTCTCTCTTAACTATAGATGCCTCAGCCATCGATGGAACATTAAACATTATAACTGGCAAAAAAGGATGCGGCAAATCACATCTTTCAAAACTTTTAATGGTAAATCTTGTAGGTTACAAAGCAACAGTAGTTATTTTTGATTTAAATGGAGAATACTCTAGTTTAGGAATGACCAGTGATGGTAAAAGAAATATTTACCATGATAAAATTCACACGTTAACTCCGTCACAAAATTTTAAAGTTGCTCTAGATCAACTGCCACTAAATACAGTAATGGGAATACTCGTTAATGCTCTTCATTTACCAGGAACATCTGCTAGAGAATTTAGACGACTCTGGAAGAGCTTGAAAGAGAGGGGAAAACTAAACATGCAAGAGCTAGGTGAGGCAATCCGAGATTTGAACTGTAATCAACATGTTCGTGATGCTTTGGCTTCACGTTTTCATTCTTTTGTAAATTCAGGATTCTTTACTGATTGTATAGGTGAGGCAACTTTACTTGATGAAACTTTTTTTAAGGCTAAAGATCAAGGTGGGGCAATTGTAATTAACCTTAAAAATACTTCAAACATTGACCGGCAAATAGTAGTTGAATATGTTTTAGGTAAACTTGTGGATTCACTTTCAAATTGGAAGCTTAGGGCAGTATTTTTGTTTGCTGAAGAAGCACATCTTTACTTAAAAGAAACATACTGGGATGACATTGTTACAAGAATGAGGCATTATGGCATATTCACTACTTTTATCACAAATCAACCGGACACTATACAGGAGACGATTTATAGACAAGCCGACAACATTTTTTTATTTAATTTTACAAATGAGCATGATTTAGATGTTGTAAGCAGAGCCGCGCGTGTCGACGCTGAAACAGTAAGATCCATTGCCCGTGATTTACCGCCTCATCACTGCTTAACTTTAGGTAAGGTAGTGAGTGATTTCCCAATAGTTGCTAAAGTGCGAAGACTAGATGTTAAAACTATGGGAGAGACTCGATTGTTCTTTACAAATCATAAAGCACAGTCATGCAATTAAAAGTAAACAATGTGAAGACAATGCTATACAAGTGAATTAATCAAAAGATATGTCTTCAGCAGATTTAATCATCTTTTATTGCAGGAAAGTTCTATTTGGGTACGAAGAGACTTTTTCTATTTTTTCCTTATTGTTTTTGAAGAATCGACGGAAAGAGTCAGTTAAATCATAAGTTTCAACTTGATTAAATGGTACCCAGTGTAGCTCAGCTGCGTCACTTGCTGCTTGAATATCACCGCTTTTTACATCAACAAGATAATCGATTATTATATGATGGTACTTCAATTTACTTTCATCATCATATACGACTTGGGTTACTACATCAAGAAGTCTCGGATTTTCCACAGTTAAACAGGTTTCTTCTTTTGCTTCTCGAATAACTGCATTTTCAGTAGATTCACCTAGTTCAACTATACCGCCAGGAACTGCCCATTTACCTTTGGCAGGATCGTTACTCCGTTTAATGAGAACAATTTTGCCTTGATCAACTATAACAACACCTATACCAACAATTGGGTGATCTTGATATAACCGCTTCAAGATAGATTCCTTCTAACATGTCTATGTTGAACGCACCTTTATGAAGGTACCAGTTCAAATCTAAATATTTGATATAGTCAATAAAAACCAAATTTATCGTAAGGTTCACTCAAAAGGCAAGGGCATAATCAGCATTTCTACTTTATTTTTCTGATGTTTAGTTTATTAGAATAAAAAAACTGGCCTGAAATAATTATAAAAAAATTCACTTATGACTTTCAGGAGTTTGGTTTCCTAATTCAATATATTTTTGCATTGCATACGTTACTATTTCTCGGGCTTGTTGTGCGTTTTTCCAGTCTCTTACTTTAACCCATTTGTGGGGTTCAAGTCTTTTGTAAGTTTCAAAGAATTCCTGTATCTCTATTAATCGGTGTTTATGCACATCAGT
>JAAZBP010000039.1 GCA_012513715.1 Thermoproteota archaeon | reverse complement strand
GACATGCTTTTAGTTGTAGGGTTTAACTTAACTGTACCTTATGTAAGTGCAATCAAATACAATTATACCGCTTTACCATTTTTCTGTTTACTGGCTGCATCACTGGCAGATAAAAGTGCAGTTCTGATCAATTCAATTAAACGTAAAAAGAAAGATTTGCTTATACCTGTTCTGGTTGGCGTAGGTTTGGTTTTGATTTTTTCTTCTATGATTGAAAATATAATTTTTCTTAACGGTTGGACAGGGTTCGTTGCTTTCGGAGTTGACTCTGTCACTTATTATGGTTTCAACCTTTTCTCTGAAGCTGTAAACCGTATCATACTAGATTCTCTACATCAAAGTGCATTAATCTTGATTGTTATGAGCGTAATCATTGAGCCTGTGTTTAAGGGTTTAAAGATTATTTATAATCGTCTGCGTCCAAAATAAGTCTCAAAAGTAATATGTATTAGTCAAAAATAGAATGTTGTTTATTAGGTAAAACTCTACCTATAGAAGCTACAATACATGAAGGCGAATAATTGAGTATAATAACAAGAATTAGAAAAAACGAGTACTTCAAATCTGCAATAGCAATCGTATTAGTGATTGTGGTTGTTTTAGGATTTTTTTTAGTTTTACAATTTGCGTTACACGTAGAGGTTCCAATCCGTGTGGTAGAAAGCGGAAGTATGTGTGTTCCCTACAGTAATAGATGTGACGGATGGAGCCACGCCTTCAGCCAAACGTTACATGTAGGCGATATAATAGTAATTCAAGGTGTAAACCCGGAAGAGATAAACTCAGATTACCCGAACAGTGACATTATAGTCTACCAGAACCCAACCAATCCGGCGGCAACACCAATCGTGCACCGTGTAGTAGAAAAATATCAGATTGGGGATATCTGGTATTTCCAAACAAAAGGTGACGGGAACGGACAAAATTGGCCGGCGACACCTTCAGTTCAAGAATATGATTCGAATAGTCTTTGGCATACAGGCGAAGGTGTATCTGAGCATTTAGTTCTGGGAAAAGTAGTAATGCGTATTCCTTGGTTTGGTCACATCACACTTTTCCTACGTAACAATCCATGGGGGTTACCGGCAATAGTGACAATAATAATAGCGTTATTAGTAATAGAATTCATTTTTCCAATTTTTAAGGACAGAAGAAAACAGCAGCAACAAAATATAGATAATGAGATTTTACAAGAAAACAGTTTTTCATTAATTAAAAGATAAAACCTCATTTATAACTAGTGCATAGTGTTGGTTGTTGATAATAAAAAATAATAGTTCTAAAATACAATAAACAGGCTGGTGTAGGCTATACCGATCTCTTTAGAGGACATGGTAAAGTATCCTTTTCTTCCACAGGTGAAAGAACACATAAAACAAAGGGACCTAGACATAAAAACAATAATTGAGTTACCTTCAATCAGACAGAGAGCAAAACAAAGAGTAATAGACTCTTTCTCTTTGGAAAAAAATTATACTGTTAAACCAAGTAGATACGTGGAAGAGGAACTTGCATCGTATCCTGTAGCGATTATGCTTGCAGCTGCAACAGAGGAGCCTCAGTTAATAGAGAGGTTTGCCTTAAGCGAAGCAAAACAAGTTAATATTTTCTTAGAGCAAGAAAAAAATCTTGATGTAATTGTTGAAGTAGCCAAAGCTTTTTCTTGGGAAATTAAAACGGATAATATAGGAATATGGATTCACTTCACTAAATACCTTAAAAATACTTCTTCAGGGAGACTCGTACATGATTCTAAATGGAAGTTGATAAACAGAGCTGTAGATAAAGGCTGGGTTTTAGTGAAAATAGATGAGTTAAAGCGTCTTCTGGAAGAAGAGGTCAAGGAGAGAATTGAAGAAAACGCGAAACGTAAAATCGGTAATTTACCTGAAGAAATAAAGATTGATGTTGAAGAAATAAAAAATGAATTCCAAAAAAATAAGCCTGACTTAGTAGAACAGGAACTGAAGGTTTACGCTGAAGAAGGCGAGTATCCACCATGCATTGCCAAATTATTAAAGAGAACTTCAGAAGGCCAACATTTATCGCATACTGAAAGATTCACTTTAGTGACCTATCTTCTGCACCAAAACATAAGCGTTGACTCAATCGTGGGTATGTTTTCTTCTATTTCAGACTTTAAACAGGAGAAAACAAGGTATCAAGTTGAGAATCTTGCTGGAAAAACCGGGGGCAGAACAGAACCGTATACAACATATAATTGTAGCACCCTTCAAAGCCACGGTGTATGCTCAAAAGCTACAGATCCAGATAACATCTGCAGACGGATAGGAAATCCTCTTAGATACCACTTATTTACTGAGAGCGGCAGAAAAAAAGCTGCTGAGAAGTCCAGTTAAGTAAAAGTAGTGCTTGTTCTAAATTTTATCTAGAAATAAAAGTATATCATTGTTGAATTTTTTTCCCGAAAGCATATGTCCTTTTCCTTTATGGATGATTAATTTTGAATTGGGAATTCCAGCAGATGTTTCATTAAGAAGATCTAATGAGCAGAAAAAGTCCTTGTCTCCACCTATCACTAAGGTAGAAGCGGAGATAAGATGTAATTGGTCGTGAGAGTTATGTATGAGTTCTGCCTTGCCCTCTACAAGCAAATCTGCAGGGTTTTCGGGTTTAACTATCATTCTTGGACCGAAAATTGATATGAAAAAAGATAATACTGCTTTTTTGATTTTGCTGCCCACTATTATTGGAGCCATACTCTTGAATGCCGCTCTGGTTTTTCCTTGATTAAGCATTTCTGCAAATCGCATATCAAGCATACTACCTTCCGAAGTAAACCTGTAAGCTGACATAGCTAAAACTAAACGGTTCACCAGTTCAGGGTGGCTAGCAGCTAAATGTTGTGCAATTAATCCGCCATATGATTCACCGATAACATCTATGGGACCACCTTTGAACTTGTCTTTAATTACTACTGCAAAATCTTCAGCCATATCAGAAGTTGAGTAACCTTCAGGTAACCCGCTTTTACGAGATAGAACATAGACTGTGTAGTGTTTACTTAAAAAACTGAATTGTTTAGCCATTAAAGGTGATAGGTAATTTCCGGGTCCGCCGCTGAAAACCAAAATCGGATTAGGATTTTCACCGAAACTAACGTAAGGAACACCATTGCTGAAAACCCCCTTTTTCACCAAAGTTTAACCCAAAAAGTCATTTGTTGATTAAACAATTAAGCTTTAACTTATTTGGAACAAAAAAATGTAAAGTTGAGATTAACGGAGCTTCATTAAAACCATTTCAGCTGCTAAAACCATCGGCTCCCAAGTCTCATTCAGCGGCGGTGCGTATGCAGTGTCTGCTTTTGCGAGTTCACGCACATTAATACCTTTCTGGATCGCGAAACTAAGGGCGTTTACACGTTGGGTTACTTCTTCTCCACCGACTATTTGTGCACCGATGATGCGTTGTGATTCCTTTTCAACTACAAGTTTAACTTTTACGGATTTACTGTTCGGGTAATATGCAGCGCGGGTTTTACTGCTTATTGCACCTGTTACAACTTCGATACTGTTGCGTGCTGCAACTGTCTCAGTTAACCCAGTGCTTCCGGCTTCAATCTCAAATAGTTGAGTAACCGCTGAAGCTAATACTCCATTGAAAAGTGAGTAGCCTCCTCCTGCGTTGGCTCCAGCAACTTTACCTTCTCGAACCGCTACAGTTCCAAGTTGGGCACACATGGGTCTATGAGTGATTAAGCTTGGGGCTTCTGCACAGTCGCCTACGGCATAAACATCTTTTACTTCTGTTTCCATTCGGCTATTAGTTTTGATGCCCTTTGATTCTCCCAGAGGAATTTCAGCTTCAACTGCAAGCTTTGTGTTTGCTCTTACCCCAAAAGCGCTTAAGAACAAATCAGCCTTTAACACTTCACCGCTTGCTTTGATTGATGTGACCTTATCTGAGCCTAAGAATTCTTCAACAGTTTTGTTAAGTAAAATCTGCATTCCTTTCTCTTCTAGGTGATTCTGCACCAATTTTGCCATGTCTGCATCAAGAAACTGTGGAAGAATCTGAGGTAACATCTCAACAACTGTAACTTTAAGTCCTCGCTCAATTAAGCCTACACCGGTTTCTAAACCAATCAAGCCTGCACCCATTATTATTGCTGATTTTGCACCTGATCTTATTGCAGCATCGATTTTTTCTCCATCCTTCATATTACGGAGTGAAAAAATACCGGGTTTATCTCTGCCTTTAATCGGAGGCATAAAAGGTTCAGCTCCGGTAGCGATGACTAAACTGTCGTATTCCAATTTCTCAACTGCATCATTGTTGGTTTTGATTGTAATTGTTTTTTCTTTTGTGTTGATGGCAGTTACTTCTGTTTCTAAGCGTAAATTTAGTTTAAGCATTTGGAAATAAGCAGGAGAATAAACAATTAAATCCTTAAAACTGGCTATTTGGCCTCCAATCACAAAAGGTAGGCCGCATCGAGAATAGCCAGCAGTTTTTTCTTTATCAAGCAGAGTTATTTCTGCTGTACGGTCTTTTTTGCGTGCCGCAGAAGCTGCTTCAACACCTGAGGCGTTAGCTCCGATGATGATTATGCGTCGTGCCATCACGCTTTCACCTTTACTTTATGATGTTCCTGTTGATTGGGATTTATGCCATTCAACTGCTTTGTCAAAATCCATCAAGTTTACTAAGTCAACTTCTAGGTTTGAAGGTTTAACAATAAACAACCAACCATCGCCATAGGGGTCTTCATTTAGGATTTCAGGTTTGGATTGAACTTCCTCGTTTACTTCTTCAATAGTGCCGCTTATTGCAGAAACCAAATCTGAAACTGCCTTAACTGATTCTAATGTTCCAGCTGGTTCATTTTGTTTAAGTTGTGTTCCAGCACTAGGCAATTCAGCGTATACTATTTCACGTAGTGACTTTTGAGCATAATCTGTGATGCCTACTCGGACTTTGTCGCCTTCAATTTTTATCCATTCAAAATCTTTTGAGTAGTATAGTCCTTCAGGCACTTCGTATTCTCCAGCTTTAACCATATAATTAGACCTTCTTAGTTTTACGAGTAACCAACAGTAGTAAGCCTATAAAAGGTTTAATAGCAAAGTGGAAAAATTTAGCATTTTAAGTTCAGAATGGATTTTAACTCAGCGGAGACTAAAATCATTCAATAAAACAGCTTTTAAAGAATTTTATATGAGAAGATATCAAAAAAGAAAAGTTGGAGCTTGAACTTTAAGAATGTTTTTAGAGGGTTAACGTTCCCGTTTGCCTGCTATCCATTCTTCTGTCCATTGCCTTGCCTGTGAGTCAGGAACTTGAGTTGGAGGGTGCTTGAAGGCATATGAAGACATACTTATTAGGGCACCAGCTATTTTGCG
>JAAZBP010000003.1 GCA_012513715.1 Thermoproteota archaeon | reverse complement strand
TAGTGCTGGCTTTTTCTTGGGTAAGTGGGGTAGCTATGGTTCTGGTGATGGCCAATTCAGTTATTCGCATAACATTGCTGTTGACGGTTCAGGTTATGTCTATATTGCTGACTCAAGTAATGTTTGTGTTCATAAATTCACTAACACTGGTATATTCATAGAAAAATGGGACAATTCAGGCAATGGAGAATTTAAGTATCCCTCAAAAGTAGCTGTTGACAATGAAGGCAATGTATATGTTTCTGACACCCTGAATAATCGTGTTCAGAAATTCGACAGTAACGGTGCCTTCGTTTTGAAATGGGGTAGTTACGGCTCCGAAAACGGCGAATTTATTGAACCTATTGGTGTAGCTGTTGATAATGAAGGCAATGTATACGTAGCTGACATAGGTAATCATCGTATTCAAAAATTCACTAGCACAGGTGTATTTTTGACAGTTTGGGGCACTGAAGGTAGTGGTAACGGTCAATTTCTGTCTGTTTATGATGTAGATGTTGATGATTCTGGAAACGTTTACGTATTAGACATTTCAAATGCCTGTATCCAAAAATTTAGCAGTAATGGAGTATTCTTGGCTAAATGGGGTAGCCAAGGTTCTGGTGATGGCCAATTTCTTTATCCTTACGGCATCACTTTGGACAGTTCTGGTAATGTGTATGTTGCTGACACTGAAAATAATCGTATCCAAAAATTTAGCAGTGAAGGCGTATTCCTAGCTAAATGGTCAACTCTTGATATTGACACTAATCGAGTTTATTGGCCTATAGATGTAGCTGTTGACAATGAAGGCAATGTCTATGTAGTTGACGTTGAAAACTCTCGAATTCAAATGTATAATGATGATGGTGGCTTTATGGCTGCTTGGGGGTCATATGGATTCGCCGATGGGCAATTTAGATATCCTTACGGCATTTGTATAGATAGTTCTGGTAATGTGTATGTTGCTGACACTGAAAATAATCGTATCCAAAAATTCGTTAACCGCATCGCCGTAGCTGATATACAATACTTTGCTCTCAAAGCAAGCGAAAATTCTGTTTACTTTATTTATGCTGACCCATATCGTATGGATTCTCCGATGGCAACTTATGATGTTGCAGCAGGTGCAGTAATTTACGGTATGTGTGAAAACTCGCAAATCCAATCTTTTGACAGCAATTCACAGTTTGTTTCACAAAATATTGCTGACCGCGGACGTCTTCTATTGACTGAGAAAAGAGTGATTTTGTCTGGTGGACCAAGTCCACATTGGTGCGTTAAGTATCTTGAAGATGCAAGGTTAACACCTGTTTACTTCCAAAATGACGGTGTAAACGTGAAATTCATTGAAACTGCAACTGGCGTTTCTAGAGTCAATCGTGAATTGGCAAGTATAGATTTTGATCATGAAGACTACTTTGTGGTTATGACTTTGAGAGATGAAAACAATAACCAAGTTTTCATTAACTATGGCTTCGGTTGGAAAGGCACCTGGGCATCAGGGATACAGCTGAAGGCGATGCATCCTACAATTCAAGATTGCTATGAAGGATACTACGTGTTCCACTGGGTTGACACAAACAACAACGGCATACCAGAAACAAACGAAATAACACAGCTACCTAATGCTTAATCTCTTTTCTATTTTTTCTTTATTGTGAATAAATTGGTGAAAATTGCTTTATTCATGTAAAATTGCGTTATTTATGTTAAAACTTTGAAAACCCCCTTGGACCAGTTCAAGACCCTTAACACATAAATCTTTAATTGGTTCTTTAAAATCTAAATTAAACCCGAAATTAAACGTTTAATTGCCTATTTTCTGCATAAAACTCCCTATATTTAGCCGTGCATATAGTTAGTAATGCAGGTCGGGGAGCAAGCTTTAACAGAAACGCATTGAAGCAAAGAGCGTAACGATTAAAACAGCGAAAAATCGCTACGCGACAAAGTATTTGCTTTGATGGGCTGGACGGCAATGTTGCATTAAGGCCTTGAGTGGCATGGTCAAAACGGTGAAAGACTATGTCGCGGTCAAGACAAGCTTTAATGGGCCGTGAACAACTTTAAGGCTCAGACCCAACCTGCTAATTTTAATCAAAAAAATTTAATTTTTGTAACCTATTTTGTATCAAACCTTTTTTCTTTTGAATAAAATTGGTGATATGTTTTGTTAACCGATGAACATGAGTAATGTTTTGCCCATCAGTAACAGTATTCCTTGTAGGATGCATAATATGCCTAATACCGATATCACTGGCCATGACCCTAAGAGTATACTAAATAGTCTCATTACTTCTTCTGCAAACTTAAAAACCAAAAACACGAACAAGGCTGGAATAAGAAAAATCGCTAGATAAATCCATAGTGAAGAAATCCCTAAGACAGTCGCTGGTAATGGGAAAAATATGTAGACCAGTCCTGCACATAATGCGCCTGTTACTAACCCAAATATCGCTCCGAAAGGTATACGACTCAAAGGACCCAAAACTAGTCCTAACCCGGTAAGAACTAGTAGAACCCAAGTAGCGGTATCCCATACATTAGCAAGCAATATAGTGACTCCGATGATGAGTAGAAATATTCCTGCAAAAAAGCCTATGAGTCCTGTGGTTGTTTGGCCTTTACCTTGAGCGCCTTTTCTAAGCTTCGCATAAACCTTAAGAAGCGCAACAAATCCTCCGACTAATAGAACCCATGGCGCTAAAGACACAAACATAGAGAAATCAAGTAGGCTCAATCAGTAACCTCACATACTTCAATTACAGAAAGGTGTGCTCTTAAATTTTTCCCTTATTAGATAACCTTCATTTTATAAGTCAAATAAAAATTTTTGAAATTAACCTCTTTTGTCTCAAATGATGTTTTCAATTAGTTGTTTAACGGTTCCACTAGAAGCATTAATCCCTCTTGAGAGATTATTTTTACTTTTTGCCCTTTTTTAACAGGCATATTTGATTGTGCTTTCCAAAGTTCACCATGGTACTTTACGAACCCTGATTTTTCTGAATCGATTTCTTCTATTGCAGTTGCAAACTGCTCAGAGAAAACTGGCATATACTTTTTTTTCTCATGTGCAATTATAACTTTAAAAATTACAAAAACTACAAAGCATGCAATTACTGTGAATACTGCAATCTCTGAGATTATCAAAGCCAGCACTTTTGCCGCCCACCACAAGTGTCTAGACGGTTATTAAATTTGAAAAAATAGTGGAGTTTCATGTCTTTATTCTGCTGCAACTTTGTCTCCGTCTTGATTATTTTTTATTTTCTTTTATACCTCGCGTTAGAGCTGCTATGTTGCCTACTTCATTCACGTCAACGCCTGAGGTGACTACTATAAGGTTTTTCTCTCTTGAAATTTCAGACAACATCTGCAATTCTCTTAGTTTAAGTGACATTGGGTTTTTTGCATAGAGTTCTGCTGCTTCTGTCATTTTTTGTGCAGCCATTAATTCTCCGTCTGCCAAAATGATTCTTGACCTGCGTTCCCTTTCTGCTTCAGCTTGTTTTGCAATTGCTCTCTGCATTTCTACTGGAAGTATAACATCGCTTATTACGACTGCGCTGACTTTTATTCCCCACGGGTCAGTCATTTCGTCTATTTCCTGTTGAATCTGTTTGGTGAGTTCCGGAGTTTTTGTTAGTAAATCGTCAAGTTCAGCGTGACCTAAAATGTCGCGTAGTACTGTTTTAGACAAGTTTTGAGTTGCGCTAACGTAGTCTTCAACTTCGACTACTGCTTTAATGGGGTCAATTACTCGATAATAAACAAATGAGTCTACGTCGCATCTTATGTTGTCTTTTGTTATCACCTTTATCATGCGTGCGTCATATGTGGATGTTCTTAGGTCAATTACATGTATCCTGTCTACTATGGGAATAACAAAGAATAGGCCTGGACCTTTAGCTCCCATTAGGCGACCCAGTCTGAAGAGAACGCCTCTTTCGTATTCTCTTACTACCTTAATAGAGGCACCCAAAATTATGAAGACAACTAGTAAAACAGCTATAATAGGCGTGATTATTTCTATCATTTTAGTCACCGTTATTCAATAACGGTTTGCTAAATATAAATTTAAATTATGATTTTTTATGTTTTTTAAATTTTGTCTCTTTATAGTTTTAATTGAGTTGCTTTGGTATTGTTTCTCGGGGGGGTTTCGTTTTTTAACGTTTTTCTACGTAAGAATTCAAATATGACAAAGCTGACTAAAACTGAAATTAACAATAAAATCGATGTTGTGTTTCCGTCTATAACCTGCATTTGATAGAGTAAAGCTCCGATGTTTGTTAGTGTATGAAGTAGAATTGCTCCAATGTATCCAATCGCTAACCCTTTTCTGCCCTTCAAAAAGCCGACAATCGCAATTGATGTCATTACCCCGTGAAGAAAAACTATAATCAGTCTTTCTCCGATAAAGCCTGTGAAGTAGTAAAATGGGTACCCTGCGTATTGTGGCACAAAAGAAAACTGCCAAGCTAAATACCAGATTTCTCCAATGCCAAAACCAATACCTAATGCCATGCCAATCCACAGCGCTGAAGACCGATTGATCATGCGTCTTAGGTGTTTTTCAGCTATGGGCACAATTTTTATTGCTTCTTCAACAATGGGTGAGAGGAAGAGAACAAATAACAAAAGCCAAAGTGGCCAGGAAGTGCTTATTTGTGAAGAAACTCCTGAAGAAGCTGTCACCCAATTAAGTATAGGCTGTTTAATGAAGAGATTTGCTATTGCGCTAAAAGCTACTGTGATAAGCATCAACGCAAGAATTTTCCATTGACGTTTTGAAAGCCAATAAAGTAGTCCTCCGCCTAACCCAATTGCTAATACAGTCACTAATAGTGCAGCTATGTAGATTCCGTGAACACCCTCACTTACAGCTGCAAATCTGACTCCAGCCATCTGAGTGTT
>JAAZBP010000038.1 GCA_012513715.1 Thermoproteota archaeon | reverse complement strand
TTACTTTTTACATCTCAGGGAACAGTTCTTTTTAGAGAAGGCGTTTCAATGTCTGACCCAACCAAAATCAATCAAGCTCAGACAGTTCTAAAGAGAACTATGAGTGACCCAAACGCAGTTACCGTAGTTAAAAGCAACGAACTAACACAGGACTTAGTTAACCGTTTTAACGACGCCTACGAAAAGACCGTTATTAAAAAAGGCGTTTTAACTGAAGAAGAGAAAAAGCAGGTTACCTCACAAACTACGGTAATTAGGAAAAAATAAAAATTGAGATGAAAAAAATGAAATGTGAAAACTGTGGAATGGAAAATCCCTCTGACACAAAATTCTGTGAAAACTGTGGAAATATACTTGCAGTAGACCAACCTTCAGCAGAAATCTCTACGCCAATTGCCGCCCCAGAAGCTGCAGAAATTGAGTGCCCAGTTTGCAAACAACCAAATAAAGCTGGAGCTAAATATTGCGACAGCTGCGGAGTCAGCCTCGAAACCCCTGTAGCGACAGAACCGGAAAGTCAAGTTGAGCCCCCAGCATCAGCTGCCCCAATAGAAGTTGCAGCATCAGTTACTAACAAGGTACTAGTTCTACCTGATGGAAGCGAAATCGATACAAACCTTAAGAAAACATTTGGTAGACTAGAGTTAGCAAAACTTGCCAGTGAACCGATGTGGATATCTCGACAGCACTTTACAATATTTGAAGAAGATTCAGTCACATATATCCAAGATGAAGGCAGCTCTAACGGAACAAAACTTAATGGGACAGAAATAAAGGGAGCCGGAAAACAACCGCTTAAGAATGGCGACGAAATAATGGTGGGCGACGCCTTAAAACTAGTTTTCAAAATTAAGTAACTGCGAGTGAAACACGGGGTTGACCCTTCATAGAGGCGCTACGCTACAATGCAGTAGAGGAAGTTATGTAATTGAAAATCCGCTTTTTGAAGGCGGAATGGGTAGACTTTACATCGGCAGATCAAGTGAAGGAAAAAAAGTTGTAATAAAAGAGCCGAAGATTCTTGGAGCAGAAGAAGATTCCATTAGAATTGAAAAACTCAAAGTAGAAGGCCAAATCCTATCTAGCATAGCTCATAGAAACATTGTCAGGTACATAGATTCCAGAGATGATGGGAATATGTACTTTTTAGTCATAGAATTTATCTTGGGAAAAACCTTCAAAGAAGTCTATAACGGAAATCCAGCAGAGGAAACATTAGCTAAACAGTATATAGTTAAAATTCTACGGACTCTAAGCTACCTGCATAATTTGAACATTATTCACAGAGACATTAAACCTGAAAACATAATGCTGTCAAAAAATAATCTTGTGGTAATAGATTTCGGCGGAGCAAAACAGGGATATATGCAAGCACCACTTAGCTTTGGACACACAGTTGTTGGAACACCAGGATGGTCAGCTCCCGAACAGTTTGCAGGTATTGCAACTCCAAGATGCGACATATATGGAGTGGGCGCGATACTGTTTTTTTTGCTTACAGGCAGCCCTCCAAAGCTTTCTATGAAAGCTGATGGATCTATTGATTCACCTCGAAAATTAAATCCTAAAATTTCACCTGAAATCGAACAGGTAATTTTTAGGGCTATGAGTACTGACCCATCAAAGAGATATCAAATCGCTGATGACATGATTAGTGCAATACAAGGTCACACTTTGGTTAATGCACCGTTTATTTTTTGCAGAGGAAGCAAATATAATGTTACGCAGCGGCTAACAATTGGCAGACAGCCGAATTGCAAAATCGTAATAGAAGATCAAATGTGTTATGTTGGTAGACATCACGCAGACGTTTATCTAGAAAACGGAAAATATTGGATAGAAGACATGAACAGTAAAAACGGCACATTCATTTATCGTGAAGGCCAATTTCAGCAAATCAAGAAAAGCCAGCTACATGACGGCGATTTAGTTGCATTATGCTACAAAAAAGACAAAGGCCCATATATCACATTGACTTTTAAACAAGGAAACTAAATAGTCAGTGTAAAAATAATGGGAAATCAGCCCAAAACACAACTTCTTTTGAACCGTTTTGAAATTTCAAATTTACTTAGATCAAGTGAAACTTCGCATGTTTACTTAGCATTTGACCGGATTTCTAATAAGAAGGTTATAGTGAAACAGGCAAAATGTACAGACAACCAATCAAAAGAAGATCAGATTAAAATTAATAGATTAATAGTTGAAGCAAACATACTAAAAATGATAAATAATCCAGCAATAGTCAAGTATGTACATTCTTGGGGTAACAAAAAAGAATTCTTTTTGGTGACAGAATACATTAACTCAAGAAGTATCAAAGACGAAAATGAAAACAACCCAGCTAGTCGGGAAGATATAATTGAATATACAATTCAACTTCTTGAAATTACAGAATACCTTCATTCAATGAACATAATACACAGAGATGTTAAACCTAGCAACATACTTTTGGGTGACACGTTAACTCTAATAGACTTTAATGCAGCAGAAATAAAAAACACTGCAGCAGCCATTCAGAAGGTAATCATTGGTACACCTGGTTATCAATGCCCTGAATCGTTTAACGGTGAAATAACCGAGGGATGCGACATATTCGCAATCGGAGGAACACTCCTTTTTCTTCTCACAGGCAAAAACCCGACTGGAAACATCACAAGTTTCCAAAATTCTACGCCACATCGTGATTTACTGGAAATCGCTTTCAAAGCCTTGAATTCTGACAAAAATGAGCGTTTTGCATCTGCTTTTGAAATGAAAAAAAGTCTATTAACTGCAAGTGATCTACAAGTAAAACTTATTTGGGGAAAAAAAAGTAGGATAATAAGTAAGAATCGTTTTGTTATAGGGAGAAGCAGCACTGCAGACTTTCAAATTATCGATTCCAACAAATTTGTCTCCCCGATTCATGCTGAAATTAGTAAAGAAGGAGACCAATTCTATATTTTGGATAGAAGCATTAATGGAACATACATATACCGAAAAGGACGATATGTTAAAGTTGAAAAAGAGCGCCTTTTTGATGGAGAAATTATTGTTTTGTGCTATAAACCTGAAAAGGGACCATATATAAGCTTAAAATTCCGAAATACACAAATATAAGCGCCTAATTTACAGCATACCACAGATTTCCCCATCAGAAATAAGGCAATTAATCCACCAAATAGCTAATTTTTACCTGTTGCTTATTCACTATTTTTGGTTTTGAGCTTCTAGGAAGTATTTGTTGTTCAAAAAAAGCCAGTTGAGACAAACAAAAATCAACTTTAATAAAAACAACCAGTAAGTTATCAAGTTTAATAACTAAATATTGGTAAAACAAAAAACATAATCAGTTCGCAATGATAAATGAAATTTAAATAGACGCCTATAGAGTATTTTCTTTACTATGAATCCAATTCAATACGTTCATGGATATTCAGAAAAAGAGTTTGAGAGACTAAAAGATCAAGCTCAGACACTCACTGAATTACTTCATAAAGACACACGCTATCCACCAAGAAGCCTTGTGTTAGAAGCAGGATGCGGAATTGGAGCTCAAACAATAAGTTTAGCCAAAAATAACCCGCATACACAGATTATATCATTAGACATATCTTCTGAATCGATATATACAGCTAAAAATCGAATTAAAAAAACAGGTTACAATAATATAACTTTCTGTCAGGGCAATTTATTTTCTCTTCCCTTAAAAGATGAAAGTTTTGATCACGTTTTTGTTTGTTTTGTATTAGAGCATTTGAGTGACCCAAAAAATGTGTTAATAAACCTAAAAAGAGCCCTCAAGACAGGTGGGTCAATTACAGTAATAGAAGGAGATCATGGTTCAGCATTTTTTCATCCTGACTCTGTATCAGCTAAAAAAGCCATTCAATGTTTAATTAATCTTCAAGCTCAAAGAGGTGGAAACGCGTTAATTGGCAGACAACTATATCCACTACTTTATTCTGCGGGATACAGAGACATACATGTTTCACCAAGAATGGTTTATGCTGATGCATCATTGCCGGAAATGGTAGAGGGATTCACTAAGAAAACTTTCAATGCAATGATTGAAGGGGTTAAAGAACAAGCTATTAACTCAAAAATGATTGAAGAAAAAGTATGGAGTAGGGGAATAGATGACCTCCATAAAACAAGCGAGGGTGAAGGAGTTTTCTGTTACACCTTCTTTAAGGCAGTTGGAATAAAATAATTGGATTATTTAGAGGATAAATATAGAAATAAATTGTTTCTTACTGGAATAAAATGTTATTCTTGATAAAGGTGAGATGCGCATTTAAAACAAGATATAATAAAATGTTAGTTACAACCTTGTTTTTATTTAATAAAAATAAGAAAGGCTTGTTTCTAATGAAGTAAATTCTAACCTTAATCTATAAAAGTTATGTTTAAAAAACCCATTTCTACTAGAATCACTAAAATAGTGCGAAAAATAGTTTTTTAAAAAACCTATTTCTAAGCGGATATTAGGAAGTGATTAAGATTAAAGTTGAAATAAACCGTAAAATATACAATCGCATATCCAGTTTCAAAAACCACTTTAAATACTTTGAAAAAGTCGAGGCAGTGAAGAATATTTTCGGGGATAAGACTCAAGAAGCATTATCAACACTTGAAGTTGAATTCTCTGAAGATACACTTTACATGCGCGTAGATTATGATGGGCGATTAATAATAAATCCACGATATCTTGAAGAAGGTAACTTTACAGATATTTACCTCGACATTATTCATGAATTAGTACATGTTAAGCAGGT
>JAAZBP010000245.1 GCA_012513715.1 Thermoproteota archaeon | reverse complement strand
TGTTTATGAATTAAATCTACTGCGTTTGCGCCTTTAACTATAACGTCGCCTTCGACGAGGGAATCAGCAACTTCAGCTATGGTTTTACCTTTTTGCCATTTACCCTTAACAATAACTGCGTCTCCTGGGAACTGGCTTTCATCTGCTAAGCGGCCTTCATTAGTTACTTCCATTGCATGTGGCATTGTTAAGCCGCGGAAGAATCTTTTTCTCGAGAAGCCATTTTCTCCGATTGCATTAAGGATTTCTTCTGCTGCATAACCATTTGTGGTTCCAGCAATTATTACAACTGTACCATTTTTTAATGCCCTTTGGATTGAGGGATGAGTTAATAGTGCTTTTGCGATTAAACGTTTACCTGCTGATGGTGTGAGTAGTATTTGCTTCAAGTTTATGTTGCTCCTAAAATTTAGTTTCCGATGTAATATATGAATTTACTTTTAATTGATTATTTATGAAGGGAAAATATGTTTTTGAAGGTTTGATTATGATGCTATAGTGCTGATGTGAAAAGCATTCTACTTTAAATGATTAAAATTAAAAAATAAAAAAGAAAATTTTAGACTAATAAAAGATGCTCAAGCTTACGCTTAATATCTTCGTGGTGGTCTTCTTTTAGAATAGCACTCTCGGCAATAAACTGGTCTTGTGCCGTCTGGCTTGAAAGGAACATCACATTCTTTTCCGCAGTCAGCGCAAGTTGCCTTGTGCATTTCTCTGTTACCGTATGACATGTTGCTGTTTCAACTCCTACTTACTTGGTGTGCAAAAACAAGTTTTCGCACGCTACTGACATAGACAATGTCGCCACTTATAAATAGAGTGCTTTTTGTTTCAATAATAAACATTGAAAATTTATCAAGTAGTGCCATATGCTACTTGTATAATTGATGTATTTTAGATGTTAATAGTCAAACTAATATAGGTAGAAGCCCATATAGGAGCAGGCTATTCGGATACGTTCGGATAATCAAAAATACGGGTTATTAGCTGAACATGTGCTTTTACTCGTATGTTAAGATCTATTGAGAGAAGGAATTTGAGACAGAAAAAATCAACTTTAGGCGAACACCTCGCGCTACTTTCAGTGAAATACGGTGTTTATCCAAACGAAGTCTTCCAAGCATTAGTTGCAGCTAAAAAGAACGAGCGGTCAGTCTGCGGTAACCTTCACATTGAGTACCGTGGTAAATTGAAGGATGAAATTATTTTTCTGATAACCAAGAATAACGATGTTGTAGCGCAGTTCCGTGTTGAAGAAGAATTTCTGCTAAGAAAAGATAATCCTTTCGAGAGTTGGATGAACTCTGATAAGATAAAACGGAAAATCGCTAAGCAGAACAATGATTCCATCTATACACTTATCCGTGATTTAAGAGCAGGTATGAAACGTGTCAATGTAAAAGCACACGTTCTAGAAATTCCTAAGCCAGCTCAGGTGCATACACAATTCGGTAACACAGTCATGGTTGTTAACGCTATAATAGGCGATGACACTGGGAAAGTAAAATTATGTCTATGGGAAGGTCAAATAGACTCTATTTCTGAAGGAAACCACATAGAAGTCAAAAAAGGCCAAGTCTGTGTTTTCAGAGGTGAAAAACAGCTGCGGCTTGGAAAGAACGGGGCGCTTTCTGTTTTAAAGGGCAATCAGACTGGTAAAGCTCAGATGGCAACTGTACGATAAAAATAATAAATTTCTTTTTTAGCTGTTTTCTTTTTTAAGGTTAGTTCTATATTTAATCACTTTTTCAAAAGAAAATATTGGTTGTATTATGTTGAAGTAGCCCGTGAGATGTCGCCCTCTGGCGTTAATTTTATACTTTTTATTTGTTAGTCGTTGCATGTTGTTCCTCTCGGATTTCTTTTAAGAGCTCCTGTTTTAGGGCAACGCTGAGCTGGTGCATT
>JAAZBP010000037.1 GCA_012513715.1 Thermoproteota archaeon | reverse complement strand
TTTCTTCAGCTTTTATTGTTCCAATTTATGATTTGAATCTTTTTTTATAACAAATCTTAAATCTGGATCTCAACGCAATTACAAAAGAAAACACTAAAGGGATAATGTATGGATATAATTGAGATTGCTGCAATTGTTGTTCCAGTAGCATTAATAATTTATGTTGTGGTTTCGTCGCTTCGCATTGTTAGGCCAACTGAACGTGGCCTTGTTGAACGCCTAGGAAGATACCACAGGTTTGTACAGGCAGGCATAACCCTTCTTGTGCCCTTGGTGGACCGCATAATAAAAGTTAACATTACTGAACGTATGACACCGGTGCAGCGCCAAGACGTCATAACCAGAGACAAAGTGTTCATGGGAGTAGACGCAGTAGTATTCTACAAAGTCAAAACAGACGAGACATCAGTGAAGGCTTCTCAGTACTTTGTTAACAACTATGAATCCCAAATTGACACTTTAGCCCGCACAGTACTCAGAGACATCATAGGCGGCATGGATATGACTGTAGCTAACACTTCAAGACCAACCATTAACAGTAAACTAAAAGAAGCCCTTGATGAGCAGACAAGAGAATGGGGCATCGAAATCGTTAGAGCAGAAATCAAAGATCTGGAGCCTCCACGCGGACTGATGAGTTCTATGGAGTCAGTGCTTAAAGCAGACAATGAACGTCAAGCAGCAGAAAAAACCGCTATAGCCGAAGCAACCTTGGCTAGTGGAGAAAAAAACGCTGCAATTCAACGTGCAGAAGGCCAAAAACAAGCTGCTATACTTCAAGCTGAAGGACAAAAAACAGCAACTATAGCTATAGCTGAAGGTGACGCGCAAGCAACAAAACTACGTAACGAAGCCTTAATCAACTACTTCAAAGACTCAGCCATAACTTTTAAGCAACTAGAAACCATTGCTGCTTCATTGCAGAATAACGCAAAAATCATTGTGCCAGAAGGCAAAGCCCTCTCTCTGATTCTAAACGAACAAGACAGCCTCACTAAGGCTACGGTGCTTCCGATTCCGCCTCCACCAAAGACAAGAACAAACCAATAAAACCCAAACTTTACGTTTCACGCCTATTTAGCGGCTTGAACGTAATCTTTTATCATTTTTTCATGCTCAAAAGCCAACATAGCAGGCAACTCATCTAAGCTGAACAGCCTGATTTCTTGGATCTCACTTTCCTGCCTAACCCATTCACTACTCAGCGGCAAAACCACAAAACAGGTGGGGTAATACTCGTATTCAACGTCGTCTTTGATTCCTTTCTCTACATATTCACCTAATATTTTTACGATTTTGACGGTTAAGCCGGTTTCCTCTTTTACTTCCCTAATTATGGTCTGCTCCAAAGTCTCTCCCTGATCCATGCGCCCCCCAGGCAGCGCCCAGTAACCAACGAACGGACGCGTATTCCTTTTCACCAATAAAATTTTGTTTTCTGGGTAAGGTATTATGGCGGTTGTGGTTTTTCCAGTGTACTTCTTCATTTTTCTACACCCATTTTATTGTGGTCTCGCTCATTTTTTAATATGCAGCTTGAGCTGATCTGCTAATTCTATTGTTTCGTCTTCTGAGAGCCAACCTTGACCTTTAAGGTAAACCAGTCCCTTCCTTACTTCTGCTTGAAACTCACTGCGTTTTAAGAGGTTGTTTTTTTCTGCTAAACTCCAAAATTGAATCCAAAAATCATCTTTTCGGCCGCTAACAGAACAAGTTTTCTCTATTAACTCAGACAACTTCTTGAATCTTCGAGTCAGCAGGTTTTTGCTTACTGATAAACCCAGAGAACTTTTAAGTTTAACAGAAAAATTTATCGAGTTAACATCTGATGGCGCAACACAAACACACCTGCAAGTTAACCCCACATTGTAACCTATGATGTAGAACGGCACATAATACATATCTGGCAACTGATGCCCCAACCCCACTAAACCTAAGCTGCCTAATTTTTTTTCTTCAGCCTCCAAATGCAGTATGGTTTTTTCTATATCATGGATTATCGGGGCTGACACAGTCTGAATCCGAGTTTTCTCTTGCTCAAAAACACAAACCTTCATTTCCAACTCTGATTTTAACGCGTTTAAAGGCTGATTTTTCGCTTCTATTTTTGCTTCTAACTCTAACTTAGTAGCAGACAACGCTTCATCTTTCTGCTGGGTTAGTCTCTCTATTTCTTTTTGTATGTTTTTCTGTTCTTTTTTTAGTTTAGACTGCATTTTTTGTGTATTTTTCAGTTTTTGCTTCCAACGTTTCTCGTAGATTCTGTGTCCCTTTTTGCTCTGAGTTTTTGCT
>JAAZBP010000036.1 GCA_012513715.1 Thermoproteota archaeon | reverse complement strand
CTTTTACACAGAAGGCTATAAGGATAGAAACACTTTCATAGAAAACAAAGAGATAAACACAACAATCACTTATTCGCCTTTTCCTTCAATAACGCCCACAGCATCACCGTCTCCATCCCCAACAATCTATAATGGTCCACATACAGAGCCATTTCCGATGTATCTTTTAACTGTTGCATCAGGTATTATAGCTCTCATTATCATCTCAGTTTTGCTTTATAGAAGGCATCAAAAAACCGCTATATCGAATAAGCAGCTATAAACTGAAATCTAAAAGAAACGCTCGACAAACTTTACTTTATCTTGGTCTTAGAAAACTAATTGTTTGTTTGTCAGTTTTGGCTGATTGACTTCCTTATCATATTTTAGGATTTCAAGTTCTCAAAGGTGTTATTGTTTGATTTGTGTTGAAGTTACTGAGGCAAGGGTTTCTCTGGGCAAAGTTGCCTCTGATATTCCCATACTGGCTAAGACTATTGTGAAGAAAGCTGTTACCCACGCTAAGGAACGGGCTGAGGAGTTGACTCCTGTTCGATCTGGGTTGATGCGTCAAAGCTGGTATGTAACCGAGCAAGATGAGCTAAACAGTTCTTTGAGCAATAGGGCGCCATATTTCCTGTATTTTATTGAGGGCACCAGCCCCCATGAGATCCGGCCACAGTTTGCATCTGCTCTGCGTTTCCAAGTTGGAACTGATGTTGTCTTCACAAAGTTAGTGAATCATTCCGGCACTAAACCAAGTGATTTGCTTGAGCAAGTTAAGAAGGGCACTGAGCAGGAGATTCCGCGTTTCTTTGCACAAGCCTGGAATGAAGTTACTGATATTGAGGGGTATTGATGGCAAACAGTTTCTATACCGCTTACGAAACGGTTTTTCCAACGCTTAAGAAGGTTTTTGGATTATGTGGATAGTTATCTGCTAGCTTATTGAAGCTAACTTTGGCAACGCTACATACCACTACAAGTTCGGTTTTCCATTTAACGCTTCTTCTAACAACGGCTTTAACGCGGGCAAATCAACCTTTGAAGTATCCCAAAGAATGCGGAGATCCACACCAAAATATTCATGGATAACCTTATCACGCATACCGCTCATTCTTTTCCAAGCAATTTCAGGATGCTTCCGCTTAAAGGAAACAGGAACATGCTTTGCCGCTTCACCTATAACGGCAAAATTCCTAACAACCGCATCTATCGTCTTGTTGTCTTTCGAGAACTCTTCAAATGTTATTCCCATTAGGTAATCGTCTATTCTCTGGGTGGCTTCCAAAATGTCCTGAATGTAGACCCGAAAGTCTCCCTTACGCATACACGATCTCCTTCAAAATTCGCTCCTTCAACATTGGCTTCAAAGCATCTTTGGTAACAAGGTCAACCTTTACGCCTATCTTCTGAGATAAAAACTCTTCAAGCTCTAAAAACTTGAAAAAACCAACATGTGCATCCTCCGAAAAAACGACCAAAACATCCACATCACTCTTCTTGGTTTGTTCGCCGCGAGAATAGGAGCCAAAAACACCTATTGTTTCCACTTCAAACTTCTCTTTCAGCAAGGGCTTAAGCATTTCTAGCTGAGCCTTCATCTTGTTCAAAGTCTTCATGGCTACCGATTCTATTACACGCCGATTCTATTTTATTCTTTGCTAACCAGAAATTGAAAATCCACAACTAACAGAAATGACCTTTTCCCACGCTTGGGTGTACCCAACCTGTCTTTAGGTAGTGAAGTAAGCTTGGCAAAATCTGCTTACTGTTGCTTTAGCTTAGTCAAGGAATTTTTACTGTTCTATCTTTTAAATGGGCTACACTCTTCCAGAATCGGGAGAGTGTTTGGTTGGATAGAGATTGGGGAAAGCTCAGAATATGGATAATCAAGAAGAGACTGCAAGGAAAACCAGTCATTGACAT
>JAAZBP010000244.1 GCA_012513715.1 Thermoproteota archaeon | reverse complement strand
TAAAACTATTTGACAGGGTTTCTGGTATCTATAAATCGAGAAACTCCTTATTTTTCTAAAATAAAAGTCCGGTTTCGAAACGGACTTATATCTATATATTACATTAAAAAAGTGGTAAGTCAACCAGCAGGGGGCAATGCATTTACATGATATCAAAAAACTTGACAAAATATTCAATTGTGCCATGCTTAAGATAAACAGCAAATTAAAAAACAATATTATTATGAAAAGACTTTCTTTCCCGATAGATGTTCAGATTGAGCTCACAGAAGCTTGCAATCAGAAATGTCGCCATTGTTATAATTTTTGGCGATACGACTCCGAGGTGGTTAAAAAAAATGAGTTAAGCGCCGCTGATTTTTTATTGGTACTTGATAAACTCAATGATTGCGGTGTTAGTGTTATAACCATAACAGGAGGAGAACCGATGTTACGCCCAGAAGTGTTTTTTTCTTTGTTAAGAAAAGCAAAAAGATACGACATGGAAGTAGGACTGAACAGCAATGCTGTTCTTATAAGTAAAGAAATTGCACACAGAATGTTCGAAGAAAAATTAGATCATGCTCTAATTTCTTTACTTGGGGTAAAGGATACACACAATTTGATTGCTGGTTTACCTGGTGGTTTTGAAAAAACACGTAATGGAATAATTAATTTAATTGAAGCGGGGGTTCCTGTTTCCGTTAACATGGTTGCTTCAAAGATGAACCAAAATGAAATTTATGAGGTTGGGAGAATGGTTAAAGAGCTGGGCGTTGAATCATTTTGTATGACTCCTATGGTCCCTTCTCATAAATCCAACCTACAGTATCTCTTAAGTAAGGAAGAGTGTAAAAATTCTTTGAGAGAACTAATGAGAGTTCAAAGAGATTTTTGTCTAGAAATAGATACATTAGAACCAATTCCTCGTTGCTTATTTAAAGAGGAAGAAGACGAGGAATTTCTTCCATTCCTTGGCAACAGAATTTGTTCTGCCGCTATATCTTCCTGCGCTATTTCATCAAAAGGTAATGTTAGGCCGTGCGTTCAATCAGATAAAGAATTTGGCAGCCTTTTGTTTGAAGATTTTTCTGAAGTATGGGAAAGAATGAAATTCTGGTCTAGTTGTGATATTTTACCCAAAGAATGTCAAAAGTGTAATGCAAATATCATTTGTGAGGGAGGTTGTAGAATGTCTGGAAAAATGGTGAATGGTAGTTATGATAGTAATGATATGTATATGACTGAACCAATTATGGATTTTGGGAGGATACAAAAGTTACCAGAAAGAGAAACTATCGTTTTGCACAAAAATGACCCACTAAAGATAAACAAACAACTCCGTTTTAGGAAAGAAAACTTTGGTTGGATTATTTATTCACACAGGAAAGTTGAATTTTGCACTGAAGAGGGGTTTAATTTAATTAAGCAGCTTTGTGATAAACCATACTTCACGATTGAAAATTTAATGGAAGAATTTTCTTTTTCTGAAGATTTAATTAAACCCATAATAATTAAGTTTTTAGAAAATAAATTAATTTTAAAAATTAATTAAAGGAGGTGTTAAAATGCTAAGTACTTTTTTTGTGAATCCAACAGTTGTTATCAACAGGCTCCCAACAAAGGAGGCATCTCGAAGGCTTAATGAAATTACTACCAGGGGTGGAAGTTGCCGATGCTTTAACTGCAGATCTTGTGACAATCGTTGCAATAAATAATGGTGGTTATTTAAGTTTTTTATTATAAAGGCAGAGGATTATATCTTTGCCTTTATTTTTTTATTTAACCATATATAATATAAATATGCTTAGAATTATTTACAAAGGAGAGGATGTTGAAAAAGTGAAAAAGGATGTCCAAAAAGCTTTTGATTTTGTGGCAAAAGTTTTTTCTGTGAAGATTTCAAATATTATGGTGTATGTTCACAATACCAGAGATAGCTATAACAAAAGACTAGGAAAAGAGACAGAAGATTGGAATATAGCAAATGCTGATGATAACAAGAGAATAGATATCTTAAGCCCAAGGGCTTTTACAAAAGAAAGTTGCCATTCTAAAAATGATTTTTTACCGACGTTGGTCCATGAATTTTCTCATTTATTTATTTCTAATCTAGCAAAAGGTAGCGCTATTCCTTTGTGGTTAAATGAGGGGTTTGCTAATTATATAGCTGGGCAAAACAAAAAGATAAATGAGTCTCTTTATGTTGAAAATAATTTTTGTGAAAAACTGGGAACGTTGAGAGGTTGGGATAAACATATTAACTACTCAGCTTACTCAATATCGGCTTTATTTGTTAGATTTTTAATAAAAAAGTATTCCGCTCAAAAAATTAAGGAATTAATTTCTTCTTTAGATAAAGTCTATAATTACTCTCGTTTTGAAAAAATATTTTATAAGGTATATAAAAAAGACCTAACTGAAATGGAGAGACTTTTTATAGAAAATTTGAATAAAAAGTAAGATAAACTTACCGCAATGACCTTTAGTATAGTGGGGTAGAAAAGAAAGTGAGTGGAAGCACAGGGGAAAGGTGGAAAAACACTAGCCCCCTTTTTCATTTATGCTATAATTAAATAGATATTAAAATTATTATTAATCTTAAAATTAAAATATGAAACTACTAAAAATTTCTCTCATAAGCCTGCTCACAATTTTTTCTTTTGTCTTAACACCCTCGGTGTTTGCGGAAGAACAAAAAGTAGATGAGTCAGTAAAAATATCAAATATATTTATTAATAAATTAAGCATCTCTTCTCAAAAAGATAATCTTTTTGATATATCTTTTGTTTTAAAAAACGGAGATGGGGCTCATGCTAACTCTAAAACAAGTATTGAATTGGTAGATTCTAATCAAAAAATTGTTGACCGCTATGTTTCACCGAAAATCTTTACAATAGAACCTAATTCTGAGGCAACTAATAACTTTAGCTATAGTGCTCCTTTTGGTTTAAGCGGGGACTATTCCTTGAGATTGTTGGTTGTAAATGATAGTGGAATTCCGTTGGCTGCAAATTCTTTGGAGGTTAATTTTAATAGAGATTCTAGTTTTATAGAGTTAATTCCAGATACTTGTTTTTTAGTTTCTTCTAGTAATAATGAAAACAAAGTGGCAATAGATAAAACTCTTACTCTAGAAAAATCAGAAAACATTATTCTTTCTTGTCAGATAAAAAATAATCTAAAAGAAAATATTGAATTAAACCCAGTTTATGAAACACACAAAGATAACCTTTACGGAGAGGCTATAGATCAAAAGTATCAAAAGGAAGAAATAATAATTTTAGCTGACGAAGAAAAATCAATTTCTTTAACTATACCCACAGTTTTATCTTCTGGAGATTATGTAACTCAAGTATCATTGAAGCAAGGAAATAAAATTTATAATAGGATGTTAGTAAAATATTCTATTGGTGAAAGAGAGTTGGTTAAAATAAAAAATATCTCTTTAGATAAAACTTCCTACAAAAAAGGAGAGGAAATGAATTTATCTGTTCTCTTTAATTATCTTTCTAATAAGGATACTTCTTTAAAAATGAATGTTTCTGTTTTAGATAAAAAAGGTGATGTCTGCTTACCATCTTTTACTGAAGTTGCTCCTTCGACTTCAACTTTTTTAAGTTTTAAAAAAGAATTAGAATTAGATTGTAATGATCCTCTTGTTACAATTAAAATAACCAATGAAAGCGATGAATTACTTGCCCAAAAAGATATGGTTTTTGAATCAATTAAAAAAATAGACAAAACTTTAATTATAGACATTGTTGTTTTAGCTTTAATAGTAATTCTTGTAGTCGCAGGAATTATCATCTTCTTTGTTAAACCAAAAAACAAAAAAGAAGAATTAAAAAATAATCAAAATATTAACAATGAAACTAATAATTAATAAAAAATACCTAGCACCTTTTTTACTCATAGTTTTTTCTGTATTGTTATTTGGTTTAGCCAATAATGCATTTGCTCAAACTGAAATAGAAACGGTGCGATACAGGCTTGATGAAGACCAAGGATCAGGAGGTTCGACTGTTGTAGACGATGGTACAACAACAACTCCAGGAACTGGAGGCGGAACATCTGTAGACGATGGTACAACAACAACTCCAGGAACTGGAGGCGGAACATCTGGTGGAGATATTTCATACACGGACGGATCTGCTACTTTTTATTTTACTTATAATGGACCTGAAAATTTACACCCGGGGTATCGCCCTATTGACTGTTATTCAGTAGAACCTTCTGGCTTGCGATGTGATATAGATTTAGGTTTTGAGTCAAACATAACACCAATGAGCTGTGATAATGTTTGGGACAACAAAAGAACAGATGTAGTTGTTAATCCAGATGAAGATGGAAATGTTTATATCAATTGGGGAGCAGATCTGTGTGATTATAATATGCCTTATAAAATAACTGGTAATGGAAGTGTTGCTATCGTTGGTGGTTCATCGACCATAACATCTTCTGGTGATCTTTATTGTAAGGGTGGAATGCCAAGTGAAACAAACTGTAGTCCTTCTACTGGATGGGAGACTAGTTCTTGCCCAGCCTCTTATTTCTGTCCTGGTTATGGTCAAGGTGTCAGTGGTAACTCTACCTATGACGAGGGGGCTACTCAGTCAGTTACTTTTTCAAGAGCTATAATAAAAACACCCCTAGTTACCGTTAAAGGTTCAAAATATGGAGAGGCGCAAGAATTTGAAGATCAAATAACGGTCCTATATCCTACCTCAGTTGATGAACCTAATGTTGTAATAAAGTGGTATTCTCAAGATGTAACAAGTTGTACTTGCACATATAATGGGAGTAAGGGTGATTGTGGGTTTGGAGTGTCATCAACCCCCAACGAGCCTGTTTATGCCGATGGACCATTTTCCAATGGAGGATTTTCACTAACTTCTAATAAAACTTTTACGGTGGAATGTGACTAATTAGCTTGACTTTTTCTATAAAATACTATATAATGTAAGTAAATAAATACTTGACAATGAAAACAAAAAAGGAAAACCTGATATTAATCATCGGGATGATGATTATATTGGGGACTCACTTGGTGAGTTGCGAAAAAGTTCCAACACCTCCGGTTGTGGAGCCTGAGCTCATGCCCAAACTTGAGCTTTCTGTGACCCCCCAAGGAGAAATTCCTTATGGGGAGGTAGCTACTTTGAAATGGAAAACAATCAACGCTCTTAGAGTCTTTGTAAACGACGAGAGACAAGAGAACTACAAAGAAGGAAACAAGGGGACTGGTAAGCTCTTCAAAAACACAAAGTTTGTTGTAAGGGCAACTAATGTAAAATTGTCTACTGAAGAGACCATGGAAATTGAAGTCGGTGACTGGACAACTTCCACTTTTGGACTCGTGTCCTACTATCCTTGGAGATATAAGACACAAAGGCTTAGGAGTTTAGATGGAAAGATATTGGGATATCTGTATTTGGACGAGGAAGAACTAAGTTGGGTTGATTACTATCACAAAGATGGAACAATCACTTATTCTAACCACCCCGGGTTAAAAATTCCCTGGTCCCTTCCTGACGATAATTCTATTACAAGGAATGGGACTACTAGG
>JAAZBP010000035.1 GCA_012513715.1 Thermoproteota archaeon | reverse complement strand
TTGTTTTCAACTTCAAAAACAATTATTTCATGTTTTCTTTTGTATGCCTCTTCTATTACTGATTTCCCTACATTGCCAAAAGCGCCCGTAATTAGTATCTTCATAATTTGTTCCTCTTCCAGTAACCCAACGGTTGACTGTTTTAATTAAATGACTATCTATTATATAGAGGTGTGCACAATTTGTTTTTTATAGTTTGTCCGCTAAGTGATTTAGTGAGCGGGTACTGGGGTTAACCAGGATATCGCCAAGATGTCCAACTGCTTAAATTATACCATTCACCTTATCTGCGTTAATCCCAGTACTTACTCACTACTCGCAGGCTTTCTTCGCCCTCAACCAAAGCATCTACAGCATTAGCATTCAAACAGATGAGTCCAGCCATTACCATCGATGCCTTCTTAACCATTCCTCTTGGCCAAAGCCAGCATTCATCCAACACCTCACATTTAATAAGCCCATTGAATTGCTCAACCAAATAACGCTTAGCCACCAACAACGCATCCGCTTCAATCTTGCGTCTTTTTCCTTTCTTGCGAGGATTATCAGCGATTACTGGGACAGCGTTTATTGCCCTGATAGCTTCAAAATTAGCTTTTGAGTGGTAAGCTCCATCAGCCAACACATAATCAGCCTCTAAATCCTCTACTAGTTTTGGAAGATATGGTCCATCAAATCTGTTCCCCGGAGTAACCAATGCTCGCAGTGGCAGTCCAAGCTGGTTCACGACTGCGTGAAGTTTAAATCCTCTGAATTTTCCCCTACTGGTGTGGCCCCAAGCTGCTTCCATATCGTAGAGATCAACAAGGGGTGTTGAGTCTACAACTGCAATCTTTGTTGGAATAGCGAGCTGAAGCATGTCGACTATCTTTAGGAAAGTCTGTTCCAAAAAGCCAAGGTAGCGTCTCCACCATCTGCCAACGGTAGTTCTGTCTGGTACAGCGGCTAATCCAAGCGTTTTAGCGATCCATTGATGTTTTTTGAGGTGTTGGATTACTCTTGTGTCATTGTCTAAGCCTTTTAGTCTAGCGTAGACTAGAACTCTTAGTGCTTTAACTGGTCCATAGCCTGGGTTTCCAGGTCTTTTAGGCTCGGCTGGAACGATTGCTTTGTTGACGAAAAGCCTGACAACATCACAGGCTTCCATAAAATCAGAAAGGCGTTAACTAGATATAAAATTATGCACACCTCTAAGAAATTTAGTAAAGTAAGATAAAAAAAATATTCGGATTAATTTTTCCATTTTTTATTGTCAGAGCCATAAATCCCACTGTTTTTTCTTGTTGAATAAACAGGAAAATATGTATAGGATTTTTGGCATCAATTGTATAAGTAAACAAGTGTTTTTTCAAAGTTCGCAAAGAGAAAAAAATTAACAGAAGAAGCGAAGACCTAAAGATGAAATCGTTAATGACGCTAACAGTGTTGGTTAAGATTTATTGACTGAGGTTAGTCAAGGAATCTATACAATAAACCTTATAACAGTAATAAGCTCACAACAAAATCATGAATCAAAAATGCATTAAGGTTACTAGTTCTTTCTTGATACTTATTGCAGTTACCAGTATTGTTTTGGTTGATAATTGTTCAGCTTCAAGTTTTCATGGTGTAATCACACAAAGCACAACTTGGACAAAACAAAACAGTCCATACACATTGGATGGGCCTACTTCAATTGGAGAAGGGGTTACTGTAACTGTAGAACC
>JAAZBP010000243.1 GCA_012513715.1 Thermoproteota archaeon | reverse complement strand
TGGCAAAATTCCAAAATCAAAAGTTTTGTTAGGAAGCTGACTAGACAAAAATGTAATCGCTAATATGTAACCGGTCTGATAAATAAATCGTGCTCATTGGGTTGTCAAGGGATAAATTTAGATGTTATGATGCATATGTGCTGGTTGGGTGAGGGTTTATGGACGATTTTCCATCTGTAGCTTTCAAGATAGCAACTGGTAAAATAAAAAGCGACCGCGACTGGCTAAAAAAGAAATGCGCCTATTTAGAAGCGATGTGGAAAAGAAACGGTGCCAAGATCCTTGGGAAAATTGAGGATGCCTGCGGGGATACATTTACAAATACTTCAAAACGAGAGGGAATTACTGTTATTTTACATAAGAGGTCACCTAAGGACCGAAGTGGCGCATTAAATAGCGATAATCCACTGGAGATTAACTTATTTTTAGCAAAAAGTGATACCACAAACGCCCTTAAGGAACGCCTAATCCGTATGCTTGTACACTCTTTTATACATCAAAAATATGAATTTAATTTCAGAGTTCATGAGCAAACCCTCTTCGAAGATATTTTGGCAGATGAATACGTTACGTCTCTGGTTAGCTTTGCAGTACTTGGCCGAAAGCTAGGGCGGGTAAACTGCGAAAAAGCCCTCGATGAAGCCTTAGATGAAACAGTCTGCCGGCTATCCCAAAAACCCGTGCGGAATAGCCTAGTAGATATATTATACAACTTCTCCCAGCAACCCGCAAGCACAAGCAAAGGTAAAAAGCGCAAAACAGACATTTTAGAAAAACGCGAAGAACTCATAATAGAGCTACTAAATTTCCTGCCAAAAAACATTCGCAATAACTAACTGTTACAGCTAGCCGACACTATAGAGTTCTAAAGTAGTTACCATTGGTCACGTTTGCTGACCTGCTCTTTTTTCAGACCCTGTTCTATATTACGGTATATGCCCTTCTCATTATCTAAAGCAACTAACAAATCTGTGCCGGCAAAACTTTTTACGGTTGGCAACTTTATGAACCGCTTTTGCCTACTTACCTGAACATATGGTATCTGGATTTCTTTAGACGTGATGGTAAGTATCTCCCCGGTAGACCATTGCTCATATATTTCAACTTTGACGGCATACGCGCCGGCACTGATTCCTTTCATATCCATCACAGGTGATAGCTCAAACTCGTTCCCCGATAGCGGACCTTGAGGTATGTTAATACATGTGCTGCTAAGCTTTTTTTCCTCAAAATACAGCACAAACCATACTTTGGAAAAACAAGTCTTAGAGGGCGACAACCGAAAGCTAATTTTAAGTGATAACTCCTTCTCATGAACTGTATAAACGAGACCAGTTATTGCTATCTGCTTTTTTTGCCCAATATTAACAAGCCTATCAGGCAGGTGTTCGCTTGGATGATTTGTCGGTAAGCTATCAAAGGTTGCCTGCTTAGCATGCAAAACATCTGCAAGCGCCTTATCTCTAAGTCGCCCCGTTTTCGTTAACTTACTCATAGTAGTCTGTACGAATGCTATACGTGCTATTAGCTTTAC
>JAAZBP010000242.1 GCA_012513715.1 Thermoproteota archaeon | reverse complement strand
CGTATCGCTGGAAAAGGTCATTGCTTCAAACTTGCGTTTTTTGATGTCTTCTTCGCAAAAACCATACTAAGTAAGCCAAGTTTATGATAATCATGATTATGAACATAAGCAAAGGATAATTTGGCAATGGATCTGTTACCGTAGGTGGTGGAGGAAAATCTGTGAAAGTATAACCAATAAACAGACCTATGTCTTTTACTAGTTTATCCTTTAAAATAAAAAGAAGAAACTCACTTGATAAAAATAACAAAATACCGAATATAATGTTGATGATTACCAAGTGTTTGTAACTAGGCATTGTTACCATCTTATGGGTTTGTATAGATTGTTAAATTTATAAATTTAACTGAATACGAAGCCTTTAGAAGTATATCTCATCAAAACCTACTAAACGGACCTTAGATAAGGCTAACAAGCTGTTATCTTTTTTGTTATTTGGTAAACCCAGATAGCTAAGTTCTCAAATAACAAGATAGAATTGGGCTAATAAGTCTGAAGATGGGATAGCGGCTCATATAAAATCTCTTAAATTAAAGCTAACAATAATCAGGTATTTCACTGGTGTGTTGCATGCTAAACTTTGATGATCATTGCAGAAGAACACTCATAAGTCTTGGTCTCAGCAAGCAAACGTTTTCTATACTACGAAGGTCTTACAGAAACAACATTAATCGGCTCAAAACCTATTGGCTTCACCAGTAAACTTACTAAATTACCGTTAAAGAAACTGTTTAGCTCTTTATTGACCCATTCATATTCTGAGTTCAATTTATTTTCTTGAATAATCTGTCCCTTTACAAGAACGACCGAGCCGAACACGCCCAATTCCTTAAAAGAATTGTCAGCTTATGCGAAAACTTAGCCAGCTAAACGGATATAGGAAAAACTCTTAAGCACAACACCACAAATATTTTTTTTATGTACTCAAAAAACCAAGACCAAAAAGCGCCAGCGAAGGAGATAACTATAACCAACCAAAAACCCTTTTACAGAAAAAAAGGCTTGCCTTGCCTAACTTGCGGAAGCACAGCAGAATCTCTTTTTATTCAACGCAATGAAATATATCTTATGTGTGACGAATGCCATACACCAAAAGGCAAAGATGCTTTTAAAAAAATGACCTGACCCCCTTTAAGCGCTTCGCGCCTTATCTTTTCAGACATAGAAGGCATAAAAAACATGAGGCGAAAAATCAACTTTTTAGCAGATACACTAAAAAAACTTAAAACCCAATTGGGGAATAAGCCATATCTGGAAACAATAGAAACAACCAACAATGATATAGGTATTCTTCAGCCAGTAACAATAAACGTGTTCTTCGGCTGCACCGGTGGAAACATTTGGCATACGGTAACGTGGTACACTGATGTAAACTATTATCAACTTGCCGCTAGCATGAAAGTTCCGATTGAGCAACTTGAAGATATAACGAACAGTATTCCTGTAAAATAAAAAAATGCGTAGTTTTAAATATCGTTTGTTCAGTAAAACAATATTGCTTATGAGGTGAAAACTTGAATAAAAAGCAACTTTTACCTTTAATTCTGCTGTTGTTGACAACACTTTTTATAACAATCTTACCCGTTGAGGCTAATCTGTCAATTGAAACAGAACAGCAGATTACTACTTTTTCTAATGCAGATCAATTCATTAGTTTGTCTTTAAACAGTTCAGTTAGCTTCGTCCTTGAGGGGTCATATACTTCTTTAGAGGAGAAAAACGGCACTTTAAATTTTCATGGATTGGTATTAGCGAACTATCTTTTGAATTTCAGTGATCCCCAACTGGATATTGTTAAGGGAATCGTTAGAGGCAGAGATGTTTTGAATTACAGTCGAAATGAAGGAGATTTTAGCATAGCCGTTCAGGATTGTAATATTACGATTCAAAACTACGATATATTGGCGAGGTTTGTTCCCAAACACGGCTGGTTGAACTACACAGTTAACGGTACCGGAATCCAATCCTTTAATCTTCACTATACGTCAACGGCATTTCAACCCCTAAACTGGACGGTCTATATTAACGATGAGATAATTCCAAGTGAATTGTGGAGTATCACTTCTGATGGTTGGTTAACGGTATCAAGTTCAAACAGCAATATTAGTATTTACTATGAAATGATTAATCCACCTAAAGATGAAATTACTCCTGTTCCCCTAGATATTGTTACAATTGGCACTATTAGTGTGATAGCGCTATTAATCGCATTAGCTTTTGTCATAATAATTTTGAAGAAAAAACAAGTTTTCATCCCAAAATAAATGGTGATTGGAGGTGAGAACATTAATAGAAAAATACTTAGGACTTATACTGATAAATACCTTAGTACTTGTAACAGTTGTCAATTCCTTTGCTACTGCAACAGATTCTCTTCAAGATAATGCTCAAAGCTTACCTAATGATGAGGAGTTGAAAGATCGTACACCGCAAAAGAGCCCCTTTGACCCATCCAAAATTCGAAGGCTGGATGAATCAAGTGAGTTCGCTGAAAAACATGAACTTGGTCGTGCAAAACAACAGAATTCACCTAAATATAGCCCTAAAACTTTCAGTTCAACATCAGCTCCAAACATCCAAGGTACTGAAAGAATAACGGATTACAGTGAACATTGTCATTGGGGGACAGGTATACGAGCATCATGGGAAATAACTGGCGTTTATGCTAGACATCAAATTTCAGGAAGCCTCATTTTTAGTGATAGCGACCACCTACTATATGCGCCCACCCTCAAGAGCCCTGAACCATGTCCGCTGGAAGTTGGAGTCAAATACACTTCTACTACGCCGCTCCTGTTTGTTTATGATCATTACAATGGGGAATTCACCGATGTTGATTACACTTATAGCGAACTTAATACAGAAGGTTATCTCAGCAACGATTACTATGATGTTACTATTATTTGGTATGACAATACATGGGGGGCATATCTCTATAATTATCCTGCAGACACATGGGACAGGATATATAAACAACCGAACAACGGGTACATAGATAATGATTTTGGCTGGGATATTTATGAAGCATATTATAGCGGGGATTGGCCAGATACTAATTACTTGAAAGCTAGTGAAATAATGTACTATGCAGAATCCTCATGGGACTACGTTTGGGGTTGGTGGATATTTGGGCCAGGATATGAAACGTATAATTGGCCAAACGGCTTTGGCGTTCCACATAACTGGATTAGTGATTACTATTCCTGGTGGGCAGGAGTCACTTCCTTTTACCCTTCAAGCATTAATTGGACATATACAGTCACATATGGCGGTGGAGAACTTTACGATGCTGAAAACATCCTTGGTCAATACACAGACGATAACTATGCAACCCTCATCGATATGTATAGTGGTTCTTCATCAAGAATTGTCGCTCAAATGAACGACGATTCGACAGGATCTATATTGGTAAACAGCTATTCTGAGAGTGGATACCATGGCCCCTTATATGTCTATGTATCTGCAAGTCCAAGCGGAGGCTGGACTCAAGTAGGTTCTCCTTTGGGTATTGGACATACTTCACCAAGCTGGGACTATATTGGCTATTATTCAGGACAATTCAGGTATATCGCAATATGCGGCTATAATCCAGGAGGCAACCCTGTCCGACTGCATGTGGATGCCATCAATGTGAATCCAGGTTAGGGGAAATTTCCTTTTTTTCTTTTTGCATTTTCTTCTGTTTGGATTTGGTTTGTTTAGGGTTAAAAGTGTTTTCGTCAAGGTTTCTTGACTAAATAATAGAAGGCGGGTGGGTACACCCAAGCGTGGGAAAAGGTCAATGTATATCTCAGCAGGTTTTTTCTTAAGGATTTGTTACTGTTAGGCTGAAGGTGTCTCCGCTTTTGTTGGTCAACTGACTATTTCCAAAAGCAATGACCATTGTGTAATCACCAATTGGGATATCTTTTGCCAATTCAACTGTCAAAATTGAAGAGTTAGTTTGCATTGAGGCAATACTTAGGGAATTGGGATTAAATGTGTAGTTGAATGTTTTTTCTTGTGGCGAAATATCGTAATAGGTCCAATTTGAAAACCTCAACGTAAGGTTCTCAAAAGGTATGAATATTTCTGTTTCAAGAAAAGATTTTAAGGTAACATTTACTTGAAAAGTTGTGCCTTGAGCAACATTTGGATGAAACGGAGAAACATCTGAAGTAATCATTTGTTCGGGTTTAAAAGGAACCAGTCCAATTGGTCTATTTAACCAGTAATACCCACCAATTAAAAGAGAAGCGAATAAAATAGCAATTAATGCTCCTATAGCTAATTTGCTATTCAAGCTTATTCCTATACTCTATAGTATTTCAAATCGCATTTAAGTCTAGGCTTTGGAACAATCTCTATCTTCAGCTATACCTGCTTAAGATAGGTGCATTTGCTGGAAGATGTCTATGCTAATTTAGCGTTTTTTCGATGCCTTCTGAAAAGTAAAAATGATGCGATAACAACCACTATCAGAATAGAAGCAACGACTAAGACTGTTGAAGTTGGGAACGGCTCTGTTTCTGGCATATGAGGACCAGTGTTGATGGTTCCTATCGGAGAAGTTGGGCTTGGCGTTGGAGAACTTGAACTTTCTGACATGGTTATTGTTTGCGTATTACTCCAATCACTTGTTTCGCCAGTGAAGGCATAATAATGAGGAATTGGGTCTGTTGGGTCGCCTCCTGGAATACCCGGAACATATTTGTCGTACTCATAAACTTTGGTGAAATAGCCTATGAGTGCTCTGAGCCGAAAGTCTACTTGCCCATCCACAGGAATGTCCTCAATAAAATTATAGACCCCATATGGGGCAGAACCATTATTGCCTTTAAAGCCTAGAGTAACTATGGAGTATGGCGCGTTAGGGTAGGCAAGTGACCTTTTGCCTTCAGAGACCTGATATATACTGTTCCAAGACGTTTGGTTCAAATTACTCCAATATTCTCCATAACTGCCTTTGTATTCAATCTGATAGAAGAGTGTTAGATTCTGGTCCTGCAAAGCTTTTGTAAAAGGCAAGTTTGTAATAGTTACGATAATTGATTTGTTCTGTTGATAATAACCCTCCTGTGTTATTACAGATTTGCCTGTGTACTGGTCCGTTCCATAAACCGGTTGTATATAGGTTGAAGAATCAACGAACTTTAAAGTAAATTCTGGTACTGACGGTTTAGGTATAGTTTGAGCAGATGCAGATTCAACCATAATCATGCTTGAGAGTACAAAGATTGCTACCATACCCAAAGCACAGGTTCTATACATACCAGCCACACCAACAT
>JAAZBP010000241.1 GCA_012513715.1 Thermoproteota archaeon | reverse complement strand
TCTTGTATGTGTTAAAGCGGTCTGCCTGTTTTTTGTAGTAGTCCTGATGATATTCCTCTGCAACATAAAAGTTAGTTAAGGGCAGAACTTCGGTTGCTATTGGTTTATCAAATTTCCCTGATTCTTCCAGTTCGCTCCTAGATTTTTCAGCCTCTATCTTTTGCTCTTCGTTATGGTAGAAAATAGCTGTTTTATACTGAGAGCCCTTGTCTGCAAACTGGCCTTTAGAGTCTGTGGGATCTATATGTCTCCAATAAACATCTAATAAATCTTTGAAAGTAACAATTTCAGGGTCATAGTAAACTCTGACTGCTTCATAATGACCTGTAGTGCCTGAACACACCTGCTGATAAGTTGGGTTCTCAACGTGTCCCCCAGTGTAGCCGCTGACTACCTCAACAACTCCCTTCACCTTCTCAAACGTGTACTCACTACACCAGAAACAGCCACCTGCAAAAGTAGCCTGATCATACTTTTCCAGTTCTTCACCTATGATATTGCCTTTTGAATTTTGATTACTCATCACGGTTCCAGCCACCATCAAAATCATTGCAACCAAAACAACAGCAAATACAACTTTGATTTGCATACTACACAACAGAAAATCACACTATTAAATCAACCTTTTGTTAAATACAACACAATTTAATCAATAAACATCTAAAAATTGAACAATAAAATCACAAGAAAAATCCGCCACAAAAAAATTATTCAGCTTGTGTTTATCTTGCACAGAAAGGCAATTCACCCCTGTCTTTATGGTGTTTAACGCATTCTTCGCATCTTCCATGACGGACGCAGTCTTTTTTTGGACAGGGACAATTAGGAGCAATATAAGTTGACGACATAACCTAAACTAATCAATTGTAGACTTAAAACCCTTTCATAACTACACAAAAATGGAAAAAAATTTGTGACACACATGAAAACTGGAAACATATTTCCATGCTCAAATTGCGTGAATATAAAAAGGCATCTAAAAAAACATTAGTTTTGGCTAGAATACACTTTTTATCCACAACCAACTATTATTTAGGGGGATAAAAATGACTGTTTATGTGGCCCGAACATACCTAATAAAACCTGACAAACTGAAAGAGCATAATTACTGGGGCAAAAAACTCGTAGCTTTAATGAAAAATCAGCCAAACCTCTTTAAGGGCGTCAAATCCATGCAGGTATTTAGCCACATGCAAGATGAATCAGGCTGCAAATTTACTGCGTTGTGGGGTTTTGAAAAATTATCCGATATAAAAGAGTGGAAACGCGGCTTTAAAGAGATACCTCAAGAGCAAGCCTTGCGTGCAGAAATTCTTGAACTATTCGTAGAAGGATCTTACCAATCAAACATACTTAAGCCTATTAAAACATTAAAACGCAAAACAAAACCAAAAACTCGTCAACAAAAACCACAAAAATAGTGCCGCCATTCAAAGTCTATTTTTTGGCTATTTCTTTTTTCTCTTTACAGTGTAAACTACTGGGATTACAAATAAGGCAGTTGCTATGATACCCACTATAGCTCCAATTAATAATGGATTCTCGTTAAGGTATCCAAAGAAGTTTGTAGTTGGATTTGGTGTCTGTGTTGTTTCAGTTGGGGTAGGTGATGAAGTTATAGTTGTAGTTGGATCTGGTGTTGAAGTTGCCGTTGGGTTTGAAGTTGGGTTCGATGTGGGATTAGTTGTTGGGTTTGAAGTTGGGTTCGATGTAGGCGTTTGAGTTGGCGTAGGTGTAGCAGAAGAGCCCAATGCCATTACTACTGAGTGAGTACTATGAGTGTATTCTATGGTAATTATCCATGTTTCACCCTGTGTAAATGTGTGGTATGGTATCTCTTGTCCATCTAATGAAACTTGAAGTTTTGATGTATCAGCTAAAAGTGTTTTTGGAATACATGCCTGAACATATCCTGTTGTTCCTGTTTCTCCAGAGACAGAAAAAGACAAACGACTGGTTGCTGAGTCAAAGGATAAACTTGAAAGTGTCGAGTTAGATGACACAGAGAACATATCATTCTGAGAGTTGGGTGCAACTGAAAAATTCATTGTATTGGTAACACCTGAATAGACGCCGTCACTAAACCAAGTGCCCCGAATTACATAGTTACCTGAAGCAGAAGGCATCCATACTGCAGAAAAGTTGCCATCATCTCCAGTTATTACATAAGCTAAATCATGCCAGGTCGCACCGCCTGTAGCACTATACGAAAAAGTGACTCCTGTGCCTGAAATGCCTGTTCCATTATATGCCAAGGCACCATTGAGTTTAACGTAAAAACCAGCGGTTGATGGAGAGCTAGCGCAATAAAAGGATAACGTAGGCGTAGGTAGATTTGGTTGAGGTATAGGGGTAGGAACTGGTGTTGGTGTTGGGCTTGGATTAATGGTTCCGCTTCCTGAGAAGAAGGCAGTGAGTTGATGGTCTTGATTCATGTTGACTGTGATACTGGTTCCAAGTCCTTGATAAATACCATCCAAGTACCAACCGTTGAAAGTGTTACCTTGCGCTGGAATCTGTGTCACAGTAACAGACCCTCCAGTGTAATTCCATATTCCGCTACTAGGAATCGTTGTTCCACCGTCACTTGGATTGCAGTTTATAACTAGACTAGAAGTTTTTTGACTGAATACTGCATACAAAGTATAATCCTCAGTCATTGTTAGTGAGATAGTGGATAATTTACCTTGATATACTCCGTTAAGGTACCAGCCATCAAACACATAACCACTATACGTGTATGCTTTAACTGTTACAGTCTCACCATAATAGAATAAGTTTGAACCTGAAGGCCATATGTATCCTGCTCCTGAGTAATTGACATAAGACGTCAGAGTGTTTTGAGAAAGAGGATAATATTGAGCTAATGTGGACGCAAAACTACCGCAAATAAAAAACATTATAACAAAAAAAACGCAAACTTTTTTTGTACTCGACATCAGGCTTTAACCACGTTTGTTAATTGTGATAACCACATATAAAAATTGTGTGAATAACCCTTTTTAGAAAAATTCTTTTAAATTAAAACGACTGTTCACATACAATTATCAAGATAAACTAAAATAGGCATTCCGGTGATTATCAGCTAATGATAGAAAGTAAAAGAAATATTTACTTAATCCTATTAACCATATTATCAGTTGGTTTTGTATATAGATACTATCTAGTAACAGGTAACATTTTTCCGCCCGGCGCAGATATTGGATTACATCAAAGTGTAATCAACTCTATTCTTTCTCCACAAACAGACTTTTTCTATAACTATTACCATATGGGTGGTGGACTTTCTGCTACAAATCCAGGGTACCATATTTTTGCATCAGTAATTATTAGTATGACAGGAGCACCTGATTATATTATCCAGGGTATTATCGCCTCTTTCTTTTCTACGCTAATAATTCTTTCTGGCTTTATGCTTGTTAGGCAAGTTTGGGGAGTGGTTCTAGGCTTTATAACTGCTATTTTAGCAACTTTTTCAGCAAGCGATATCTTAATGATTAATTGGGCAGGCTACCCCAACATAATAGCTTTAGCATTAATTCCCATTATTTTTTATATATATCTTAAACCTAAAGCTTTTTCTTCAAAAAAATATGTCACTATAACTTCATTAATAATAGCTGCTTTGTTCTTAACTCATATTTTTAGTGCGTTAGTTTTTCTATCTATAACATTGCTTGCTCTTTTTATCAGCTACACTTTCTCTAATCGCGCCAATTTTTCAATTAAAAAAATTACTCTGCATGTAGTGCCACTACTACTTGGCCTCATTCTGGTGTCACCGTATCTCCTTAATGTTTTTCCCGTCTACTTTGGTTCAGAAGGAGCAATCACGGGTACAGTACCAATTATAAAACAAGCTGTAATTGAAACAAGATTAGTCTCAACAGTGATACTTGCTTTAGCATTAATTCCATTAGTCTTCTTTTTTATTTTTTCAAAAAGACAAACTGGAAAATTTCTATCTCCGCATAGTATACTTTTTGTGTCAGCTACCCTCATTCCACTTGTAGCATCTCAATGTTACATTTTTGGTTTCTTTTTAGATTATGAACGATTTCTCTATTTTCTATCCTTTCCAGCAATTGTTTGTATCGGATTAATTATTGCAAAAACAGCAGAAATTATTTCAAATGTTTTAACTAAAAATAAAACAAAATCTAAATCAATCAAGATCAAATCAATCCTTTTATCAAGCCTGATTGTTTTTTGCTTATTTACGCCCCTGTTCACTTTGCCACATATTGGTTTAGCTCAGACAAACTTCTTTCAAGTCATGACTCCTGAAAAATATGAAGCTATAAAATGGGTGCAGGAAAATACCCTGGATGATTCAGTTTGTGTAGCCGAAGCAGAATTTGGTTGGTGGTTATCTGGATTTGGAAAAAGACCCACTCTTAGTGCAGTAGATCCTCAATATCTGATTCTGCAACGTGAATTTGAACCTGCGCTTGTAGCATCAAATCTGCTGAGAGCCAACTACTTGGTAGATAATGGTCTCTTACAGATTGAACAGCAAGGAACACATTCAAATGATGATGCACACAAAATTTATGCAATAATGGACGATTCAATTATTAAACCACTTGTTTTTTCTTTGAATGATTCCCAAATAAGTCTGCTTTACCGATATAATGATGTGCCTAAAGAAATAAAAATGGGTGACTTTGCTCACATTAACACTCAAGTGGTTAAAGATGGAAATTCAACATCATTTATAATAATTAGAGAAAATGACGATTTTAGAATAACTCAGGAAATAACACTTTTTCAAGGTGTACGTTTTGCAGAGGTGACGTTTGTTTTCCAGAGTATGGAAGTTTGCAACTTTGACTGGTTGCTCATTCATTTTCAATCGCGGGGAGAACTGATACAACACTTAAATAGCATTGGAATAGTTGATAAAACTTTACAATTAATAAACCAAATAATGCTCAAAGAAAACCAGTTTGGAAAAGATGCTTTGCTTCAAGAGCACTCTGATTTCTATGAATTAATTTTCAATCTTAAAGGTCAAACTAATGTAAAACTTAGTTTCTATGTTGGATTATGCCCATTTTTTGGTGATTCAAAAGATAATCAAATTGAATACTACAAAGAAATGATTGAAAACAACGCAAAATCCTATTTAGACATTGTATCTGATATGCCATTAAATAGTTTTGATTACCGCATGGCTATTCGCCAATGGAATATTTCGTACATAGCAGTAAGCGATTCTGAATTGAATTCACGTTTCTCAAATGATCCAATATATGAAACAGCGTTTAAAAATGAGCAAATCACAATTTACAAGATAGTTGCCCCTTACTAATTTAAGCTAGAATTAGAGTATTGAACTTTAGGTGTAATTGATAATCCCAATTAACGGGAATCAAAAGCGGTTCCTCATTCAAATCCCAACTGTTCATTATGATAACACATATGCATGTTTTAATAGGGTCTATTTTCTTTTTATGAATAATCTATTATTATAAGCGTTACAGACTTACCCGATATCTGGACTATGAATTAGATTCTAACATGGTTTACAAATTGC
>JAAZBP010000240.1 GCA_012513715.1 Thermoproteota archaeon | reverse complement strand
TTGTGAATATATACACCTGTGTCAATTGGGAATTAAAGCTGAAGGACAAATCTCGTTGAGCACACATATCTCACACCTCGGTTTTTTTGCGTTACAAACTTGCCTTCCATGAAAAATCAACAGATCAGTAAGAGGCATCCATTTGTCTTTAGGTGTTATATGCATGAGGTCCTTTTCTATTTTATCTTGATATTTCTGCTGAGTTAGCCCTATTTTTTGTGAGAGCCTCATTACATGAGTGTCAACGGCGATGCCTGCAGTTATGCCATATGCATTGTAGAGGATGATGTTAGCGGTTTTTCTTGCAATACCAGGCAACTCTGTTAATTCTTCCATGGTTTTAGGAACTTTTCCATCAAATTTTTCTACGAGTAGCTTGGTGCACTCTTTCAAGTTTTTAGCTTTATTATGATAGTACCCAGTAGAGTGGATGGCTGCCTCAAGCTCTTTTAAATCTGCTTCAGCATAATCTTTTGCGGTAAGATATTTTTTAAACAGTGTTTTGGTTACTGAGTTTACTGTAACATCAGTTGTTTGCGCAGAAAGCATAGTTGCAACTAGTAACTCAAGTGGGTTGCTCCAATTTAATGCGGTTTTAGCGTTTGGGTACTGTTTTTCTAGTAGTTTAATCACTTGATTGACTTTTGTTTTCTGATCTATTCCTGTTTGGGCTGTTTTCAATTAAGACTCCTTTTATCGTTTTATCATGTGAGTTATTGTTTTAAGAATTTTATGCATCGGATTAACTCGTCCAGATGAGGATATAGCCTTCTTTATCTGCTGTCTTTGAAGTGCAAAAATTTTTGATTATGCACTTTTATCGTATTCAAATTCGGCCAGAAAATCTGTTTTAAAAAAGTGGTTAAAAAGCCTCGTTGCACACGTCGTAGTATGGTGCTTGTTCAGATAAATCTCTTATATATGTTTGATTGTTTAATTTTTCATAATTATTATGAACGTTTAGTAAATATGTTTAAATATTTTTGAATGTTTGATTGTGGTGTTAAGGTGTTTAAAATGATTTACGAAATAAACCTGAAAATAGAAAAAGCCGCTATAGAACGTGCGATAAGATACCAAAACTTAAAAGCAAAAAAGAGGTAAAAAGGTTGCCTACACTTTTAGTTAAAGCACCAACTCCGCTTAATACCAACTTTAATTTCAATAATGTAACATAAAAAAAACCCGACCTGTAAGATGGAGATAACAAAAAACCAACAAGACTAAGTTAGGATAATGTGAGGTGCCAGTTGATGGAAACTATGACCTTGCTCTTAGAAATCTTTGGTTTAACTTCTCTAATATCAGCGTTTATCAAATACAGTATCGAAAAAAGAAAATTCAACTCTCAAAAACATAAATTTACGCATAACCTGAATAATAGAACTTAACACTTTAACTCTTTTTAATATCAACAACTCTTTGTTCTCTTAATTTAAGAGAAAAACTTTTTTTGATATATCACTAAATAATAAATGGCGATAAAATTGTCTGTTATGCTAAAGGTAGATGGAAAAGACATCCCAATTAACGAATTTGTACAAAAAATACTTAGCGGAACGATCGTTGGCGCTGTATCTTCTCTACATAATATAAACGAGGATTGGCAAAACATAGAGGTAACAATCAAAAAATAATTTACCCTCTTAACCTACAGCTTTTTTTATTTCAGTAAAACCTCTGCTTGATTCAACATGATAGAGGATGGAGAATTATTCTTGTAAATTACTTAACCCATATTTGTTGCAATACATTTTTTCGTCCTCGTTCCTGTTAACTTAGCTCCAAAATAACTTGGTTTCCAATATAACTAAATAAGTAGTGATTTATGAATTAGCTAAACTGGGTGAAGGCTTCCAAAAGCATTCTGAACTACTTCATTGAGTGCTGGATGAATATGCATGCCTCTTGCGATTGGGCTGAAATCACCTTTTCCGGTTACCATTGCATTAGTGATTTCTTGTATTAGACCTGACGCTTCCGGTCCTACGATGTGTGCTCCTAATATTTTTCCAGTTTCTCTTTCAACTATGACTTTAACGAATCCTTCTGGGTACCCCATAGCAGCGCCCATTGCAGTATCTTTATACTCGGCAATTCCAACTGCGATCTCATATTTGTTTTTAGCTTCCTGTTCTTTAAAGCCAACAGAAGCAATCTGAGGATGCGTGAAAACTGCGTGCGGCGTAGCAGAAAAATCCATTGGAACTTTGTGTTCATGGTTAGCGTTATGCCAAACTATACCTGCTTCATAATTTGCTGCATGCCTAAACATTTGTATCCCAATGGCGTCTCCAAAAGCGTAAATGTTTTTCTTTTTTGTCTCTAAATACTCGTTGACTACTATGAAACCTTTCTTATCAACTTCTATGCCTGATTTTTCAGGTTTAAGCTCATCAGAATTTGACCTTCTGCCTGCAGCTATCATCAGAGCTTCTGCAGTAAAATGCCTCTCTGTGTTGTCTCTGAGGTTTCTGGCTATAAGCGTCTTTAGAGGGCCTTCTTGTTTTACTTCTATTGCTTCATATTCAGTAAATAACTCTAAGTGTTTAGTGATTTCTTTTTGAAGCAATTCTGAAACTTCAGGTTCTTCTTCTGGGATAACACGGTTTTCTCTATGCACTATAGTGGTTTTTGTTCCTAAGGCTGAAAAGAAATGGCCATATTCCATTCCGATGTATCCCCCGCCCACTATAATTATGCTTTTAGGTTGAGTTTTCAATTCTAGAACTGTGTCACTCGTTAAGTATTCTACATTCTGTAGACCCTTTATTGGTGGAATTAATGTTCTTGTTCCTGTTGCAACAAAAATTTTTTTAGCTTTAATCGTGTGTTTACCCACTTTCATTGTATAGTCCGCGATAAATTCGCCTCTATCTTTGAACCAATGCATTTTGGGAGTGGCTTCTACTGCTGCGGCTTGCTGTTTTGTATCGTGGTTAACAAGGGTATGCATCCGTGTCATAATGTTGTTGAAGTCAACTTTATTTATCGATGCTTTAATGCCCAATTTTTCAGCCTCTTTGATTGTTGCCAACACGTCTGCTGGATAAATTAGCATCTTTGAGGGTACACACCCCACATTTATGCATGTCCCGCCCATACGGCCATGTTCAACTAATGCAACTTTCATTCCCTGTTCAACAGCAGCAGAGGCGACAAGCATACCCGAGCCTGACCCAACTACTATTACATCAAATTGTTCCATAAGATAAGCCCCAAATACTGTAATAGTGGATTAATTGAAAATAAATAAACCTTTCAACTATGCATGTCTAATCAAAACTATTTAGAAATTAATGAGTAAATTATTTTCATATGTTTTTTCTCAAATATGGAATCAAGACTTCAGCTACCTTTCTTTATATGTTTCACCTTTAAATTTATAATACAATTTTTAGTCTGTAGTTAAGTTGATGTGATTCTAAATCAAAAATTACGTCGTTATTACTATAACAGGTGTAGGTGGATAAAAATTTTGGGTGTAAGCCAGTTGGCTTACTTTACTAAACTAAGGTTTTTGTTAACTTTGTCCCAGTTTACGATGTTCCAGAATGCATCAACAAACTTGGGGCGCTCATTTCTGTAGTCAACGTAGTACGCATGTTCCCAGACGTCAATAGCCATAAGGATATTGAATGATGGATAGAGGTTAACATTGTGTTTTTCTATCTGAACTATTAGGGGCCTTTCGATGCATGGTTGCATAGCTAATGCTGCCCAACCTGAACCTTCTACAGTTGCAGCGGCTTTTGAAAATTCTTTTTTGAATCGCTCAAAACTTCCGAACTCCTTGTTTATTACATCAGCTATGGCTCCGTTGGGTTGTCCTCCTCCGCCTTTTCCTGCTGGTGCCATGTTTTCCCAAAAAATTGAGTGTAACAAGTGGCCTCCGACATTGAATGATAAATCTTTCAATAATGCTTTCATGTCGATGTCAGCGTTTTCTTGACGTGCTTTGTCTATTTTTTCAAAAGCTGCGTTAGCTCCGTTAACATAGCCTTGATGGTGTTTGCTGTGGTGCAGTTTTAGTTGTTCTTCTGATATGTATGGTGCAAGAGCATTGTAGTCGTATGGTAGTTTGGGTAGAGTAAACGATTTCACTTTTTCCATAATATCACCAAAAATCAAAGAATCAAACTGAAAAATAACTAATATACTTTACTA
>JAAZBP010000239.1 GCA_012513715.1 Thermoproteota archaeon | reverse complement strand
CTCAAAGTGCTTGTAGAAAAATTCAACATAATGCCGATAAAAACTGCTGACGAAGATCTTAAAGCCATTATGGGTTAAACTTTTTTAACCCTATTTTTTATTTTTACCTATAAAAAAAGTAGTATGTGTTATTGGTAGAAATATGTGCTGATATAGTCTCAAATTAGTTTTTCAATTTTTTTATTAACCAAGCCATATTTTTCCCAAGGGTTTCCATAATAACAAGGCCTTCTTTATCTTCTAATACAGTTCCTTTTTCTCTTCCAATACCGATATTCCAGTATGATGAACCGGGAACTATCATTTGGTTTATCAAGAAGAAGTGATTGATTGCATCAAAGGTGGGTATAGCTCCTGCTCTACGTACAGCAACAACTGCAGCACCAACTTTATTTTTAAACAATCCTCCGTTTGACATTGAAACGTATCCTGCCCGATCGATTAACGCTTTAATCTCAGGGGTCATCATTGAAAAGTAAGTGGGTGAACCAAGAATTACTCCGTCAGCTTCAATAATTTTTTGGATATATTGATTAACATTATCATCTTCAATTATGCACTTTTTGTTTTTTAATTTTCTGCATGTTCCACATGCCATACAACCATGAATTTGGTCTCCGCCAATTTGTATAAACTCAGTTTCTATACCTTCTTTCTCTATTTCTTGAAGTACTTTTTTAATTAATAATGCTGTATTTCCATCTTTTCTTGGGCTTCCATTGAATGCTACAACTTTCATTTCTTTCACCAGACACTTTAAAGATGATAAAAAATAAAAAATAAAGTTAACTAATTTTTCTTTAACTTAATAAAAGGATTAAGAAATAGGTTTGTTAGCAGCTACAGTTATTTTCTGGAAGGATTTTCATTGTTCGCAATATTTTCTTAAATTCTTCATCTTTAAGAGATGCTCTGCGTCCGTTTGCATATATTTCTTTTACCCGTTCAACTACCATAGCCACTATCTGATCATCCGGCAAGATACCTGTTGCCTCAGTTATTTTATGTTTGATTACACCTTTACCGGATTGTTTACCAATAGTCAATCTTCTTATGTTGCCTACTAATTCTGGTGGATAAGGCTCATATGTAAATGGATCATTTAATACCCCGTGAGTATGTATTCCTGATTCATGAGCAAAACCATAGTCACCTACAATTGCCTTGTTAGGTGGAACCACATATCCTGTGGCTTTGCCAATGTAGTCAGCTGTCATTTTGAGTTTTTCAGTTTTTCCCTCAAACTTTTTCATGCCATAATGCAGATACAAATTCAGGATTACTTTTTCTGTTTCAGCATTACCTGCGCGTTCACCTATACCTAAGAAGGTTGTACTCGCATAGATTTTATCCCAAACTCCTGAGGCTGCTTTAATTGCTGAAATTGTATTTTCTACTGCGTTACCAAAATCGTCGTGTGCATGTACTTCAATTGCTTTAATACGTGTCTCTTTTTTTGCAGCTACAACTTTTGCTGGTATACCATTTGGTAAAGGTGCATTAGAATCAGATAGGCCAATACCTACTGTGTCGCATATACGATAACATTCTGCTCCAGCGTCTGCGACAGTGTTAATGATTCTTTTCTCTAATTCCCAATCTGCTCGTGTGCTGTCTTCTCCATGAACAAATGTTCTCAATCCACATGTTTTTGCAGCATACTCTGTAACGTCAGCTAAGTTTGCGATGATTTGTTCATGAGTTTTTTCTGGCCATTTAGCTTTGAAATGTATTTCTGATACAGGATGTGAAATTCCGACTTCTTTAAACCCGCACTGTACTGCGCTGTCAATGTCTTCTTTGACTGCTCGGCACCAACCTGCAACACGTAAATCAAGTTTTAGTTCGGCAATCAGTTTAGCTGCTTTTTTATCTGGTTCCTGATAATGAAATAGTTCAATACGTTCGACACCTATTTCGTTAAGTAATTGAGCAATTTTCGTGGCTTCTTTTGGTCCAGTAGCTAAACCAGGCATTTGTATGCCGTCTCTGAGGGTGGTGTCGTCTATTATTACGTCAGTTTTTAGAGGTTTCATTTTAAAAAAGAAATCTTTTATGTCCATTTTTGGGTCTTCTCTGTACAGATTTTACGATTAATCATGCTATTTGAGGTATCCATTAACGGTATGTGTGTAGTTGATAAACATTTCTGTACTATACTTGTAAGTTTAATCACTATTATTCTTGCTTAATATCTATTTATGTTGTCATAAATATAAAAAAACTTTACATAATGTCAAAGTAGCTGTGTGAAAACAGAGATTTAAGGGTCCCAGAAACAGCGAACACATGCATCGCTGCTTCAACACTCGCCACGCAGGTGATAGCTGCCAACGCGGCTCTCAAAGCGGATAATGTTGCAAGCGAAGTACGTATTACCATAACAGATTTTTCTTGGTCATAATTAATTAGTGTTAACCCTGTTAAGCTAGCTACGACTTCTCCAAAAAGCTTAGTAACTGATGTCCAGACAGCATCAATAGCTTCTCGCTCACTTGGAACAACATTACACTCGATTTTTACTGCTAAATATCGTCGCTTTGTACGCTTCAACTATTTTCCCCCACTCAAAATTTTAACGCCAGGAGCTACAAAGTTTGAATCCAATTTTTTGCGGTTACGCTCAACAATCGTGTTCGGACTATTTGACACTGCATCTAGGGCTTCTGTTTCATTTAACCCAAAAAGATT
>JAAZBP010000034.1 GCA_012513715.1 Thermoproteota archaeon | reverse complement strand
TCTGAACAAAAATTCGAGCTTTAGATTTTGAAACTCTTATATAGACCAGTTGATAATTTCTTTGTTGAGTGAAATGGCTGAAGTTTGTTCAACGTGCGGACTACCTAAAGACTTATGCGTTTGTGGAGAAATAGAAAAAGAGCAACAGCGGATTCGCATACGCCTTGAAACCCGAAAATTCGGTAAAGCAACGACCATAATAGATGGAATGGATGATAAAAGTTCTAATCTGCATTCTATTGCACAAAAATTAAAGACTTATTGTGCTTGCGGAGGAACACATAAGAACAGTCAGATAATGTTGCAGGGCGACCATCGTGACCGCGTAAAGGATTTCTTAATTAAAAGTGGTTATCCACAAGAAAACATTGAGTTGCAGTAATCGCAGAGTCAAATTGAATGGTGTACGACGCTAAATGAAAGATTTAGGTTCAGTTCGCGACGTTTTCAAGAATGCAAAACGTAGGAAACCCTCCCAAATTTTCTGTCCAAGGTGTGCTAGCCCTAAAATTCGTTTATCTAATAGTCTAGATTATTGGTTAACGCCTAAACAATATTACTGTGAAGAATGCGGATACTTGGGTATCGTTGTTATGGAATTAGAAAAAGAATAAACAAACTGAATAGTTGATTGTCTTTTTAATCTGGCAATTCAAGATTCAGTTGTTTTTTGAGTGTTTTATAGCGGTTGCGTACCGTTACTTCAGTTACGCCTGCGGCTTCAGCTATGTCTTTTTGTGTCTTTTTCTCGTTGTTCTGTAAACAAGCAATGTATAAAGCTGCAGCAGCTAAACCCATTGGGTCTTTTCCTGCAGCTGCACGTTTTCTTCTTGCTTCACGTAGAATGTTTATTGCTGCACCTTGAGTTTTACCTGATATGCCTGTTTTTTCAGCGATTTTTGACACGTATGTTAATGGATCTGCAATTGGCATGTGTACTTCTAGTTCTCGTAGCAATAGTCTGTAGCATCTGGCTACGTCTTTTTTGTCAACAAGGCTTGCTTCAGCTATTTCTCTTAGGGTACGCGGTGTTCCACTGCCACGGCATGCAGCATAGAGAGCTGCAGCGGCAATTGCGGCAATTGATCTGCCTCTTACTAAGCCTTTGTCTAGTGCTTTTCTATACACTACGGCGGCTTTTTCTTTAATTGGGGGTGGGATGTAGACTTTGTCTGATAAGCGGTCAAGTTCAGCCATAGCTTGTGCAAGGTTGCGGTCGACGGATGAGTGGACTCTGCTTCTAATCTGCCATTTGCGTAGTCGCCACATCTGTAGTCTTGTGGCCAGGGGAAGTTTTCTGCCGAAGGCGTCTCGATCCACTTGGCTGATTGCGGTGGATAAGCCTTTATCGTGTACAGAGTATGAAGTGGGGACACCCACACGGCTTCTGGATGCTTTTTCTTCTTGAGTAAAAGCTCGCCATTCTGGTCCTTTATCCATCATTTGTTCATAGAGGACCAATCCGCAGTCGCCGCATACGGTTTCGCCGGTGTCGTAATCGTGAACTAAGTTGTCACTGCCGCATTCAGGGCATTTGTCAACTAAGCGTTGACTTGTTTTTGGAGTTTCTTTCCTACTCAATGTTTATGCCTCACTTTAATATGCGTAGAACCGTCACCATAGGCCTGTCTGGCTAGAAATAGTACATTCGGCCCGCGCAAACTAAGGAGATGAAGTTCACTAATATTTAAGCTTTGTGGTTTATTAAATGTATTGCACATAATATCTTCTAAAATTCAATAATCACCTTTTTAGGTTCATGGAAAATGATGTAAAAAAGTGTAAAAGTCCGGGCTAGAATACATTTATAAAACATAAATAAACACAAATTAGTCCCTCCGTTTTTACTCAGCCATTTAACATAACACAGGTCCCGAAGTAACCTCCGCAAGATATAACTTATAAAAACACTAGTAAATCGCACGGTAAATCATGCAAAAATTGCCTACGCAAGAGAAAACCTCCAAGGTACCTGTAGATTTAATACGAACAGTAGCAATACTTGGCGTACTCTTACTTCACTCTGCAAACGATTTAACTATCCAAGTTTTAAATGACTTAGAAATTTGGCGCTGGTGCATAGTCGATGTTTATCAAAGCGTAGGGCGGATGGGTGTCCCCTTGTTTGTGATGCTGTCTGGTGCTTTATTGCTTGCTCCCTCAAAGAAAAGTGAAGATTTAGGCTTCTTTTTCAAGAAGCGGCTTAGCCGAATTGGGTTACCCTTTATTTTTTGGGGTATAGCTTACTTTATCTGGAATATTTATGTAGAAAATCAGCCAGTAACCATAGTTGAAAGCATACTAACTGGACCATACTTCCAATTTTGGTACCTCTACATGCTTGTAGGCTTGTACATCCTAACTCCCTTCCTAAGATTACTTGTAGCTCAAATGACACCGAAATTATTCAAGTACTTCTTTATACTCTGGTTTATCGGCGTTTCCATAGTGCCACTAATCAGTTTAGTCACACCCTACAAGTTAGACGTTAACGTATTCATGATTCCTGGTTGGGTGGGATACTATGTTTTGGGCGCTTACCTAGTCAATGTAAAAATCCAACGCTTACACTTAGCACTATTAACCATGTTAGGTATAGCTTTAACAGCAATCGGAACATACTTCATGGCTATGACTGTAGGCGGCGGCCAAACTTACTATTTCCAAGAATACCTAAGCCCAACAATGATTTTAGCTTCAATTCCATTTTTCATAATCCTAAGTAACATTAAACTTTCTTCTGTATCATATGAACCGAGTAAACATAAATGGACACAAAAACTTCTTCGACTAATCAGTGAGAATACTCTACCAATTTATCTGTTCCACATGATGGTCATATACCTACTACAGAACGGATACTTAGGAATAACTCTGAACGGAAACACAGTAAACTCTATAGTAGGTGTTCCGTTAATGACAATACTTACTCTGTTAATCTGTTTAGCAGTAATCGTGCCGCTAAAGAAAGTACCATTTCTTAAAAGGCTGATAGGTTAATCGTAATTTTTGCTTAGCGGTATGGAAGAATGCTTATTAGGCAAAAATGGACTTTTAACCTCTAACCATAAATAACTCCTCTGTTATTTTGGAGTAGCGCAGCCCGTTGGTGTAGTGGTCAAGCATATCGGGCTTTGGACCCGTCGACGAGAGTTCGAATCTCTCACGGGCTACTCTAAAATAATAATTGATGGGGCTTTCAGTTTTTGTTCTACACATTTTACTTTGACAAAATATTAACAAACTTTTGATGAATAAACCGTTTGATTATACT
>JAAZBP010000033.1 GCA_012513715.1 Thermoproteota archaeon | reverse complement strand
GTTAACTTCTGATTGTAGGATTCAAAAGTCTCTGCTTCACCTATTTCTATACTGGACTTCTTCTTTTTCACCTATCAACAGCTCCCAAGTTGCTTTTCCACTTTTTTGTTAATGCATTATTTTTAGCGGCTGCTAATAGTTTACTGTAGTTTTATTCCGTATTTAAGGGGTCAGACAACTTGAAGGTTTTTTGTTTATTAGAAATGTTAAATGATTATGCAGCGGTACGTTGTATAGTGACTCAAATTGTTGCTTAGGCTTCTTCTGGTGACTTTTCTTGGTGTTCATAATTGCTTAGGTGTTCATCCATTACTTGCCAAGCTTCTTCTCTGGCGATTCTGTGAATGAGCTTGATCATACGATGATAATCTGACTTTTCTTTGCTCATGTTTCGATAGGCCTCCTTGGACAATTCTGCAGGCAAAACCCCAGCTTGCGAATAGTTGAGCACTTGAAAGGTCGATAACTTCGAGTCAAGATGTCTCTGACATAGTACAAGCTTTTTTTGATGTTGTAATCGCTTTGGCTTTTGAATAGCTCCGCAGTCTGTTCAGGTGAAAAGCCCCTGTTCAAAAATTCTGTTGCCACTGCAATTCGCATTGAGTGCCCAGCGATTCCACAGAGATCAGTCGTTAGGGCAGCATTGATGCAGGGTCTTGTATCTTTATGGCTCTGCGGAATGAAACGGTTAGCAAGGCGCTGTGTCTTCTGTTTGTTTTTGCTTTTGCATAGGTTACAGAAGCTCTCGCTTAAGCCATGATTTCTATAATTCTTCAGATCATCTATGAATAGCTCTGTCCGGTCCATTGTGATTGGAGTGCACGTCTTAAGGCTCTTTTCGTGTACGCTATAGGGGATTCTTGCTAGCCGTTTGATGTCACCTAAAACCTGTTTATCCAAAGTCTTAAAAGACAACCCTTTAAGTAGCAATTCCTGCGATGTTTGATAGAACCGCTTTGCGTTTTCCACTGAGTCAAATTGTTCTATCTCTGATAGCCAAACGTAAACGTGATAGCCTTTAGAACCGCTAAAGCACACAAGAGGCTGAACTCCATAACTGTTTTGCAGCATTGTTGCCAAGTTGTTTGCTTCTTTCCATGCGAGGTTTAGGTCTTTGCTGTCAAAATCAAAGAATAACTTTTCAACACAATAAACGCTGTTGCGTCCGCTGAAGGGTTGAACGCTCATCCAGGCTGGAGCATGATTTTTTGTGCACCAAGTTAGATATTCCTCGAAAGCTAAGGGGGAGGTTAGGAATACGCGGTCACCGTTAAACACTTCTCGTCCGCGGTCGGATGCTTCAAACCATGAACGCCAAAAGTCCCGAGTTGCCTGTAATGCGTTTAAGTCTTGGCTATTCGTGGTGTTCCCTCCATTCTACCCCTGCAAACATGCGCTTGAGTGCATCAAAACATGGCGTGCATTTGTTTAGAACATCCCCCTGAGGCGTCACAACTTTATACTCAGATTTCTTGATGCATGAAGAGCACTCGCCTGAAGCATCATGCCAGTACATAAAGAGAGCCTTTGAGGCGGCTGGGTCACGGGAGTCACGCAGGTCACGGTTTTTCTGCACAGTGAAATTGCCCCTTTGGGAAGAAGAAGACAAGCATCTGCCACAACCAATATTGTCTTCTTCTTTTTCTTTCTGACCTATGCCAGCGCCTGAGGATTGGTCGAAAGAAGAAAAAATTGCGTTTTTTGGCAGCAAAGGCATTTTTTCTTCTTCTCTTTTTTGCTGAGCTGCGCCTGCGCTGTTTTCTTTATCGCACGTAGAAACCGTGACTCCCGTGACCTCCGTGACCAACCTATCCCCCACAAGGTTTTGAGTTTGAAAAACGCTCTTTGGAACGTAGTCTACAATGAATTCTTTTAGCCGTTTCTCTAGCCGTTCAGTTTCAAAGAAGATGACTCTGTAGGATTTGCCGCCTTCTTTGATGAAAGGAGGTAACCCGCTGCTAGCGATGTTTAAGCTTTTTATCGCTTTTCGGATTGATTGGCTGCTCCACTTGAAATGCAAAGCTAAATCTGATGTTGTTAAGGGTTTGCAGTCTAAATGTTCCCTATCGTCTTGCTCTTCTACTCCTCCCTGATCTAGGAAAAAGTGAGTGTTTGATTGCCAATGCTTGAATAGTCCCTCGCTGATTTTTTCCCAGAAATAGTTGACTAGTAAGCCATCCATGCTGTTTGTTTTCTCTTCAATCTTTAGCTTCTGCACTGCTTTGGCGGTTTCTGTGATTGTATCTTTAAGTGTGGGTTCGTAGCGTGAAAGCGCTAAAAGTGGCAGTAAACTGGCAATTAAGCGGTGATCAACCAGTTCATCAATCCAGGAATCTTTTTTGATCGCAATTTCCTGATGGTACTTCATGCGTAGATAAAGCAGCTTATTTTGAAACGACAAACCCTCTTTTAGCATTTCATCGGTTTCTATCACGGGCAGGTGTTTGTCGCTGGCTTCGCTGTAGAATGGCAAAGCTCGGCTTTCTGTAGCGTTATCGTCAAAGGGTTTTCTCTGCGTCAAAATTGTTAAGCCGAAGTTGGTGAAGGTGTCAGTGACTTTTGGGTTCTTAGGGTTCTGTCTGCTCAGCGGAGTACCTGTGGCGCGGCAGTTTAGGAAATGCACCAACTCACTTTTTTCTGTAGTATTAGCAAAGTCTGCTTCGTCAAGAACTAAAGTGCCCTGCCACAGGTCCAGCGGCCGATATAGGCTTGGGATTCTGTAAGTTGACATCTCAAAATATGGTCTATAACTCAAAATTCTTAAAAGAAAAGACAAACGGTTTTTTCCTGACTGGCTGGGTCCTCTAATTGGGATTATGGGTGCAAATTTACCTGCGCCTGCCACATCGCAGTGGGGATTAGTTATGAAGCGGTCCAGAAACCAGGAGCCCACAGTTACACGCGTTAACAGCTTAATTAGGGCGTCTCTGCTGCATGAATCATAAACTCGCTGCGAATACTCGTCGATTTCAGAAAAAACCTGCCTAAACGTGGATTCAGTTAAGGTAGAGGGAACAATCACCAAGCCCTTTCTTAAAGCGTCATTGTCTACTGGAGTATAGATTATTTTTCTGCCCTTACTATCCACTTCACCTAAATCTATCTGAGATGCCTGCTCAACTTTTCCTGAGCTGTAATGGTAAATCAGGTATTTTGGTGGGTCTTTGCGGTTCCAGATTTCCTCAGCTAAAAAATCATTTGTAGCCACAGTTGGGTTAGGAACAAGCAATGTTTTTTCTATGTTTGAGTGGCATTTGGGGCATTTTTTAGTGTTACTCTGCACTGATGCTCCGCAGCTGGGACACAGGGTTTTTTCTGTTTGAGGCTGTGGCTTAGCTTGACTCATGCATGGGTGCTCCTATGTTTTGGGTTTTAGTTTTTGGCGATAAATCTTGTCAGTTCCATAAAGCCAGTAACTATGCTGGTAGTCTGTTCCGTAGTAGCGGTCCTTGATGGTTGCATTCGAGTTTCTTAGGATGCTGTAGGCGCGTTGCCATTTGTCTTCTAAGTTACTGGTTTTGTAGGCGACTTCGAATGTTCCAAGCTTAGTGCCCTGTTGAGACTCAAATTTTAGAGTGGAAAAATTTAGTTCTTGCACAGCTGCTGCTTCGTTGGTTTCTTTGATTTCTGGAGGAGTTAAGGCTTCGATGTATTCGTTTGCTGCGTCCGCTATCATCTGGGTGGAGTCGCGTAGTTTAACTAAGAATTCAACTTGCTTGTTCATAAGGTCACCTCCACTTGTTGGTTTGATAGGGTTTTGTGTGTGGGTTTTATGGTGACTTTTCCGTTACATACAACTTCCACTTTGTCTCCTGCTTCCAGTGCGAAGTAGCGTAGCCAAGCTTTTGGTAAAATTACTCCAAGACTGGTTTTGCCGATTCTTATGATTTTTCGGTTTTCTGTCTGGGGCATTTTAATCACCTTTGTTTGAACAACACTTAAGTTCACGGTCGACCCGATAGATTGATAGGGATACTCAGTGTACAGTCGACTGCACGGAGGCTAATTTGGTGTGGATTACGCCAAAACGACCCTAAATCTGCTTAAAGACGGCCCAAAGCGTAGGCAGTGGCTTGTAAATCAGTTATCTCCAAGGATTATGTCAGAAAGAAAACTGGATAAAACATTAAAGGAGCTAGTAGAGGAAGGCAAAATTGTTAAGCACTCCAAAACTTCCGAGGAGAAGGGAGGCTGGGAAACCTGGTATATGCTGCCAGATCACAGATACCTCCTAGAAGTTGATGCACAAAAAATTGATGGTGCAATTGAACGCTTAAAGCCCCTGCTGCTTCGTATGCCAACAGTTGAGGAAATCGCTGTTGAAGCAGGCATAACCCCAACTGAAGCAGAGCAGCTATCATACAGGTTGGCGACGCAGACAGGCTGGTACAAACCCACCAGAAAACTAATCGAGCAAACAAAAACCATACTGGGCGAAGCACTCGTTTGCGCTGCAAGAATAAGAGATCGTCACGTAGATGAAAATGGCAAATCAAAAGATTTTATTTATGAACAAGATCTCGAAGACGACAACATACTCAAAGAAGCAAAACGTTTCCTAAAGGATTATCCGTCACTTCTACCGGAACTATCCAAAGACGGAGACGAAGTAGTTGAATGGCCATCAAACACGCTGCGCCTACTAGGAGAAAACTACTCTCCAATCGGTAGACAGAGACCAAATTTTTTTGCAATTAATCGCGGAACAGGCGAAAGAACAATCTAGAAAAAACAGGGCTAAACAATGCCTCATTCAACAGGCAACAACCAAAAAAGCAGATTTGATTCCCGCTATAAGAAAACAACTTACGCAGATCCTTCTCTGTAGAAGAAGAAAAAATGCTGTTTTTTTCTGAAAAACCAAATTTTTTTTCTTCTAAAATAGACCAAAAAAACAAGTATTCATGGGTAGAAGAAGAACATAGAAAAAAATCACTGCTCTTCTTTTTCCAACCCAAAAAGATGATTGAATCATAAAAAATCAAAAAGCAACTATCAACAATTACCTAAAAGGCAGGTTGTCTGTAAAGTAAAACAAACATTATAGAAAGCATCAACCATACAAACGACGAAAAAAAGGGTAAACTAATCAAACTCGCTGGAATTTTGCTGTAAACAAAGATTCACTTGTTTTGCAATAAGACCTTATTATTTGATTTTATTAACGGTTTTTCTTGTTTGAATATGGTATGTTAAAAATTGGCGTTGATAATCGAATTGTTTATTGCTTTGAAAAACAAAGTAATAACCAAAGTAACTGGTTGAGGCAAATGACAGAAGACCAAATCCACAAACTACTCCAAACCTCAGATAAACTAAACAGCAAAACAGTCACCC
>JAAZBP010000238.1 GCA_012513715.1 Thermoproteota archaeon | reverse complement strand
TGATTCCCCAGTTAACATTGATTCGTCAATTTCTAGATTTATCGCTTGAAAAATTCGAGCGTCTGCGGGAACTTTATCCCCTGCTTCTAAAACAATTATGTCTCCGGGAACAATGTTTTTTGCTTTCACTTTAACTTCAACGCATTCATCCGGACGAGGACATTTCCTGATAACTTTAGTTTCAGGTCCAGCCATTGATTTTAATGCTTCAAGCGCAGTTTCAGCCTTATATTCCTGAAAAAAACCAATTGCGGTATTAAGAATTATTACTGCCAAAATTACAACAGCGTCAATTAAGTGATCAACAAATAGGGAAATCAAAGCTGCAACAATCAAAACGCCAATAAGGGGATTCTTAATTTGATTTAGTATAAGAGTTAACTTAGTTGTACGTTCTCCCCCAGTAAGTTCGTTGACTCCGTACCTGGCTATCCTTTCATCTACTTCAGCCTGTGTTAAGCCATCTGAGCTAGTTTCTAACCTCTCAAATGTTTCTGCAACATCTAAGCTGTACCAAGTTTTTTCCTGAGTCAACTAAATATAACTCCTAATTAATGAGATGGGAATTCTAAAAAACCCCATACAGAAAATGTTATTCCTCTAATATATTTGTTGCACGGTAATAGCAATAAAAGTGTCATTATAACCTAAAGTGTAAAGGAGCAAAATACAAAAATAGCCGAAAACAAAAATAAGGAGAAAACAAACAAGTCCAACAAATCCAAGCATCTCCAGTAGGCGGAGACTTCCAAAAAGCGGCCGGGGTGATGTATTTTTTGCTTTTTTAGGGATTTTATTATCGTCACACGTAACCTTAACCCTATTTTTTTGTTGTATACAAGAATTTTCAAAAAAGAAAACTCTAAAAAGGTCTAATTCGAGGGCTATTAGTTAATAGAATTTTTAAATTTTGTCTATTTTTCGATACTCTCTATATATTGGGCGACATCTACCCAATGGCATTGTGTATCTTGGGAATTCTTAGTATAGTATACAACCAACAACAAGTAGTTTTTAATGATATCCATTGCGTCTCCCACAGTCATATTAGTGATAGGTACTGATACATCAAAATATTTGGTGAAATTATATGTAAAAGAGTCATCAGCTTTTAGATACATTACTTCGCCAATAATTTGATCAGTAAGATTAGTTGGTTTTGCTTCATTTGTCATAAATACATCACATGCAGCTATGTGAATTGGCACATTACCTGTATTCGAAATAGTAGTGGGTATGGTAACATTAAGACCAGTAATTATCGTTCTATTAGTGTTATAAAATGGGTGAACCTCTCCACGACTAATTAGGTTTACCTGCAACTCGACATGAGGTATTAAGGGAAATATTGTAATGAAAGATGGAATACTTATTATAGCTGCCACTATGAGACTAATGATTGTCAATCTCTTTGCGGTCCACTTGCTTCTTTTTGGTTTTATAGTTGTTCCATTTTTGCTATCAGCATTGCGTTTTTTTCGTATAGTCATTCAATCTTCATTGGTATATTATATGTCGGGAAAGAGCGTAAAGAAACTGCCGACCAAAATAAAAACAAGCAACACTGCTGCTGCTTTTTTCATCAGGGTTCTCCAACCTTGTGTGATTTTCTTCTTAAGTAGAGTACAGGCGCCAATACTGA
>JAAZBP010000032.1 GCA_012513715.1 Thermoproteota archaeon | reverse complement strand
GCAGATCAATACTTTATCCCAGCAATAGCAGGATTATTCGTCTTAATCATCATAGTACTAATTCTGCTAGTAGTGCTATTGTTTAAGAAAAAAGAGTAAACACATTTAATAAAACTAAACTTTCCCTTCTCTTTTTTTGGTCTTAAAAGCATTGAAAAGGCTTTTTGATTATTTTATTCTGAGCTCAAAACAGGTAAAAGATTCATTTCTTGCATATAGGCGCATAGACATGCACATGAATTATTTACACCAAGAATAAATGGAAACAGAGCATATACAACTCTCGTATCTCTAAATCCTAAGAACAAAAATTGTTGACTTAATGTCAAATTGGGAGATGAATATGAATCCTACGAGAGTCACAGTCGCTTTTGATGAAACAACAGCTAAAATGCTAGACAAAATTTGTGATGAAACAAAACTCTCTCAAAGTGAAATAATGAGACGCGCAATAAAGTCATATAGTCAAAATAGGCACCTAGAAGACCCAATTACGGCTAAACGTGTTCAGATGTATATGGATCTACTGATGAAAGGTGAACACGTCATTTTAGATATCGACCACTGGATTAGTTTTTTACGTTTGATAGATTTGTTTCCTGAGAAAGAAAAATTTTGGGAGGAACACAGAGAAGTAGCCCGTGGACACGCTGAACAGTTAAGGAACACAATAGGTAACTGTGAAGACCTCTTGTTACGTCTTGAAACATGCAATTTTTTTAGACTAACAAAAAATGGGCCAAAAGATTTTACTCTCGTCTTATTGTCTGAGCATTCTAAAGATTTTGTGAGAATATTTCTTGAAGAATATTTCTTAGCTTTGGGGATTAGAGCTGAAATTAAACAGAACTTTACCAAACTCAGAGTCACCTTCAAGTAAAAACCCAATTAAAAAACGCATACATACTAGATTCAAAGACGGAATCAATAGAAATAAATTTTCAAATCAACTATATGCGATATTGATTTACTAAATCATTTAATTTACCTAAACGACAACACCCATAGCTGCAATGAATCAATAAATAATTGGAGTATATCTGAATAATTCTAATAGTCGAAAAGCAATATAAAAAATAGAGCGGGTTGTCAAGAAAACAGAATTTTTGATAGGATATTGTTGAAATAAAAAGATAACTTGGTTTTACCCAAGTATTTCTTCTATCGCTTCTTTCTCTACTTCATCTGCAAGCTGAATACCTGTTACTTTAGATGCTAAAGTAGAAAGGCTCATAAGATCATTTCTTCCTATCAACCCAAGTTTCCATTTGCGGTTACCAGCAAGTAACTGTCTAAGACCTACACCAACACGTTCTGTTAGGTATGTATAGACACCTACACCTTCTAAGGGTAGACTACTGAATTTGTTTTCGTACCGAGCTTGAAGCTCTGGAGTGGCAATAAAGAATTTCGCAGGGTCAGAACCATATAAATCTACAAAATGTTTAGGCAACTTCTTTTCTGCTGCAAGCTGCTTGAAGTAACTGGCTTTCATAGCGGCTGTAATTGGTGAACGACCCATAAGAACTGCTTTGACAAGAGGCCCTTGACCAAAGTTGCTCATGGCTATGGTTTTGAAGATGCTAGTTTCCTCTATGAATCCGCCGGCCATAACTAAATCGGGTACATACTTACCTTTGTTTTTAAGAATCTGAGCACAACGTAAAACAATTGCCTGCAAGTATATAGTGGGAATACTCATTTCATCCATCATAGGCACAGGACTCATACCTGTTCCGCCACCTGCACCATCAAAGCTTAAAGCATCAATTTTTGCTTCTGAAGCAAACTTCATAGTATAAGCAACAGCTGAAGGTCGATAAGCACCGGTTTTTAGGAAAACACGTTTAGCACCTTGCTTGCGTAGCCAAGCTATGTCTTCAATAAAGTCATTTTGTTTGGGTATTCCTACTCTGCTGTGCCGTTCAAAAGTGTTAAAAACTCCGTTCTTGAAGGCCTCTTGTATCACTGGGTCTTCAGGGTCAGGTATAACGATGTATCCACGTTTCTTGAGTAAGATTGCCTTTTGCAAATCTCTTAAACGCACTTCGCCTCCTATGGCTTTTGCGCCTTGGCCCCATTTACGTTCAATTATGTTTACTTCTAGTTTGCTTAGGGCATATATGTCTGTGCCTAATTTTTGGTCTTCCACGTTAGTTTGAACTATTACATCTCCGTATTTTCCATCCCAAAATGTCCTAAAAAGGTCTACTCTTCGCTTCAATTCTGGTGAAGCAGTTACTTTATTATTAGAAAAAGTTGAAGCAACATCCATACCTACAACATTTTCACCTATTGTAATTGAGACACCTGCTATTGCAGCTCCAGCTGCTAATCCTCCCCAGTTAAGTGCAGCTACATCAGTGGAGCCAAATGCCCCAGTTAAGATTGGTAACTTTAGAGGCATACCGCCAACTTTTGTTTCGATATTCACATTGGGAAATATTGCTTCTCCAAGGTTTCCGTCTAAACCTTCAGCTTCAAAAAGACTTGCTTGGATGTTGAAGTGGCTCCAGTCTAACCCAAAATTTTTCAGTGACCCAGCTGTGCTCCTTCCAAATTGAATTGGTTCAGGATACAGAGCTTCTCGTCCTCGAAAAGTAGAGAGCCCAATTTCGCAGAGAACTGAACATTCACGGATACAAATTGGACACATACCGCTGATTGTACTTGTATCTTTTACTCGGGTATTTGTTCCTACAGTTGATTTAGAGTTTAGGTAGGAGCTGTTATTTTGGACACGATCGGTCATAAATTCACCATTTTTACAAACTGTTTTGTCTAGAGGTTACAATCTAATCGCCAAGTGCAAGGTTCCTTTCACGTCTATAACATGTCCAACATAGTGGACGGTCGTCAAGCACATATTCGGGGCTGGTTTCGCCACATGAATAACAGATAGACTTATGCATCTTGGCCAAATCAATCAAACCTCTTCAAATGATAAAATAGTTAACTTTATTTTAACATATTTAAGAAAAAATCATAAAAAACAGCACATATAAGAAAAATTCATAAAAATTAAGAAAAATATGACACATCTCTGATGTAAACAAGGCGCACTTAAAATTTAAGTCAATAAAAACGTATTTAACGAACAGGAAACAGTGGAACAGCAGATATTTTGCGAGTTAAGAGTTTGCTGGGGCTCCGGGTATTAGGAGGAAAAGGAAAATGATACTTTTGCGATGAATGAACCTACATTTTTTGCCCAGAGCCCATTCAGCCCACATATTTTTTCGATGCAAATTTTGACTAAAAAAGGGGAAAGATAGTTTTGTTGGTTGTGTGTTTATTCACGTTTTCGCAGCATGAAGATAATCAATAGACCAACTACGATTATTGCTACGAATAAACCGATGACTGCTGGGATAAAGTAGAGGTCTGCTGCAGATGGCTCTTGAGTTGGTTGAGGTGCAGGTGTTGCGGGTGCAGGGTCAACGTTGAATGCTGTTGTTGCATGGGAAGGCCAGTAGGATTCGCTACCTTCGAAACGTGCGTATACTGTGAATTTGCCTTCAATGTCTGGCATCCAGTTGTAGCTGAAGAATCCATCAGCGTCTGCTGTTGTTGTTCCAATTGGTCTATAGTTGTTATTTGAGTCAAGTACGTATAGTTCAACTGTTACACCTGTAGCGTTTGTTGGTCGTGGCTTCTGCATGTAGACGTATTCCATCCATGCACTTTGGCTCTCATCAGAAACTGCTGGAACACCGTTAGGGAAACGTAATGCTTGCTGTGACTGCTTTGTTCCAGGTGAAACATCAATAACGTTACCTTTGATCATGACGCTGCTACCGAAGGGTACAACATCATTTGCTATTGAAACAGATGTGCTGCTTGGACCTTTACCGACAGAATAAACTTGATGATCATAGTTGTTCCAGTAAATCAGTGTACCATCAGCGATAGCCATTGTTTGAGGATGAGCCCAACCTAACATGCTCCAGATTTCCTCACCGGTCTCGACGTCATAGACACGTATTTTAGCGCCTTTTAGAAGTGGTGTATCAGCTGAGTGCTCGTGAGTCCCGATGTAGATTTTGTTGTCAGCAATAGTTCCGACCATTACAGTGTAGTACTTGAAAATTTCTCCGCCTGTAGGTGCTTCTTGTCTCCAGAGTAATGAACCATTTTTAAGGTCATAACACCAGACCGCTCCTGTGTAGCCAGCAGTGAACAATTTACCATAGGCAATTGAAGTCGCATGTACGTTCATGAGGCTGACCCAACTGAAGTAACCGAATGGGTTAAAGTCAGCTTGTGGCTCAGATCTCCAAAGTTCATTTCCAGTGTACATATCATAGCCTATGAAAGTCAATGATGGCATATGTTGCATGACAAATACACCTTCGCCAGCGCGTATGAAGATTTTCTGTGTTCCATCTGGGAAGGTCATCTGGTAGTTTTTACTCCAAAGGACACGTCCGCATTGCCCTTCTTTTAAGCTGATAGCTGTTATAGTGGTTTCTTCTGCATTGTGGTAGTATAGTGAGCTTGTTCCTGCAGCTGGGAATGAACCGTTGCTTACCAGTATTACATCATTGTATATTGCTGCTCTGATTGAGGGGTTGCCGGCTGGTCTGAAGTTCACTGGTGTTTTCCAGTCCCAAGTGGGAATAGTTGGTGCACTGTAGGTTGTGGCTTGTGATAGCATACTATCGAGACTAGCGTTTCTTGTCCCAGAGGTTTGTGAAGTAAACACTCTAGAAGAGTTCCATTGGTACAAGTTCCAGTTAGGGTTTGATGAAGTCCCATCATTTCGTAAGACGTATCGTAGGATTTCACCTTTTGGACCTATAACTTCAGTTCCAGAAGGTACTTCGATGATGTTCAATGGTATAGTGGTTCCATAGCGCGGGTGTATTGCCGTACCAAAGTTATTTGAGAATAACATACCTGGTGGAACTACTCCGTGTTGGTTCATGTCGTCAAAGTCATAGTAATAACCAAACGATGGATTTGCGCTCATAGTTTTATTGCGCCAAACTTCTTCTCCAGTCTTTAGGTCCACGCATACATAGTCACCGCCTGAACCGCTCCAAGTTATTGGTTCTTGGTAAATTAAACGACCGTGCATTATGATTTGGTTTGTGAATCTAGTTTGATATTGGTGTCCTGCATTGAATACTTCTCCAGGTCTAGAATAGAAGTCGTCCCCTCCTATTACTCCTCCGTCTTCAGTTGGTTTTGTCCAAAGTATGTGTCCGCTGTTTGGCGCGATGCCTTGGGTTTGGAATCTGTTTTGACCACTCGTATTGTCTCGGTCCATGCAGTTGTTAAGCCAGTTTGAAGAGATTACACCCCAAGCATCGTTCTGACCTTCAATTGGTCTAGACCAGTACTCAGTTGGAAGTGGGTAGTGAGTTATTGCTGTTGGGTAGACAGGATCTTCCTGTACTGTCACTGTGTAGGTGCGATTACTGGATAATAAAGTAACACCGTAATAGTTTCTTAAAGTGGAACTGTCGCTCCATCGCCAATAGAGTTCTTCGAAGACAACCATTACTGAGTAGTTGCCTGTTACGTCTGGTGTGTAGTCACAGAAGGTTGTTCCTGTAGAGTCAGATACAAATGTACCACTTGAGGGTAGTCTAACTGTTGAACCGTCAGGTTTTGTCACAATTACGTGATATTGATATCTTACGTCGTTGCCTTCAGAAGCCCCAACGGGTACTTGTGGGTTAAACAGCACCATAGTGAATCTTTGTCCAACACCTACTGGGTTAGGTGTGATTACAGCATAAACCCAAGTTGGAACCTCATCACGGTACCTCTCCCACATTAGCAATCTGGTGGATGAAGCATCTCGATCCAAATCCCAATTCATTCCCTCATCAATGGCTTCTTGCGTGGCGGTATTGTATGCGGTAATTGTTGGTATTATTGACATAAACATACTTGATACTAGAATTATAGCAAAAAATGTAGCAATAGTTTTATTTTTTGACGTTTGCATTTTTTTCTTATCTCCAAATTTTTCGGGTAAAGACTAGTCCTTAGTGGAACTAGCCGTTCGCCTGAGCAGTAACATTAGTAAGTCATAATTTATAAGATGGTGTTGGTTGGTTCTGCAACAACAGATAAAAATAGGATGTACTAGACGTGCATCTAGGTTATATACAAATTTTAATAAGATTAATGTATGCAAGATAAAGAAAACTGCATAAAAACTCTTGCTGAGCTTGGAGTTAACAAAACACAAGCAAAAATATTTTTAGCATTAGTAGAAAATGGAACATCAACTATAAGAACAATCTCAAATTATTCAGGTGTTGGTAGACCAGAAACTTATCGTGCAATTCTTCAACTTAAAACTAACGGTCTAATTGAAACCATTTTATGTACACCAACAAAGTACAAGGCCATACCTTTATGTGACGCAATATCGATTTTAATGGACCAAAAAAACAAAAAAATAATAGAGTTAAAAGAAAAGTCAGAAGAGTTGCTAAAAGAGTTCGCAAAAAAACCCAACGAGATAACAGATGCTGAAGACGACACGTTTATTTTGGTTCCCAGAGGACAAAATAGCATAAACAAAAACAAAGAGGCAATAGTAAAAAGTAAGAAAAAAATTGATTTTATAACTTCAGCTAAAAGTTTTAATCAAACATTATTATCTGCAAGCGACGAAATCAACGAGGCAGTCAATAGAGGAGTAATAGTCAGATTTATCTTAGATAAAAACACCAGAAATAAAACTCTAACAAAGATTTTTACAGATTTATGCAAAAATACCCGCTGCCAAATAAAATATGTTCCACATTTGCCTCAAGCTTTCATAGCGATTTATGACAAAAAAGAAATACAGATGGCAACTTCAGAAGAAGGAGACTTAAATCAGACACCTATTTTGTGGTCAAACAATTCAGTGCTTGTAAAAGTAATCCAAGATTACTTTGAAACAACATGGTCATGTACATTGGATAAACCAAGATTAAAAGAGAATAAAGATACAAATAGCTACCTTAAAACACAATTGATTCAATAGTGTTATTAGGAAACCAGTTTTACTTAAAATAACTAAAAAAAATGAAATATAATACTTAACACTGACGACACAATAAAATTAAGAGACAGCCTTATTTGTAAGCTTATCTAAATAGATAAGCCCATACGTCTAAAAAACTCTTTTGACCGACATATCTGTTCTAAACAGATAAGACCCTTAGCAGTAATCAGTAAACCATCTTTTGTCCGGTTAACCATTTCCAACCCAATAAAGTGCTCCAAAATTTTTTGAAACCGGTCGTATGGAAGATTAGCGCGACGAGCTACCCGTGTAGGGCTAGCTTTTCCGATTTTACCTCCCTCAGAGCATATACACTCAAGGACATCTGAATATATGTCAACTTTACTTCTCTTCATTAATGTCAATCGGTCTGCTACACCCCCTACTGACCAAATAATAAATTCTAATAAAAAGGATCAGACTGATTACTCGCGTAATTTCAGAACTATATAATGAGGCAGTACCACCATCAAACTTCCAAATCAGGAAGGAAAATTGACCTAGCCAAAGAAAAGCAAATGCTATGGGCGCACTAACTAAACCATAAACACTACCTTGTTTCATTTCTAAATTTGTAATTATAAAATACAGGATGTAGGTTAACAGTGCAAGATTGGCCGCAGTAAAAATTCCATTTATGGAATAAATTGAAAGAGTACCTATAGGATCAATAACTAATAAAAGCCCAAAAAGGGAAATCACAGAAACAATTGACCAAACTGAAAGGGTGGAAAAGCTGAACTTAGATGTCCGATTATTTTTCCTTGAAAGCAAATAAGAGGAAGCGATAAGAGTGTACCCTAAAGTTTGAGTTACAACGCGTAACCACATTAAGGGACTGGAAAGGCCTGGGACATATGGATAAAAAAAATGTGCAAAAAGAAAGACGTATGATATAGCTAAAAATAAGAAACCAAGAGGTAAGCATAATACAATAGATGAACGTTGATAGCGGTAAGCTTTAAAAAAGAAAAAAACCAGTAACAAATTTAAAAGAAGGGAAATAAACCCAATAACCATGAGGACTTCACGAGTCACCCAAACACCCTCACTGCAAGGGTTAATATCAGATACAATTTAAACTTAATCATTCCAAAGAAAATAGTTTTTATAGAAAATAAAACATAGAATAATTTTTGAGTGAAAAGGCTTTAAAGTTTTTACTGGGTCAGTTCTTAACAGGTTGAATAAATGAAAACAATTATAGTCTACTCCACTAATAGTGGTAACACAGGAAAAGTGGCATGTGCAATTGCCCAAGAATTAAACTGTGATTCGGTAAAACTTTTAGATGAATCAGATTTTTCCACATTTTCTTTTGAGGAGTACAAGCTTATATTATTGGGCACTTGGATTCGCGGAGGCGAACCGAGCCTGATTATGCTTAAATTTTTAAAACAGTTGAAATTACCGTATGGAGATAGACAGTTTGCGCTTTTTTTGACTTGGGCTGGAGGCGGTAAAAGTGATGTTTTAGCATTTAACCGTGTAAAGCAGATTCTGGAAAATAAAAATCAGAATCTACTTGATGACTATTTCAAGTGTTTCGGTAAAACTTTCGGTTTCGCTAGACGTGACCACCCAAACCAGCAAGACTTATCCAATGCTGTAGCATGGGCTAAAAAAATCTGCACCTAAAAATAATAGGTAAGTTTACTTTAAAAAGTAAAAAAGATGGGGAAAGCCTAACAGTTTAGGCTTTTTTTCGTTTTTTCAGCAAAAACATCGCTATTGCTGTTATTATAATTGCAACTGCGATTACGATGGCACTTGTCTGAGTTAAGGTAACTATGGTGGGGTTTTGAATTTGTTTTGCCGCTATACCAACTAGAGCCCAGACTATAACTAAAGCATAAGCAATGTCTTTTCTTAGAGCTAAAGTTAGAAGAGTAATTAGCACTGCTACTACAACCACGACTATAGCCCAAGTTGTCGGATCTATGCCTGCTCCGTCCCAACCGACGTTAACTAGAGTAGCTGAAATGTTGGCTATTGTTGCTATTGTAATCCAGCCTAAGTAAACGCTGAATGGTAAATGAATAGCAAGCTTTTCTATTAGTGGAACCACAGTTTTTCCTATGCCTAACCGCTGGTATATCATGATTAGTGACGCTAACAGCAGTAGCATTAGTCCAACTGATAGTGGAAGCTGTCCGTATTGCCAAGCAAAAAGCCACAGAATGTTGGCTACACAGCTTAAAACGAAGAAAAAGCTGATTTGTTTCTGGAATGAGCGGTCCTTATTTCGCGGTAGAGCTTGATAGACTGTAAATATACCTAGCAGAAGATAGATTATTCCCCATATTGAAAAGACATAACCAGCTGGTGTGATTAAAGTGGGATTTGCATCTGAAACCTGAGCTGTAAGTTGACCTCCAATGAAAGTTGTGCTGCCAGCTAAACTGTTTATTATTATGGTTACGATGAAGGCAATTATGTTTAGGTATCTAAAATAATTAATTTGATTTTTTTGCATAAAATACCCTATTAATTCTCTATGTTGGTGATATTTAAACTCGCTCTCAAAAACTGCATTAACCCTAAACTAATACTCAGGATATATAACTAATAAAAATTTTTTATAGCAATAATGAAAACAAAGTGTAACTTAAAAAAAAAGAGGTAAATGAAGCTAACATAATAAAAATTGTATCATGCAATCAATCAGCAGTTGGGATACCCAACTACACTGAGATATACCGCGCTTTCTTCTTCTCCATCAACATCTATTAACTTGTTTACTTCGTCATCAAATATTGCACCAATTTGGCATGATCCCAACCCTAAGCTTACAGCAGCTAAAGCCAAATTTTCAGCTATATGACCAGCATCCAAGTACACATACCTATAAGCCCTCTGTTTATACTTCCATTTTGACCTAGAAAAAATAGCTGACCAAACAAAAGTAACTGGCGCATGATTACACATATCCTGCTCAAGAGCAGCATGAGTCACTGCCTCTGAAAAATCACCTAACTTTAGTTCTTCAAGAGCATTTGAAGCGATATTGTAGTGGTATATGCCACTTGGTAAGTTTTCAACTTTTTTAGCCACCAAATAGGTTTCTATTGGGTATAAGGCTCCAGCGGATGGAGCAGTGCGGAACGCATAATCACGATTAACTCTAACAACACCTGTGCTTGCCCATAAGAGGAAAGATAAATCATTAAGAGTCAAAGATTGTTCTGAGAAGTTTCGGACACTCTTACGCTTCTGTAATATTTCACTAAAAGACTTTGCTTCTTCTGGAACATTAAACTCTAAGGGTATAGTCTTGTGTTCAGGGTAAGTCTT
>JAAZBP010000031.1 GCA_012513715.1 Thermoproteota archaeon | reverse complement strand
GCTAAAAATAATGCATTAACAAAAAAGTGGAAAAGCAACTTGGGAGCTGTTGATAGGTGAAAAAGAAGAAGTCCAGTATAGAAATAGGTGAAGCAGAGACTTTTGAATCCTACAATCAGAAGTTAACTGACAAATATGGTGATAACTGGCTGGGAAAAGGAAAATGCACAGGCTTAGAGTTTAAACGCTGGCTAGCTCTACGCGACAACATGACCCAAATCCCCTAAACACTGGACAGCAACATTTTTCCATTGTTTAGTTCTCAAAAGGGTATATTTTAGACAGGCTAATATGTTAGCGGATAATATTCAATTAAGGTTTAAAATGAAACACTTAGAAGTCGTAGGCGGAATTCTGATTTTCAAGGGTAAAATCTTGTGCATGCAACGTAATATAGGAAAATATGAATATCTGAATTTCAAATACGAATTCCCTGGGGGAAAAGTAGAGCCAGGAGAAAACCGTCCACAAGCTCTTATGCGTGAATTAAAAGAGGAACTGGACATAGACCTCCATGTATCTGACTCTGATTATTTCGGTGAAGTAAGTTACAAATATCCTGATTTTGAAATCACTATGTATTGTTATCTTTGCCACCTCACCTCAGACCATTTCAGACAAAAAGAACATATAAACTACAAATGGATGACCCAAAATGGCCTTCATAAGCTAGATTGGGCGCCTGCAGATTATCCTATTGTAAAAAAACTAGAAAAGGTAAACTGTATTGAATAGAAATGGCTTACATCGTGAAATATGTAAAAGTCTAATCACTGGCTGCATTGACCATTCTGCTAAATCATTGGCTGAATATCAACCAAAATTACTTCTGAACAGCAAAGAATCAAAAGTCCTTTCAAATATCATAATGGAACTAAAAAAATGTGATGAATTTTTCTTTTCTGTAGCATTTGTTACCAACAGTGGTGTTGCTAGTCTCATAGAAACTCTCAAAGAATTAGAAAAAAAGGAAGTTCAAGGAAAAATTATCGTTTCTGAGTACCAATACTTTACAGAGCCCAGAGCGTTAGAACGTCTTATTGGTTTGAAGAATCTTGACATAAGAATCATTAGTCAAGAACAACATCTTCATTCAAAAGGCTATATTTTACGAAAAGACAAAACCATTTCTCTTATCATCGGAAGCAGCAATTTAACAGCAGATGCTCTATGCAAAAATCAGGAATGGAACCTAAAAGTCACAACATCTTCTAAAGGCTCACTAATAGTAGATACATTTGAAGAATTTGATAGGCTTTACAAATGTGCAACGCCAGTAACTCCAGAATGGCTCAATACATACAAGGAAATCTATAAGAAACAACGCAAAATAGAGCGTAAAGTTGTTTACGAATTCGAAGAAGAATCTATCACAACTATCCGACCTATCATTCCTAACAGAATGCAGAGTTCTGCATTAGAATCTTTAAAGTTACTTAGGTCTGAGGGGCATAAAAAAGCCCTCCTTATTTCTGCAACAGGAACCGGAAAAACTTACCTTTCAACTTTTGATGTCAAATTAGTAGATCCAAAAAAATTCCTGTTTGTTGTACATCGCGAAAACATAGCTAGAACCGCTATGAAATCTTTCAAAAGAATTTTTGGTAACAGCAAAAAAATGGGTGTTCTTACTGGATCAGAGAAAGATCTTGAAGCGGAATATATTTTCTCAACAATTCAAACTCTTTCAAAACCAGACATTCTTAAAAAATTCGCTACCACTCATTTTGATTACATAGTAATTGATGAAGTTCATCGATCAGGCGCAAAATCTTACAAAACAATCCTCGAATACTTCACTCCCAAGTTTTTACTTGGGTTGACAGCAACCCCAGAAAGAACAGATGGTTTTGACATCTTTAATGCATTTGATTACAATATCGCCTACGAAATTAGACTCAATATGGCCTTAGAAGAGGATATGCTTTCACCATTTCATTACTATGGAGTAACTGATATTTCAATAGATGGAAAGTTAGTAGATGATTATACTGAATTTAATAATCTTGTTTCAAATGAACGCGTTGAAAGAATTATCGAAAATTCAAAGTTTTATGGATGTGACCGAGGAAGAATTAAAGGCTTAATTTTCTGTAGTCGTGTCGAAGAAGCAAAGGAACTTTCAAAAAAACTCAATCTCAAAGGTTATAGAACTATTGCATTGTCTGGAGAAAATAATGAACAGGAAAGGGAAGAATGTATTAAGCGCCTTGAATCTGACAATCGAGAAGATTACCTAAACTACATTTTAACTGTTGATATTTTCAACGAAGGCGTTGATATTCCTTCTGTTAATCAAATTATTATGCTACGGCCGACTAAATCAGCAATCGTATTTGTTCAGCAACTAGGGCGAGGATTACGAAAAGCAGAAAATAAAGACTTTTTGACTGTAATCGATTTTATTGGCAATTATACAAACAACTATATGGTGCCAATCGCTCTCTATGGGGACAGATCATATAACAAAGATACACTTCGAAAATTAATCTCAACTGGAAGCAACCTAATTCCCGGCACATCTACAGTTAATTTTGACCAAATATCAAAACAGAGGATTTACAAAGCAATTGATACTGCAAGAGTTAACAATTACAAAGAATTAAAAGAGGATTACTCTCTTTTAAAATACAAATTGGGCCGTATTCCCTCTATGATGGATTTCGTGGAACACGGAAGCCGGGATCCGACGATTTATGTTAAAAAATACGGTTCACTTTATGCATTTATAGATAAAGAAGAGCATATTGGAGATTTGTCTCCCTTACAAATTAGGCGTCTTAGCTTCTTTGCAAAAGAAGTGTGCGATGGAAAACGCTTAGAGGATGTTCTACTCCTAAAATTACTTCTCGAGAAAGGTCATGTTTCATTAAATGAATTTAAAAGAATATTAAAAGAAGATTACCGAATAGAATCCAATTCAATCGCTTCTGCTATTAATTACCTGAATTGTGAATTCCATCTGCAGAGTGATTGCAAAAAATATGGTTCAATAAAATATGTTGAATTATCTGATAAAGAAATTCTCTCGAAAACAAAGGCGCTGGACGACTTATTGGCATCTTCAACTTTTCGGTCACATTTGTTAGATACAATTAATTTTGGAATTTATAGATTCAAATATTCCTTTGATCCAAAACACTTTTTCAATGGATTCTCTCTTTATCAAAAATATTCCCGAAAAGATGTTTGCAGAATTTTAAACTGGCCAAAAGATGAACATGGAACAATATTCGGATACAAAATAAAAGCCAATACTTGCCCAATTTTTGTTACTTACTCCAAAAGAGAAGATATCGGAGCAAGCATAAAGTATCAGGACTATTTTCTTAGCAACAACACCTTCCATTGGATGACTCGAAATAAAAAAACTGTTAAATCCCCCGATGTCTCAAGGATTCAAAAACATCAGGAAACAGGACTAAGAATTCTTTTATTCGTAAAAAAATCTGATGCAGAAAGCGATGATTTCTATTATATCAGTGATTTAACACCTTACGAGTATAATCAAACAACAATCACAAATAATTCCGGAGCTGAACTCCCAATTGTTAACATCAATTATAAAATAAATACGCCAGTTGCAGACAATATATACAACTATTTGATAGGAGAATAAAATTTTTAACCCCTATGGCTGTGTCCCTCTAATTTCATTTACTTTTTACAGCTATACTTTAAAACAATACTCCAATAAGTCCATGCATCAAACATGTTGGCTTGAGTGTTTTCATCTGTTCGTCTAGTAATTTTCATCATAACTTTTAGGATTCAAAACTGTTTTTGTCCTATTTTTTGACAATGACTTCTATGATTTCACAACTCCATTTTTTTGTTTAATCAAAAACCTCATTTCCAATAATAAAAAACACTAATACAATAGATAACTCCATTTACAATTATAATTCACAAAAAACAAGTGTTCAGCAAAAAGTTGCACAGTTCTAATTCACTTTCTATGCTTAACTATTTTCGTATTTGAATGGTAATTACACGTTTTTTATGGAAAATATTTTAAGTAGCCTTGCTGATGTTTATGGAAATATCATTGTTGATATTAACCAAAAAACGTTGGTTCTTAACAATTAATGCTGT
>JAAZBP010000237.1 GCA_012513715.1 Thermoproteota archaeon | reverse complement strand
CAAGATGAAATCACAGTTTATGATCTGCTAAAAGAGGCGATTCAACTACTTTTTAAGGTTCATCATTGGCCGCCTGGCAATCCCCAGTTGACACTACAGCTTTTTAATGGTCAATCTAAGCTGCCTGTTAAACACGTTAAATGCTGTTTTAATGGGTGCAAAAAGGAAGCTGTTGCTTCTGGCGTGTTTGTAGAGTCTGGCGCGGTTAAACATTTCTGCGCTTTTCATTTTGATGTAGTTAAGAAACAGGATGTTCATGGCCGTGTGTACCGAGACTTAAAACTATACAAAAAGGAGGTTCTTTGCAGTAATGAATTATGAGTCTTTTGAACAGAACGAAGGATGCTGTCTTAAATGTGACGAAGCAGAACCTGGGTGTTTATGTTTTGAATGTAAGTGTAGAGAATGTGATGATTATGTATCTGGCGGTTACAACGCTGAGGGCAAATATGGTGGTTATTGTTCGCAAAGAATAGCTTTTCAGGAAGAAGCTGAAGCAGCAAAAGAAGAAATGTCTCAGAATCTTGTAGTAAATTATACTACTGAATGTGAAAATACTATTATTGAAATAAAAACTACAGGTCCTGTGATTAAAGACGATTATGCTAAGTTAAAACCCTTTCTTTTGGAACATTGTCGGTATAACTATGATAAGAAATGTTATGAGGTTTTTACCGAAAATTGGGGTTTTGTAAGGCGGCTTCGGTTTGCTTTGTTAAGTGCAAACTTTGATTTTGAAGAAACTTTAGATGGTGAACCATATGAAGGTTCTTGGGAACTGCCTGTTTGTTATTTTAAATTAATTGATATTTGTGATTGTAAGCACAAACTGGACTGCAGAACGTGTAAAACACAATTTTTCAAACATAAGGGAGGATTTTGACGAATGACTGTTATTCAACGAGAAATGGTTAATCAAATAATTCAGGGTGATTGCCTTGATGTTTTGCCTTCGTTACCTGAAAACTGTGTTGATTGCTTAGTTACTGATCCACCCTACGGCTATTCTTTTATGGGGAAAGATTGGGATAGGGCTGTGCCTTCTGTTGAAGTGTGGAGAGAGTGCCTTAGGGTTTTGAAGCATGGTTCTTTCATGTTTGTTATGAGTAGTCCAAGACAAGATGTATTATCACAAATGATAGTTAGAATTGGAGAAGCAGGTTTCAGAACAGATTTCACTTCAATATATTGGACTTACGCAAGTGGATTTCCGAAGGCGATGAATATTAGCAAAGCTGTTGATAAGAAACTTGGGCATGACACAAACAACATTCCGATTACTTATAGGAAGTTTGAAGATATTACCGCTAACAATTTTGGCAGAAAAGACGGAAAAACCGAGTCAACTAAGCAACTCTATGACCATTTACCGCAATCAGAAGAAGCTAAATCTCTTGATGGTTCGTATGGTGGGTTTCAGCCTAAGCCAGCCGTAGAAGTAATCATAGTAGCTATGAAGCCTCTGTCAGAGAAAAGTTTTGTTGACCAAGCCTTAGCAAACGGGAAGGGTGTAACGTGGCTTGACGATTGCAGAGTACCCATTGTTAATCAAAAGGATGTTGAAGAATACGATTTTAACCGTAGAGGGTATCATGAACGGTATAAGGGTGATAATACACCGTTTGAAGGTGGCTGGAAAAAAGGTGTTGTTGAAGTTGATGCGGTGAAAGGTCGTTTTCCAGCTAATCTACTTGCATCAGACAACATCTTAGATGATGGAAAAACAACTAAAAGCCCGAGTAACTATGTAAATCGCAAACCAAGAAATGGTTCAGTTTTTACTCTTAACAGTTGTGGTTTTGATGATACACAAAACCATATGAGTGGATATGGTGATGTTGGTTCTTTTAATCGTTACTTTGATTTAGACGCTTGGTTCACAGAAGCAGTAAAGAAGTTGCCTAAAGAAGTGAAAGACACTTACCCTTTTCTGGTTGTTCCCAAAGCCAGTAAGTCAGAACGGAACAAAGGATGCGAAAGTTTACCTGAAGATAAGGCAAGAGCAGTTATGTTTACAACCGCAAATAATACAAGTGGTGTAGTTAGTAAAGGATTTGAACGGTTTGAAACTTTACCTAAAAGGAATTTTCATCCTACTGTGAAGCCTTTGAAGTTGATGTCGTATCTTGTCACTTTAGGTAGCAGACCAAACGATTTAGTTCTTGACCCTTTTTGTGGTAGCGGAACAACGTGTTTAGCCTCTAAAATGTTAGGTAGAAACTACATTGGAATAGAAAAAGAAGCAGAATATGTGGTTTTAGCGGAAAACAGAGTTAGAAGCCACAAAGACAGGTGCATTTCAAGGTTTTTGTCGGTTGAAACTAATGAGAAGCATGGGGGTTCAATCTCTTGAGTTCTAAGCGTTGTGTTTTGTGGTTGCCGTGTGGTGCTTCTAAGAAAGATGCTGTTGGTGTTGCAGAGGAGATTGCGGGGTTGGATCGGTTGGGTGAGCGGTGTCGAACGAGGGATGAGTTGGAGCAGTTGGATTTGCTTGAGCAGTGGAGGCATAAAAAGTAATGCAGGTTTTTGTGTGTAAATATGCTAAAAAATGTGGGTTTTACATGTCTGGCTCTGTGACTTGTAGAACAGGCGGGGGTTACTGTGGTCACTTTAGGAGTTTGGAGGATGAACGCTGTAAATAGGGTTTTTAGCCGCGTGTTTTTGTGTCTATGAAAAGTTTACAGGACCTAACTATGTGTGTTATTTGATGGATAATTATAAGTCATGTTTTTTATGTTAAAAAGGTAGGGGTTTTGGCTTAACTTATGTTTATCATTTTTGTTGTTTCCTTTTAGGCAAATTTTTATAGGCATATCGGGTGCAAGTTACTTTTTCTGCTTCAGTATCAGAAATGTTTTTGAATATAATATAGTTTTGTTGTTTGAATTTTTCAATTAATGGTAATCCATGTAGTTCTAAAACTATAGGTTTTACGATGTTACAATTTAATAGTAGTTCTTCGTATCCTTCTATATCACATTTTATTGCGTCTACATGAGGCATGTATTGTCTGAGTAGTGGTAGGCTTATTTTTTCGTTTATTGCCAAAAAATTGTTTTTTTCAGCATTAACTTTTAGGTAACTAAAAAATTCTTTGTTAGGTTCCACCGCTATAACTTGTTGTGCATTGTGGTATTTAAAAAATAATGCTGTTTCACCTTCACCTGCACCTATATCTAATATGGTGTTGTTATTTATTGGTAAAGCACCATAGGTTTTTAACCACTCATCATATTCACTAACTATCATATCTTTGTGGAATTTATCAAAAACCCAGTTAACGCTAATCTCATTTATTTGTGATTCAAGTATTTTATTTTTTATAAGTATTTTTACGGTTCTTGAAAATGGTATGTGCATGTTTAACATTCCTTCATGTATTTGTGGAATTTTATCATTATTATCGTTTTTTTAGTAGTTTTTTTTTAGTAGTTTTGGGAAGTATTCTAGGTAGGCGCCTAAGTCAATGTAGCGTTCCATAACACTTGTTGCTTTCGTGACAGTGGTTAATCGCCAACCGCAATAAGCTGCGAGGTCCTCTGCTTTAAAGTGGAAAACCCTAACAAGCTCGGTAGCTCTTAAGTGACGAAGCGCATGCAACGTGAATCTCTTATCGTGGGCTGGGACTTCCAGCAGAGTGTTATCTTTACAAATTTTGTAGCTCTTTATTGGGTATGTATGCCCTTCAAATAGGGTCTTTGCTCTAACCCAAACCCACTGGCGTGTTAAATTAAAAACAGGTTTATTTCCATATTGTTTGTAATAATTGTATAATGGTTTAGCCCACGGTTCAAACTCAGTGGGTACTGCAACTATTCTTTCTATTCCTTTTCTTTTAGCTGTGTGTACTGTTAAAACAACGGCTTCATGTCCATCTATATCTTCCAAGGTTGCGTCAATACCTACAGGGCCGTATGGTGTGGTTGTTTTGTCCTGTGGTACTTTTCGTGCAACACTTTCACATATTCGCCCAGCTTTTAAATAGACATCCATTAAAACATATTTGAAAGGTTCAGGGGTGGCCGTGTCAATTAGTTTTCTTATCTCAAATACTTGTGATTTGATGCTAGGTTGCATAGTCATCACATAAATAAGGTTTCATTGTTTTTTTGAACGCCCAGAATTTTTCTTCTAATTGTAATAATATTTCTTCCCGTCTTTTTATGGGTATATTGAAGTTTTTAACTGTTGTTAAAGCTTCAAACATAATCATAGTTAGGTCTTTTTTTATTATCAAATAGGGTAGTATTTTTGGTAATAATATTCTAAGTTGTGTAGGGCAGAACCGTATCGAAAATGAGAAACAGTTAGCGTGTTTGTGGGTTATTATTTCTCCATATCCTAAGAATTTTTTGATTTCTAATATAACGTCAAGATTGGTGTTTGCTATATTTAAACGAAATTCTCGTGCATATCCCCGCTTTATATTCTTTCTAAAAGATGGTGCGTGATGTCTAAAAATGCTTAGTGTTCCTTCACCATCAAACATTCCTGCAATATATTGGTAAGACATTGACATGGTTTATTATATGTAACAAGTCCTTAATAACATTTTACTATGAAATGTTATTTTAACATTGTTTAGAAAAAAGGGAGCTTGATTTACTTTTTATTTTTTATATAGAATAAATTAACTATCTAGGAAACCGCGGTTTTTGCGGTTTCTAAGTTCTTGGGTGCAGCCCAACCCTCTTTCTT
>JAAZBP010000236.1 GCA_012513715.1 Thermoproteota archaeon | reverse complement strand
TATCCAAATCTTTCAAACAGAAAACTGGTCTTTTTCTGGCACTGTTATGCCTGATGCGCGAACAGCAACTTTAATTGAAGATTACTTTGTGTCTTCAAAAAGAGTTGAAGGGGTCTATCAACAACCCGACGGATCAAAATCAATGTGGACACCTCTTTTGTTTTATGATACAACAACTGGTATACTTGTTAGCCCTCCTGAGTACATTATGGATGAGGTACTTTTTAACAAGGTGGATGTGGCTCTTCTCTACAACGGAGTCTTTCTTTTGTCGGATTATTCAGAAAACCTGAACTTCACCTTATGGGATTTTACGGATCCATTGAACCCATCCATCGTATCAAAGCCATCAAATCCTTCGCCTAACCCATCATCAAACGGTGGGCAATTACGCACAACACCACCTTCGTCTCCTTCAAATCCTTCGCTTCCCTGGTTAATTTTAATACCTGTATTTGTTGCAGTGTTTATTTCGGTTGCATTTTTAACCTATAAATCATCTTCAAAGAAGAAAAAGAGCGGCAGACCAAAAACCAACTCCGAATTTCTAAAAATTCACATCGCTCATGTATCAAAAAAAGAGGGTGCACACTATGAGTTCTACTGAAGTTATTGGCGAATTTAAATCTGTAACAAAACGGTTTGGCGCTACAACTGCGCTTGACGGCCTTAGTTTAGAAATACACCGCGGCATCAATGGGTTAATCGGCCCAAATGGCGCAGGCAAAACAACAGCCATCAGGCTAAGCTTAGGACTAATCAAACCTAATGCAGGCAAAGCAGAACTATTTGGATTTGATTGCTGGAACAACTCTTATGCTATTCGCCGCAAAGTAGGAGTTTTATACGAAAAACTTGCCTTTTACGACCACCTGTCAGGTCTTGAACAGTTAAAGCTAATGGCTAAACTAAAGGGGGCGTCTGAGTCTTTAGTTGAACTAAAGGAGCTTTTGAAGCTTGTTGAGCTTGACGAGGCGGCTCATGACCGACGTATCGGCGGATATTCGGCGGGTATGCGTCAAAGACTTGGCTTAGCACAGGCGCTTTTGGGTAATCCTGAGCTTGTGTTTCTTGATGAACCCACTTCAAATTTAGACCCGCTAAATCGAGCCAAAATCCTTGAATTAATAGCTTTTTTGAATAAAGAAAAGAACACTTCGTTTTTGATTTCAAGCCACATATTATCTGAGCTTGAAAGAGTATGTGATAACTTCATTTTAATGAACAAGGGTAAACTGTTGCGTCAAGGGGGTTTAGAGCAAATGACTGATAAAACTGCTACAACAAAATTCATTGTCAAAGTACAACCAATTGGGTCGGTGGTGGCTCTTTTGAAAGATGAGCCGTATGTTGAGGATTTATCGACAGTTGATGATTCTCTGCAGGTTACAGTGAGCGATGTTGGATTGTTTAAGCAGCGTTTGCCTTTGCTCATAGGCCAAGCCGGTGCATCTTTGGATGAAGTTAAAATGGTAAAGTCCGATTTAGAAGCCGTTTTTAAATTGGCTGTTGAGGAGGCTTAACAGGTTGTCTGGTCGTGTGGGTTTGGCGTTGCTAAAGGCTGAGATTGGTAAAGTTTGGGCCAGGCCCATATTAGAAATTACCGTTGCTCTAATGGCGGTAATGGCCACATTTTTAGTACAGCCTATTACTAAGATTGTTAGTCATTCAAATTTTTCAGTTCTTATTCAATCTATAATGGCTGAAAACGTGAGTTCTGTTGTATCTTCCTTGATGCTGCCTTTAGTCGTTATGTGTGCAGTTTTAATGTCTTTATCGTTTGCTAAGGACTATGAGTCGGGGTTAATGCAATCAATTTTATCTGCACCTGTATCTCGAAAAATGCTTTTTACTGTCAAGTTTTTTGCGGTAGTGTTGCCTTTAGCTTTGCTTACTTGGATTTTTACCACATTTTTTGTGGGTCTTACTTTTTATTCAAGTCCTTGGCTCGTTTTACAGCTTTCCTTGTTTGCTCTACCTGTTGCCTTCTTATTTTTGATGTTTTGCGGAAGCATAGGCGCTTTAGTTGCTTTAGTGGTAAAACGTACAATTCCAGCAGTGCTGACAGCATTTCTAGTAAACTTTGCCTTATGGTTCCCAACAACCATAATTACTGAAGTGGCGTTTAAGGAGGGTGCTTTTTATGCTAATTATTTGTGTTTAACTCCTTATAATGGGGCTTTGGTTTTTTTGGATAAGTCACTCGGTATAGTTCCCAAGATATCTTCAGAGTTTGCAGATGCATTAGAGATTTCTCTTTCTGCAGTAGATTTTGGTGCTTTGCTGATTGTTTATGTGAGTATTTTGATGGTTCCATTGTTTGTTTATTTCTGGCGGAGGTTTGAAATATGCGAATAAACGCTACAAGACTTGGCTTAATATTGGTGATTATCGGGGCAATTTTGTTATTTACTGTTTGGACTGCACCAGTTATTCAATTTTCAAAAACACAGCTTGCTCCTGTTGAGTCTGGTGGGACTTTTGCTTATGGTTTGTTTATGGCTCCAGTTGGTTTAGGAAACATTGTTTTTGACGGGGAAGTTTTGAAGGTGATTCCTGGGTCTTCTGGTCCGATGTTTGTTGATGTTGCGGTACCTATGCATGTGGTGGTTGTTAGTCCGTCAGGTGTTGTTTTGGTTGATACGGAAACTGTTACGCCATGCAGTTTTAAGGTTGATTTTGCCGAGCG
>JAAZBP010000235.1 GCA_012513715.1 Thermoproteota archaeon | reverse complement strand
TCTATTTTTGCTTCTAACTCTGACTTAATAGCAGACAACGCTTCATCTTTCTGCTTGCTTAGTCTCTCTATTTCTTTTTGTATGTTTTTCTGTTCTTTTTTTAGTTTAGACTGCGTTTTTTGTGTATTTTTCAGTTTTTGCTTCCAACGTTTCTCGTAGATTCTGTGTCCCTTTTTGCTCTGAGTTTTTGCTTTAACTTCGTAGGTTCTGATTTTTCCCTCATTTGACGCAATTGTTTTTCCGTTTTTAATTTTCTGTTTTTCAAGCCTCTCTATTTCCGCATTGAACTTGTCTGCTATTCTTTTGGTTTTCTGTCTGTATTCACTGTCCAATTTAGCTATTTGGGGGTTGATGAATTCTTGTTGCGCCTTTATTTTCGCTTCAATTTCTTCTTTAACTGCTGCTGTTTCATATTCAAGTTCAGTTAAATGTTGATTAACTAATTTTTGTAGCTGCTCTATGCACTGGACAAGTTTTTGTTTTTCTTCTCTTAATTGCCAATTTGTATTTTCTATTTTCTCCAGATTTAAGGCAACATCTTTTTGATTAAACAACGGCGCAATCAGATTTTCATTTGTAGTTAACTCAATTGCTTGTTTGTAGTAGCAATCAAATTCGTCTTTAAACTCCTCATCAACTATAAATCCCGGAACCGTAATCGATGCTTCTTTGGTTGACTGCTGAAAATAGCCTCCGTATTCTAATAGGAAACTGATGTATCTTTCGCGGGGCCTCTGGTTAAACTCAAGTTTATCTATAAATACAGCTGCCGACGGAGGCTGCATAATAGAAACTGTGTGACTTTTGCTCTTTAAGCCATCAAAAATTACCTTTATGGGTGTTTGAGGATAAACCCAGAGTGGATACCCCAGTTTAGCTACAAAAGTAAGTGTTTCTGTTGTCTGCTTAAGCAATACTCCCGGATTCTTGTTTCCACTCTGCTCAGCATACGTGAATACCGCTGCTGCCTCTGCTTGGTTCCCACTTACCTGCTGGGCTGAATAGGGAAGAATAAACTGTTTAACTCCTGAATTAATCATAAGCAAGCCAAGTAAAGTAATAACGCTTTTGTCTTTTTTTAAATTTACCCAAAACCCTGCTATAGCCAATTTTAATGTTTAATCTTTTTTCGGTTTTGTTTATTTAATGCTTCAGCTAAGCGGCTCCAAACCTCTGAATCTACACTGCAACATTTCTCAGTAAGCAAACAAACATCTTCACCGCTAAGGTTTTTTTGATCTTCAATGTAGTTAGCTGTAAAAACCAAGTAGGAGGTCTGTTTGGTTTCTGCTTTTATTTTATACATGAACTGTGAATGCTTATTTGGACCTGACAGATGTGTTGATGTCCACATCAACTCGTCCGGGTAAAGATGAACCAGTTTCTCTTTTATCAGCCAGCCCTGACCAGTCTTATAGCGGTCTCTTAGAATCAGAACCTCATCTGTTAAAGGAACTATTTCTCTTTCTGCGTTTTCTTGGTTGATAAGTGAAAAGTCTTCTGCAGAAAAACTTGTACACCAACTATATGCAGTTTTAGCTGGGACCTCAAAATGCTGAGTAAACATGTAATGTATTGTGGCAGACATTTTCTTCTTCTTTATTAACATGGCGAGAGGAACTATATTATCCTGTCACCTTTTAGCTAATTTTTCGTTGAAAAGTAATCGCTTATTTTACGCTGAAACAGAGCCTTTTTTAGTAGTTCACTCTGAATTATCCAACGTTGAAGCGGAATCTCAAATTTTCCACTCATAAATTGCAGTGACTCAGCAAGACTCTTGAAAATGTAGGGTTTTTGCCGCATTGCATTACGAACATTCTCGCGGACCTGCCAAACACCAATAGGCATAATGTAGCCTGGACGCGCCTCTCTTAACACTATAGCTGTAGCTTGACGACGCTCTTTTTGTAGTAATTCACAGACAGCTAATCGTGCACTATAGT
>JAAZBP010000234.1 GCA_012513715.1 Thermoproteota archaeon | reverse complement strand
CTGCTAAGCCAAAGGTATGTATTTTAGAGATGGTTCGTGTGTTTAAGTGTAATTCTGCTAGAGTTTTGTTTGAAGAGTTTTCGACGATTAAGTTGGGGCTTTGGGGTGGGCATTTGTGGTCTGATGGTTATGCTGTTAGAACTGCTGGTGTGGTAACTAGCGAGAAAATTGAGCAATACATAAACCGAGTTTAGTTAGTGGATGCCCGCGGCGGAAGCCGCGGGTAGTTCACTTTAAAACCAAAAAAATACATCAAAATTAAAGATGATTTAAAGCTTACACTTATTCCGATAAACAGAAAAAAACCTAAACCAAAAGTTTTACTCTGTCAAGATATTTTTTCATTTCAAACTTTCTTTCAAGCCCTTTATCATTCATGTAACGTACATTTCCAAAAATACTTCTTTTACTCCATGGCCTGTCATGTTTTCCAAAACACCACGCAACACCAGTGTATCCGTTTGGGTCTCTGCCGTCAAGTTCATACTTGTTGTTAAGGTAAAGAGCCCATTCAAAGGCTTCCATGGGTGTTTTGGTCCACTCAATTATTTTTTTGCCCCAATACATACGCATGTACCCATTCATTTTTCCTGTTTTAACCATTTCTTTCTGGGCTGCATTCCAGTATTTGTCATGAGTTGATCCCTCTTCAAATTCGTTGAGGCTATAAACAAATTCTCTTTTGTCATCTAAGTGTTCTGTTAGGTTTTTTTGTGCCCAATTCGGTAATCCGCTGAAAGAGTCATATTTGTTGTTGTAGTAAACAAAGTTTATAGCGAGTTCTCTTCGAATTATGAGTTGTTCTAAGAATCTGTGTTTTTCTAACTGGTTTGTTCTCAACATTTTTAGAGCTACATAAATCGGGGATATTTGCCCAAAATGTAGGTAGGGACTCAAATTTGAGTTTAAACCGTTTTCTGGGTTATTTCCTGTTTTTTCGTACTCAACAAAATCGTTCTGATAAAAATCTTCCAAGTTTTTGTTAGCTTGAGATGTTCCACCCCTAAAAAATGGGGACTTATCTACTGTTTTATCAACTTTAATGGTTGACAGGATATCTTCTAACTCATCGATGTTTATTGTGTCAATCTCCAAATTCAAAGAAGACCTATTCAGTGCAACGGCTGTTGGGAGTTCAAGAAAATAGTTAAGTTTAGATAATATTTTAGGTCTCAGGGTTGCTGCAGAATATTCTTCTTTACTTGAAGCTTCTTCAACTGGAACAACCACGTTATCTTCAACTTGAATTAAGCCTGCTTCACAGTTTTCAGCTGCATACTTATACCAGCCTAAATTTGTTTTTAAATAAGCTTTATCAACCACAACCAATGCAGCGTCTTTTGATAGTTCAACCAAAATTTTAGCAGGCGAACCCACTTTTACTACAAATTTTGTTTTATTCTTTTTTAGTTCTGCAGCTACCTCTTTTAGTCCTTCTAGCATAAACCAGTAGTGCCTGTAATTGGCGTCAGGAAAATCTTGGCTTAAACCAAAAAATACGACAAGAGGCAAATTTGCTTTGTTAGCTTGATTTGCTGCATAAGTTAGTGCCCAATTATTTTCAACTCTGTGAGATGACTGCATCCAGTAAAGAACAAAATCGCCGGCTTTGACTTTTTTGTTATTCAAGTTTTTAACTCTATTATTAAATGCAGTATTGTTCATGTTGTTTCTCTACTGATGTATCATATTTTTTTAAGTATATTGTTTATGATTTATTAATAAGGGAAAATGTTGCCCCGGATAAAAAAGTTTGCAGTTTTGTTTAATTGTTTTAATTGTTAGAATGTATAATGATGTAGTCTATAATGCTGTTTAATTCAGAATATAGTTTATATGGGTCTCTGTTCAGTGTTTTATGCAGTGAAAGGGGAAGAACTAGTGGTAATTAAAAATTTTGGGGGTTACTATCTTTAATTCAAAATGTGTAGTTGCCACTTTTTCTATTATTTTAGTTGCAGTGCTTTTTTCTTCTCCTGTAGTTACTGCTGCTAGTCCTCCACAGCCAACATATGGAATAGCTAATGTGGATGGTGATATAACAGAGTGGGTCTTAAACAAGGATTTCTTTGCAGGTATGTATAATGGCTGGAACGAAGATAATACTCATGAGGCAAGCGTTTATCTCCGCTACGATGTTTCATCAGGTGTACTATATGTTCTAGTTTTGACTGAATCAGGTTGGACCGGTATAGTTAGTGTAGACGACTCTTTTGTTTCAATAAGTACCTCTGATGATCGAAAGATTAATGATCAAAGAGTCAAAGGTGATGATATAGCTGATGGGGACCCTCCGGACTTTGTTTATGTAGGTACTTACACTAAGAATAATGTTGATTACTGTGAAGGTTTTGAGGCTTCTTTTAAGCTGCCTCTTGGTTCATGGTGGATAGCCGCCCACATGAATGTTGTGGAATTAAATGATGCTGGTGTATCTTCAGTTAAACCAGAAACAGCTGGTACAAATGACAAAACAATTCCGTTAGTGCTTCAATCGCTTACGGTTGTTCCAGAAGCTCCTTATGGAGCAACATTGATGTCCGTGCTATTGGCATGTGGGCTTTTTGTGGCTTATCGTAAAAAACAAAAACACTTCTAACTTACCTATTTAATGGAGTTTAATTTTTATTTAACAATTTTTTCTTATTAAAAAAATTTTAAAAACTAAATCTTATAATTTTGAACTCTAAATAAACTGTTTTTAAAAATTAATTTTAATGATGTATATATCTTCGATAATCATGCATTTTGTTCTATATTTTATAGTTAAGATTAACTATTTTCTATAATTTTTTCTATATTTTACTACTTTAAAAAAGCCGTTTATATTTATGTTTGAAATATTTGTTTGTGATTCTAGTACTTTTTTGCTTCTAAATTTTTTATTGTTACTTATATTCTGTCAGCTTAGACGATATTGAATAAAATTTATAAGTGCATTTTCGCACTTTTTACCTTCAGGAGCATGGCTTAATTAAAAACATTAAAAATCCTTTAATGGTGCTGCTTATTTTGATAGTTATTACTGCTTACTCCGTTTCTTTTATAGGTGATGTTTGCGTTTCTGCAGCTATTACTGGTGAAGTGTGGACAAGTAAAACTCCTGGTGGACCCGCTGAAATCTTTTTTAACCCAAACGAAATAGTCTACATCAATTGGTTTACTAATTCTGTTAATTCCAAAAGTGACAATAAACATTGCTGATTCTGATTTAAATTTGGTTGCTACTGTGGCAACTGATATTGCTGAGCCTTCACCTCAAACTTGGGTTGCTGGACCAGCTGGGGAATATTGGGTTTGGGGTTGGGCTGCAAACGGTAACCAAAAAGTACCTGTAACTTCAAGTTCATTAAGCGTTGTTCCTGAGAGTGCTTTGGGTGCATTGGCAATATTTGGAGCGGCTTTTGCTGCTTTTGGAATAGTAAAATACAAGAAAACCATCTCCTGAATCATCTTGCGCCTTTGATTAATGTAGCTTCTTAAGCAAATATTTATAAGCCCCCGCACTCCCCGTCTTGGATAGGAGAAGGCAATTATTAAAATGTTGAAAAAAATCAGTGTTATCTTATTTCTATCTCTACTTGTTCTGCTTTCGGGGGCACTAACTGTAAATGCTGGAAATCCTAATACAAGTATTGTTTGGACTACAGGAATAAATGATCCTAATGCGCCATGGGAATCAGTATTCTCTATAGGTGAAACAGTCTATATTTTCTATAATGTTCATCCGGAAAAGCCAGTAAATATATACATCGAAAACGAAGCAGGTGAAATATTATACACTGTTGTTTTGGGGACAACCTCTGGAGAAGCGCAATGGCCTGTTCCATCTGAATTAGCAGATGACGTTTCAATTCAGTTATTCGTAGCAGCTTATGCACAAAATGGCGTCACTATAGCAAAAAGAGCATTTAGTACCTGTACTATAACAATTACTGTGGTACCTGAGTCAGCTTTGGGAACTATTGCTTTAGTTGGTGCAACCTTTGCCGGGTTTGGGTTAGTGAAATATCGCAAAACCAAAATTAATTAAGCTATTTTAAACTTTTTACTCTGTTTTTTAGATGCTATTTTTATTAAATTAATCTCAAATCAATATCTTTACTAGAATATGAATTGGCCATTTTTTTAATGGCTGTTTTTGGATGGGCTGGTTTGTGTGTTGGCTGACCAATAGCCATCCGTAATCGAGGAGAAAGGAGAAGGCTTCGAAAACGGAATTAATTTTAGTGGCATACTGGTTTAGCCCTCAACCTCTCCAGCCCATCCACTAACAAGACTTAAGATACGGTAAATCCCTTATAAGGTTTATGAATTACCAATCAACAATGAAAATCTGATTTTACCCCTATATTTTATTCTATAGATAGTGTACCTTCAATTATGTTCTGTTTGGGGATGCCGAGTTCTTTGGCTAAGAATGCTTTAAAAACTGCTGAAAACTTTGGGGTTGGACCGTTGTATGATATTAGTTGATTGCCTTTAATTGCGTTTGCTTGGATAATCTTTTCTTGTTCTTTATAACTAAACGATAAGGTTTGAGCTCCAATAGCTAATGCCTGAAAATCCATCCATTGTACGCAACGAATAGAAACTGAAGGATTACCTGATGGGGGTGCAGGTGCAACTGTTGCTGCCTGAATGGTTTGAATGTTATTTATTGATGGCGTATTTGGTTTAGCTGGGGCTGAAGATATGTTGCTGATTAGGCAAGTGACTTGTTTTTGGAGGCTGTTGATTTTTTCCTCTAATTTTTCCATTTTGTCTGTTAATTCGCCTGTGTTGCCCATTTGTTCTGCAACAGTGGCTAGTTCACCAACGATTTTGTCTAAGTCCCTTTCATGTTCTTTTAAGACGTTTACTATAAAGTCTAGTGCTTCAAGTGCTTCGTCTTTGGACTGTGGTGGTTTAGCCATTCTTCCTGTCCTCTTCATGTATCGCACTACTCACTATACAGCCAAATTATTTATAGCTAATGAATTCTAAAAATAGATTACAAATTCTGTACAACAAACAAACATCAACGCATAGCTTTCAATAAAAACTGAACTGTTCAATAATCTAAAATACTAAAGCTCAATTTTCGCGTAAAAAGCAACAAAATTTCGCATTTTCAAGCCTGTCTTAACCACAAATTTTAGGTGTTCAAAAATTAGAATTCGAAAATTATAAATACCAAAAAGATGAACTACGACCCATGAAAAGTAATCAAGCATGTTTAGCAATATTAATACTAACTTTACTTGTGAGCAGTTGCTACTTTGTTCCAGCAGTTTTCAGCCAAGACCCAACTCCGACGCCCACACCTACCCCTACCCCTACACCTGAACCACAAATACAAAATATTTCAGTAACACTCAAATCTCCACCTCACAACGAAACAATAACTAGCTCATTCAACATCAGCTTCGTTTTTGAACCAAAAATTAATGGTACAGAAAACCGATTTGAAGGAGCACAATTATTCATAAACGGAAGCAGCGCAACAAACAACCAAACAGCCATAGCCAGTTATGCGGAAAACACAATCCACTACCAGTTGCCCGAAAACGGAACATACTATTGGAACATAAAAGTACGAAACAGCACACATGTAGTTTCTGCAGTAAACGACTTCAACTTAACAGTTGCAGTTCATGTTCCAGAACCAACACCTACTCCCACACCGACGCCAACAGCCACTCCAACTCCAACAGCAACTCCGACGCCGACTGCAACCGCAACAGCTACACCCACTGCCACTCCCTCACCTACACCACCTCCAGATGAAGGCTTAGGAACATGGACAATCGTAATAATCGCAGTAGTTGTAATCGCCATTATAGGTGTAGTCGCGTTATATCTGCTGAAGCGCTGGTAACATAAAAAACTAAACAGTAACTCTGCTTTCATATGTTACATTAGGGTAACGTAGATTTCAAATTTCTTTTTCACTTTTTTGTAACAGTTCATTTTTGTGTTCAGGAAAACATACAAGTAGCAGCCTTCTTTCTGTTAGT
>JAAZBP010000233.1 GCA_012513715.1 Thermoproteota archaeon | reverse complement strand
GTTTACCCAGTCTAACTTCAAGTTCCATTGTATTGATTTCTTCATCAGAATAGTTTTTTATGCGGTTAATTCTTACGACAAAGCTTTCGCCACTTTTAATGACGCTGCTAAAGTCTGATTTCTTAACTGCTTTGGTTATGTCATTATAGTTTGCTTCTGAGATTAGTATTTTCTGTGCACAAACCCGAGTGTATGCTGAGCGAATTTGAACTGTTTTTACACTTTCCAGTTCAGACTCTAAACATAAAACTTGATCGAATTCTAATGGGTTAGAATAAGTGTATCCCTCTGCTTCTAAAATCGCTTTGATTTCAGAAGCTGGTAACGTTTTATTTTCGCCCGAGAGTAAAAAGAAAAGGTTAGCCACTAAGTTGCGCCTTTAAGTATTTGACTAATGAGCGGCGCCAACGAAACCTTGCTAGTTGCTCCAGGTACACTGTTGGTGCTCACGACCTCTTCTACTCCTGCATCTAAAATTTTTTTCTCCGCATCACCTATCAGTAACCCGTGTACACACCCACAGAAAACTCGTTTTGCTCCTTGTTCTCGAAGAATCTTTGCAGCGCCGACAATGGTTCCCCCTGTGCTGATTATGTCATCTAATATAATTACGGTTTTATCTTTAACATCCAAACCTTCAGCTGTCTGTTTGGTCTGTCCTGTGTAGCGATCTCGTGTTTTATTTAAGTAGCCTGCATTACCGCCGAGAACTTTCTGTGCCTGTTCTGCTATGTACATTGCACCTTTATCTGGGGAAAGCGCATAAGCTCCTTTGTAACCTTTTTTGACAAAGTATTCAGCTATTAGTGGTATTGCACTCATATTTTTTGCTGGAAAAGGAAACTGGGCCAAAACATGTTCTGAATGAATATTTATTGTCAATATTTCGTCTATACCAGCAGCTTTAAGCATACGTGCTACGGTTTCAACACTTATTCCTTCGCCTGACAAGAACATTTTATCTTGTCGCGCATAAGCTAGATAAGGAATAACCGCAGTCACCTTGGTTGCGCCAGCACGTTTAGCAGAATCAGCCATAAAAGATAACTGAAAAAGCTTACCCGCCTGTTCTGGAGGACATGTTGTTTGTACTATTGCTACTTCTTCTCCTTTCACGTCTCCATCTATACGTACATATAATTCTCCGTCAGGAAAGACCTTTGACATAACAGGTACTCTCTGATAGCCAGTTGAGACTGAAATTGCTTCAGCTAGTTCTGTCGATGCTGGTCCAGCAATAATTTTCAATTTAATTCCCTCTTTCTTTAAGGAATGTAACCTCAGGTTTTAAGGCTTTATCTTGTATATTCTCTAAATGTTATCTGCCATTTTAAAAAATGATGTTTAATCATTGTAACTTTAGTTTGATGTTAAAGTAGTATTTGTTTATCAAAAATAGTTAATTATTTCTTTTTTTCTTCAAAAGGACAATGATTTTGCTCATAATACTGACTTTTCTACAAAAACACTCGTTATTTCGACAAACTTTTAGGTGATTTATTGTCGTATTTGTTGCATAAAGGTTTTAAGCAAAGTTTAAACTTGCAATTCCTAAGGGTTAACCTGTATGGATACTTGGCGTTTACTATCACTTCAAACTAATACTCCAGCAATGAATATGGCTATTGACGAAGCAATTTTAAATGCACGCATCTCTGGCAAAGTTCCTAATACATTACGTTTGTATAGATGGCAGCCATCTGCAGTTAGTATAGGTAAAAACCAAAATCCCCTAGAAGCCGTTTATCTTGATACCTGCAAAAATTTAGGTGTTGATGTTATTAGGCGCATAAGTGGTGGAGGCGCAGTTTACCATGATTTTGCAGGTGAAATTACCTACAGTGTAGTTGCTAAAGTTTCTGATTTAGGTACCACAGACATAACAACTGTCTACTTTAAAATCTACGAAGCAATAACAGATGCGCTTCGACTTTTAGGGGTACCTGCTGATTTTAACAGCGGAGACATAAAGAACTGTCCCAATCTTACGGTTAACGGCAAAAAAATCTCAGGCAGTAGCCAAACAATTAAACGTGGTTTCGTACTCCAACATGGAACTCTACTCATAAATGTTGATTTGTGCCGCATGTTTCAGCTTCTGAAACTACGAAATCTCAGTTGCACTAATGCAGTTGATATTGGTAAAAAGAAAATAACTAGTCTACAGACTGAACTGGGGCACTCCATTAATCCAGAAACAGCTGCAAATGCCCTTCTACAAGGATTCAAAGCAATTCTCAAGATACAGCTAGAACCAAGTCGGCTAACCTCGACAGAGTTAGAAATAGCATCTACACTTTATAAAGAAAAATACTCAATAAACGAATGGAATTTTAACGGAAAAATAGTTTAACTTTTATCTTTATGCCATCTTACGCCCTGTGCTGTATCTTCAAGAATAATGCCCATGGCTTTAAGCTGGGTTCTTATTGCGTCAGCTTCTTTCCAATTCTTGTTTTTACGTGCTTCTTCACGTTTCTGTACTAAAACTTCAACTTCTGAAGGTAATGTTTCTCTGTTTTCTACTTTTCCGATTACTCCCAAAACTTGATCTAACTTTGAAATTGTATCTTCGATAACTTTTGCTTCTTTCTTGCTGACCGCGTTCAAATCTAGTAGATTGTTTATTTCTCTAACGAAATCAAATAGTGCTGCAATAGCTGTCCCTATGTTCAAGTCATCATCCATAGCACTGCCAAAATCTCCTTCAAGTTTTTCAACAAATTTTGCTACTTTTCCTCGATTTTCTTGCTCTTTCGTTTCTTTTAGGCGGCGTATAAAGTTTCTAAGTCTATCTACAGCGTTTTTTGCAGATTCTAACCCTTCAAAAGTAAAGTTAAACTGTTGTCTATAATGAGTAGACATAAGTAAGTAACGTATGGCTATGGGGTCATAACCTTTCGATAGTAAATCTCTTAATGTATAAAAGTTGCCCAAGCGTTTAGCCATCTTTTTTCCTTCAACCTGCAAATGTTCGTTATGCATCCAGTAGTTCACAAATTTTTTATCTGTTGCAGCTTCACTTTGGGCTATTTCATTTTCGTGGTGAGGAAACATGTTGTCAATTCCTCCACAGTGAATATCAAAGGTTGCCCCTAGATATTTTGTGCTCATCGCTGAGCACTCAATATGCCAACCCGGTCTACCCTTGCCCAGTTCTGTTTCCCAAAAAACTTCTCCATCTTCAGGTGTCCATGCCTTCCATAAGGCGAAGTCTCGTGCTTCTTCTTTAGCATATTCATCTTGACTTACCCTAGCACCAGTTTTAAGTTCTCCCACTTTGATTTTTGATAATTTTCCATACTCAGAAAACTTGTTTACAGAGAAATATATTGAGTCGTCTTCTCCTTTGTAAGCTACCCCTTTAGTCATTAATGTCTTAATTAGAGCAACCATCTCAGGTATGTGTTCCGTAGCTTTAGGATATTTGTCGGCAGCTTGAATATTCAACTTTTTTATATCCTCAAAAAATGCTTCAACATAAAACTCTGTGAATCTATTGAGCGGAATACCCTGTTTTTGGCTGCCCTTAATCGTTTTGTCATCGATATCTGTTAAATTCATTACATGGGTTACTTTGAAACCTCTGTAAATCAGCCACCGCTTAAGTAAATCCTCAAATATAAATGCTCGAAAATTACCAATATGCGCATAATCATAAACGGTTGGTCCACATGTATAAATTTTGACTTCACTATCTGTTAACGGTTTGAATTTTTCTTTTTTCCTTGTTAGGGTGTTAAAAAGATGAATGTTTGTTCCTGCAGATGTCACGTTCTCAGCTCAAATAAGGGTACAGAGTCAAAATTATTTAAGCATTCAGTGTTTAATGAATAACTTCATTTAATTATGGCTAAAAACTGTCCATCACTTAAAAATGGCAACTTACAGGTTAAAACCATTTTACTAAATACTTTTATACAAAAATAGTTGATAACAAAACAACTTGAGGTTCAGAGCATAAGTGGAAAACCGATACGTTGAAGAATATGATAAACCAACAGCAGCTTATTACCTAACATTAATTGGTGGTGTATTAGGTATAATTGCGGGTGTAGTTTTATTGTTTTTTTTAATAGGAATTTGGGTTATTATCGCCAATGTGATGGTTATTGTTTATGCCCAAAAACTAATGGAAGAACCTATGGAGCATTCAAAATGGGCAAACTACATTATAATTTTTTCAGTGCTTTCCGGTCTCAACTTGTTAGCTTTAATCGGTGGAGTATTAGCCTCTGTTTACAATCCACCTTCCCGAAGTATTTCTCCACAATTACACTTACCCAAGTCTCAACAGCCTCAAACAAGAATTTGCGCCCAGTGTGGAACAATTACAGTTGAAGACGCCTATTTTTGTCCCAGTTGTGGTAAAAGGTATCCTGACTATGTTTAACTCCCGGTGTCTTTTTGTTCTTTTATTGCTTCACCCTTCAAATATGTTCCAAATGTTTCAGAAACTTCAACTGTCACTATTTTTCCTAACAAATTTTCTTTACTATTAACGATTATTGGTTTATAAGCGAAATTTCTTCCCATCCAAGAGTTGGACACTTTTCCTTTTTCATCAACAAGAATTTTACCTGTCCATCCAATCCAACGTTTATTTCGCTCTGAAGATAAC
>JAAZBP010000030.1 GCA_012513715.1 Thermoproteota archaeon | reverse complement strand
CGTCTCTCTCGAGTTTGGCTTTTTACTAGTTTAACAAAAATAAATATCACCAGAAGTTGACTTTCTGGTGTTTTTTTTGTTATTTACATCTAGTAGTATAACTAGATACGAGGTTTAATATGGGGTACCCTACTAAGATCCAGCTCATTAAAAGAATTAAAAGTGAACAGTGGTATGTAAACTTTCCTTCTGCTGTTGCACAAGCGATTGAATTTAAACAAGGTGAAGTTGTTGAATGGCTCATTGATGACCATCAACGATTAGTCTTAAAAAGAAGTGACGATGCCGTAGTCTCTCTGAAAAAAAACTTCAGACGAAACAATCTTAAATGTATTTGGTGATTTGTTTTCAAAATGTAGTGGAGCCTTTAAACAAACACGTACAGCCAAAAGAGCACGTATTTTAGCACTCGGATTGTTAAACTGCTTTGGGAGGCATACAGTAAGTGGAATGCTTACTGCCTGTGGAGAACAATTCAAGGATTGGTCAGCAGCTTATCGTTTATTTGATGGTGAGAGAATGAATACCGATCATTTGTTTTCTGTTATTAGAAAGACACTTGTTTCAGATTACTTACAAGCCGATTGTCCAATCTATGCTCATATGGACGATACTAATACTCGAAAACGAGGAAGAAAGATTGCCGGAACATCTTGGATGAGAGACCCGCTTGGACCACCTTTCCATACTAATTTCATTTGGGCACAGAGATATATTCAACTTTCTCTGTCTTTGCCTGATTCATCAGGAGCTTCGCAATCCAGAGCAATCCCTGTTGATTTTTATCAATGTCCAACTGTTAAAAAACCCAAAGCAACTGATGAACCTCAACTATGGGATGAATATAAAGAAAAAAAGAAGAAATTAAAGTTAAGTCAGGCAGGGGTAGACAGGGTCATCAATCTCAGGAACTCTCTTAATCAGGAAGGAGCCCAAAACCGCCAAATACTTCTTAGTGTCGATGGCAGCTACACAAATGAAACTGTTATTAAAAACCTGCCGAAAAAGTTACTTTAATTGGTCGGATAAGAAAAGATTGCTGCTTGTACTCTTTGCCTGATAAATCTAAAAAAGGGGCTGGAAGAAAGCTGGTCTATGGCGACCAAATTCCCACACCGGAAGATATTAGGAAGTCCTCAGATTATCCCTGGCAACAAGTTGAAGCCTGGGCAGCTGGCAAAATACATAATTTCGATATTAAGGTTGTCAAAAATGTTCGTTGGAGGAAAGCAGGAGAACAAAACCTGCAATTAGTTATAATAAGACCACTTAGTTACAGGTTAACAAAAAAATCAAAATTACTTTACAGGAATCCTGCGTATTTGATCTCAACTGATACCGAACTGGAAATCAAACAGCTGCTGCAAGCGTACTTATGGAGATGGGAAATAGAAGTTAACTTCCACGAAGAGAAAAGCGTTTTGGGATGTGGGCAAGCACAAGTAAGGAAAATCAATTCAGTAAAAAAAGTACCTGCTTTTATAGTCTCGGTATACGCTTTCCTGCTTATGGCTGCTCATAAAGTTAAAGTAAATCAGAAAAACAAAAATTTACCAAGAGCAAAATGGTATACTGCCAAACCATACCAAAGGCAAACAACAGGTGATATATTAAATACTTTTCGTGCACAAATATGGGCAGAAAACAGCAATATCAATTTCTCCCACTTCGTGAACTTACACAATTTGTCACAAAACAGAAAATATTCTGTGAATCCAACATTATCAGCTGCTTTTTATATGAGAAATTAGCCAAACTCGAGAGAGACG
>JAAZBP010000232.1 GCA_012513715.1 Thermoproteota archaeon | reverse complement strand
GCGCATGTAGAGGTAATTAGACTTATGAAGTTAGTTCACAAGACGGGATGCCGCTATAATGAAGTTATGCGTAATCTGCGGATTTTGGAGAAGGAGGGTATTATTATTTATAAGCGCCTTGGTTGCAAATGCTTTATTAGTCTTAATCGAGAAAGCCATAAAACAAGAATTTTAATAAAGGTTATTGGAATATTAGACACACCCATTGATTCAAGGCAACCCATCAGAGAAGATGAGGAGGATTTAGAACTGGTTAAATACTTTTACCCTAACGAGTTTGCTTCGAGAATTATATTTTAGAATCACATGATTGCCTAAAATCCCTGATATGCAAAATATTCGATTGAAAAACAAATAAACATTATTTTGAATTTCAGCTTCAAGTGACTCCAAGACTTTTTGCACGAACTTATAATTGCTCGATTGAGGATGCTTTTTAGAAAAAAAGAAAGAAAATTTAGCGCTTTTTATTGTCCAAACACAACCACGTTATCAAATGACCCTGTTGATAAAGGAGTGTAGAAGCCAACGTATCCTGCGAGATTTGCTAGGTTGCTGTTAGTTGTATCTATGTATAATGTTCCATCTACCCAGACTTTAGCGTTTGTTCCAATGATGCTGACAGCAAGTACATGTGTGCTATAGGGGTTCAGCGAAGAGGAAGCAGTCCACATGGTTTTTTGTCCTTGATAGAACATGGCAAGCTCAATAGTTCCGTTAGTATGGATGAGCGCATAAACATTGTTGTTTCCGTCTTGTTCTTTGACGTATAGCCATGGAACATCCCAAGAATTTCCACCGGCGGTAATTGTTTGAATGTCAGTTTTTACATGTCTATTTGCTGAGAACGTTATGTTCGCATGGATATGTGAGGTTTGAGCTGTTGAGCGCAATTTCTTGTCACTAGTGATTTCCCAAGAGCCACTATCAACTGTCCAGCCATTATAGTTACCATCGGTAAAGTCGTCTCTAAACGGTTGCGTTGGGTATAATGCATAGTTATCAAATCTATCTGTACCCACAGAAATAGCCCTGTCTGAGCTTGCGTATGGATAGACATAGCATCTTGCGGAGGGCAAAGCAAAAGGTTCAGCATACTTCAGTTGACCGTTTTCATAGAGAGCAATAGATCCTGTAGAAACGGAAATTCTTAACTGACCGGTTGAAGAAATCCATGGTATACTTAGCTTTGTTGATAAAGTACCATTTATTCTGTTTTGAACAACCAAAGCATTTCCTCGACGGGTTTTCATTATTCTATACCAATTGCTTTCGTTAACTGGGTCAGAGCTTGTTGCTTTTGTGTTACAGACCATTAGTAACATTTCATCAAGATAGCTGAGTTGCGTTACGTCTATTTTTGCTTCTAAACCCTGCTGATTGGCACCTATTTCACCCAGCATGTTGTATTGATATTTACTTACAAGACCTGCTTGAGCCCAGCCACTTCCGCTTGGCACTGTTACTTCCAATTGACCATTTACAGGCCAAACATAACCACTGTTTACAACGACTGGATCCCAGATTTTGCTGCTGAAATTTGCATCGCTGAAGTTGTCTTGCAGGTTGTTTGTTGTCTGATATACGCGGTAAATATCAATTTTACCCATTAAAGGGCGGCAATTGGTAGCATCATTGTAGCATGCGTCGCACTCTTGTCCGTCAGGAGTTCCGTCACATAGCAAGAGACTGACAGTGGAGTTGTTTTTGAACTCTACAACGTTGACAGAGTTGGGGCTATCATGGTAGTAGGACGAGAATGGGGCTGTATTTGCTAAGTCGACACTAGCGGCTGCGCTTGGATGTGCCTTTACTTTGCTCATGCGGTAATATGCTAGCGGACTACTGTTTACTGAGAGACCAAATTCGACATCATCGCCACTTGAAGGTTGCGTGTAAAGTTGGATATTGTTGAGATTGAAAAGGCATACCGAGGGACCAACATAGTTGTAGGGAGCGCCTGATGGGATAGGTGGATTTGTCCATGTCCAACTAACGGTTTGGCCAGGATCGATAATTTTTACGTGATTGTCTGGACCAAGTTTAGTGAAACTAAGGCGGTTACCAGGGCTCTCCAGGTTGCATGGGTAGTCTCGCCGCGACCAATCCAAGTTTCCCGCAATCCCAGTTGACTCTTCCACGCCGCAGTTGTTATCCCAGCATCCGGGGTCTTGTGGTTGTTTGCAACAGCCAGCAGCTTCTTTATCCATTCCGCATATTCCGTATACTCGAATGATACGAAAGTCGTTTATGTAAACACCCACAGAGGGGTCATTGTTTGTGAATGTGAGCGTATTAAGCTCGGCATCGTGGTACTCTGGTACTGCTCCTGAACCAATATCGATAGTCTCTGTTAGGTCGCGACCTGCTATTCTACTGTGATAGCGGTTTCCCATGCTACGGAGACGAGGTGGATTAGTGTATTTGTTCAGTTCACATGCTATAGGACCAACATCATTTTGAGCGCTTGTTTGGGTAGTGTGAATAGTGTAAGTAAAGTTACAATTGTCTCTCGATTGATAGCATTTTGGGTGAGTGCCAGTAAAAGCCCAGGTAACAGTACCGCCATTTGGAGCTAAATAGGCGCTAACTGGACCCCAGAGCGTTACTCCTCGACCACCATATCTATCAGCCACGTTAACACAGTTATAGTCACTTACATCCATTTTTTTCACCTCTTTTTTCATTATAGAAGCACTTTACTGCCTCAGGCTACTATATTCGTTAATAATCTTAAATGAGACGGGATGTTACTGAAATATGCCGTAAGGTATTCTAAGGCTTAAATTAATTTTTAAAAAAGGGGTATATTTTTAGATTAACTCAAAATTTAAGTAGGCTTGCTTTTCCACCTTTTGACAATTAAAGCTAGGACAATGGCAATTATAATTAATGAAACAAGCACCGCTATTATAAGGAGTTGGTTAGATGAATCGGCTGGGATTGTGTCGGACATAGTGACTAAGGCATAAAAAAAGCCGTCCGTAGAGCCTGTATATATTGTTCCGTCGACAACTATGGGAGAAGCGAATAAGTATCTATCAAACCCTCTTTCATCAAGTAAAGGCTGAATGGTAAAATTCCATATTTTATCGCCAGTTGTAGCATCGAAAGCATAGAGATTTCCATCACCCGATCCAATATAGACAACTGAATCTGCTACCGCTGGCGAGGAATCTACAACATATTCCGTGGTATAATTCCAGATTTTAGCGCCTGAAGAAGCGTCGAAAGCATAAATATTGCGGTCAAGAGAGCCTACAAAAACTCGACCATCCGCAACTGCTGGAGAGGACCGTATCTGACTGCCTGTTGTATAGTTCCATACTTTTTCGCCTGTCAAAGCATTAAAGGCATAAATGTTCCAGTCATTCGAACCTACATAAACAATATTATCTGATATAGCTGGTGATGACTCAATATTACCGCCAGTTTCGTATTCCCACATCTTGGTTCCAGTATAAGCGTTAAGGGCAAATACACGATTTGCTGCTCCAAAGTAAAGGTAATCGCCAAAAACTGCAGGAGAAGAAGATTGACCCATTGCATAACTCCAAATTTCAGTTCCTGTAGAAGCATTAAGTGCACGTATAAAGCCTGAATATCCTGTGTATAAGTAGCCATTGGCTACAGTTGGAGAAAGCGCAGACTCAGGCACTTGAGCACTCCACAATATTTCTCCTGTCGACGCATTGTATGCGGTGCCACCATTAAGACCGGTATATACGATACCGCCCGAGACAGCTGGCGAACCTACACCGCCGCTAGTTAAAGTCCAAATTGTAGTACCTGTTGACGTATTAAATGCATGTAGTCCTCCGGAAGAAACATAGACTATTCCGTCAACTAATGCTGGCGAAGTAGAGATAGATGTTTCAACCTCTTGGCTCCATGCTACAACAGGTGTAGTTTTTGGACCTATAGCGGTTGTATGGCCTGTGTGCGCTGAATCGTGATGGAACATTGGCCAATCTTCTTCTGAAGAAGCGTAGGCACTCGACTGTGTAGATATTTGATAAAATGAAACTAAAAGAAGTGGGATAAGAATGAGTAAAATACATTTTGGTTGTCCCATATTATTCCCCTGAAAAAGGTGCCTTAATCAATCATATATATTCTACTGTTTAATAGGGCATTTGTAGCTTTTTTGCGGTCAGTAGCAGTTTTTACCCCTTGTCTTTCAGGTGTGTCCATACTCTGGATTTGTAACATAGTTGCCGCAGTTTTGACATTTATAACTATGAATTTTCTTACGGCAACTTTGGCATTGACTTTGCTGTATTTTGCTTCCACATACAGGGCATGTCAAATTAGGGGAAGTCATCTAATCGCCTTTTTTAGATTTGTAAAAAAACGAAATTGTGGCTGAGAACCGATTGTGTGCTGGGAGAAACAAATTAACAAAATTATTTGGTTGAAAAACCTCAACACTCTCTACTTTTGTCGGTTGAGCCCAATTATACTCGTATGTCATTGCGAAGGCTCCCTTTTTTTTCTTTTTAGGTAACAAGAATTTTATTGGAATGTCTAAATCTATCAAAAGGTTGCAGTCTTCCGCATACAATTGATTTTTTTAGCTATTAAAAAAGACGTGATATTTCCGAAACATCCAGTAAGCTATTTATCACTTTATGGGCTAGAAATTTTCAGTGGATTGCGTTGTGTAGTGTGCACCGAGAGCGATACTGGGCCCTTGATCTTCTTGTAGCTCTTTTAGCGTTCTAAGTAATTTTTGTGTTCGAGGGTTTTCCTTGATTATTTTAATTATTCTAACCTTTGCACGTTTGACCTGCTTTCGATACTCACTTATTATAATGCCCTCATCCTCTAAAATAGCAAGGTTTCTGTTTACCTCCGGATATCTACCACCAACACGACTTACCAGTTGCATCATATTCATCTCTCTATGCAATGATAGTACTTCTATGATTTTTTGTCTGCCCTTTGAAGCAAACAAATCTTTTAGATTCAAAACAAATACACGCTTCGAAGACAACCGTTGTCTTCTATTACGATATAATATTAGAAGCAGAGAACCGTTCTTAAGTTAGCCGTGTAGTTTCAGAAACATCACGTCTAGCTAATAACTGCAGGGTTACTTGTTGGATAGTGAGATGACTTCTTGTGGTAGGAATTAGCAGTTGTCTGCTATTCAGAAAATTGAAAAAGAGGGATGCTTTTGGTTAGACTCACCTTGACAGTTAAAGGTAGGCTCTTGAATTGCTTAAAGAATATAAACCCAACTTTAACTGTCAGAGGATTCAGAGTCTGCTGTATAAATAACAAGACCTCTGTTATAGAACAAAAGTTTGATTGGGGAAACGCTCTCATAGATGCAATCATCACCAGTGGAATCACTTTTTTCAGTACCTTGGGCGGAACTGCTCTAGCAGGCGATATTAGCACAGTACATATACTAACATCGGCATCGGTAGCTGCTTTTTCGCAGTTTTTTGTTTTTCTGGCTCTCAAACGAGGACTTGTAAAACCTGAAACGAATCAACTTCAGAGTAAGTGAAAACATGGGTTATCAAGTAAACATTTGCTAATTCAGGCACTTTATCACCTTAATTACTGGCGCTTTAACAAGTTTATTGCGAACGGTAAATGGTTATAGTATCGTTTGTTTCTTTTAGGGTCAACTTATGCTTTTCAAGGATGGGCCGTAAACATTGGCGAGAGTTATCATTTAGAATGCCTTTAAGCGAAATTTTCGTTCCCCCCCCCCGATTTGCTCGGGGGCTAAAGAACCCGCATCTAAAGAGACGGCTTGATTCATCAAATCAGGGCAAACCTGAAGAATCTCTCTAAGCACCAAAACAGCTTCCTGCCTCTCCATCATCTACAACCTCAAAGCCAAATATATCTGATAGAGACAGTTAGTAATATTAAAGCGTTAACTTGCTCATAATTGCCAATGTTTTCTGTTATTTAATTAGTTCTTCCCAAAACAAATAAACTTTGGTTTGCAAAAGCATCCCAGCCAATTTGACAAGCTTCCCTAACTTATTATTATCTGCAGCTCTTAAGCTTTCAATATAATCCATGGTTTTTCCAAAGGGTTGATGCCGACTGACTGCAAACTCTTTCTTAAACCTCGTATGCTTACTTTTTATGAAAGCCTCCTTCAGCAGGCCTATTTGCATAGGACTTAAACTTTCAAGCTTTTCCCTAACATAGCGTTCGCTACCCAAAAATTGCAAGTCAAAACCCAACACTGAGAGAACTTTAGAAACAGCTAAAATACTCTTAACGGCTTGCTGCTGTGCTATTCTTTGCATGCCTGCTTTTTCTGCAAACGGACTATACTTAGCCATAACAGCAATCATCTCAACGTAAGGAGTGCCCGCTACGGGCAGTGTCTCACGAATAAGTTTGGCACCTAAACCGATCGTTCGATATTTTGGATGAATAACCACTCGGTTAATAATGCTTAATTTTTTGTTTAGTTCTTGTATCGGCATTCTTGGAAGTACAAGACGCCTGCCATAGCATGCTGGCGGCGGGTAACTGTAAACGATAACTCCGCAGAGTTCATCTTTTCTTACGAGCCGATAGATTTTTCGGGGAACAGCAACCTTATGACCGCGATAATGGAAAGGACTGAGCTTTTCCCAATCATGTCTGTTTCCCTCTTCAATCCTCATTTCTTGGACAAGGCTGCATTCAGGCGCTGGCTCGTTTGGGTAATAGTTGATTTGGATTTCTTCTCCAAACCGCTTATGCACCAAAACGCTGGGCTTTAGGTCATCTTGCAGGTCGCTGTGGGTTGTGGCTGCTATGACTGCTTTTCCCTGTTGCCGAGCGATTTTTTGCAGGTTGTAGGCGATGATTTTGGCGGTGTCTCGGTCTAGGCATGCGGCGAATTCATCCATCAGCCACCACTGCTTGCCGCTCTCGATTAGTTTGGCGATTCTGTAACGGTATTTCTGACCATCACTGAGTTGGCTGTATGTGCGCAGGAAAAGGAAGGCATCGTTCAATCCAACTTTGCTTAGCAACTCTAAGCCCTCTTCAACCGTGGCACCGACTGTCTCAATCAAAGGCTTGTCCGGGTCCACTGCAACCTCTGACAAATCAATAGCCTCATCACCCAAGTCTGCTCTGATTGCCCGTAGCAGAACGCTTTTGCCGCTGCCACTATCACCCGTAATGTAAACAATGTCCCGCGGACCAATCTTTAACGAGGCATCTAAAACCTTGAATTTCTGGGCTTCGTCTATGCCTAAGCCGAAGGCTTCAGCGACAATTAGGCTTCTGGGTGTGATTTTGGTGTGGGTTTCGTAGCTGATGTTGAAGGTGAATTTGTCTTCTTCTCTGTTGTAGATTCTTCGGAACTGGGTTATGCGGAAGGGTTCATTTCTTCGTCTTCTTGTCATTTTGGTCACCTTGG
>JAAZBP010000231.1 GCA_012513715.1 Thermoproteota archaeon | reverse complement strand
TAGTTAGAAGAATAACTGAACTTTCAGAAATAACTGAAGAAGGAAAATTCGAGAAACTCTTCCAGTGGGATTCAAGAGATGACTCAATCAGATTAGCCAAGTCATCAATCAAGGAAAGTATTGTATTAAACAGGGTAGCTGATTCAAAACACATCTCCATAGATGAAGTAATAGAGGATCTAGAGCGAAGAGAAACAATTCTAAAATGGATAGTTCAAAACAAAATTGAAGACTTCGACCAAGTAGCAGAGATTATCAGGAAATACTACGTTAACCCACTTGAAGTATACAACAAAGCGAGGTTTGCTAGTTAAATTGGCTAACAGATTAGCAGACCTCATCATAGATAACAGCTACAAAATCTACGGCGGCATAGTTCCGAAAATGCCCAAGTTAAGAAAAGAATACATTAAAAGTGGGCTGAAAATGACTTTTGAATCTTACATGTCAGTGGCATTTTCAAGTACAGTTGCAGCTGCTATTCTTTCTTTTATAGTTGCTTTTTTTGTTATGCACCTATTCAATGTGCCTCTAATAAAAGACCTTCAAGGTGCATTGATATTATCAGTAATTACTGCATTACTTGTGTTAGTCTGCGCAATCGCTTACCCACTTACACGAGTCAACAATAACAAAAAAGAAATTGACGCAAACCTCATCTACACAGTAGGCTACATGAGTGTTTTAGCAGCAGGCGGAATCTCTATTGAAAGAGTGTTTGAAAGAATAATTGAGGTAGAGCCCCATAAAGCAATAAGAGATTTAGCGCTAAAATTTACAACCAACATTAAAATGCTCGGATACGACGTTGTGTCTTCACTTAAAGACATTGAAGCACGAAGTGCATCTGAAATCTTCTCTAAACTCATCGTGAGCATCAACAGTATATCAAAAACAAGCGGCGACATGAAAAATCTCTTAGCCTTTGAAACCAAAAACCTTCTGTCATTGAAGCGTGAACAACTTAAAAAAAGACTTTCAAGCATGGTTGCCCTAGCTGAGTTGTATGTTACAGCAATGGTTATGGCTCCTATAACCTTCATTATTATGATTACTTTACTTTCAGTTTTAGGGGGTTCAACAATGAGTTTGTCTCCAGTTTTACAGCTTAACCTTATTGTGTTCTTTGGAATACCTGTAATCTGTGTTGTATTCATTTTAATTCTTGATAGTGCACTACCCAAGGAGGATTAGCAAATACACTTCAATAAACACTTGAGAATAGCAGTTTGGGCTACTGCAGCAGTAGTAGGGTTCTTAGTAATTTTAGCTCCCATCCTCAGCGGGTTATATCTTCCAAAGCAGCCGTACCTGATTCCCATAGACCAAATAACAAACAACATAATTGCAATTGGCTTATTGATTATGATTACAATTCCTGGATTTGTGGAATATAGCAATTACAGATGGATGCGCCAGATTGAAAGCTCTATTCCCAGAGTACTCAGAGATATTGCTGAAGCAATTCATTCAGGCGTAACATTACCTAAAGCAGTTGAACAAGCAACCGCTAAAGGTTACGGTCCACTTTCAGAGGAACTTGAACGTGCTATGGCTCTATTTGTGTTAGGTAGCGACTGGGAAAAATCAATCATGTCAATTACTAAAAGAGTAAAAAACGCTTCAGTTGCAAGATTCGCAACAATACTGGTTGAAGCTAACCAGGCAGGAGGAAAAATAACAGAAGTCTTAGACATGAGTGTTGAATTATTCTCTAACATAGACCAATACAGAGAAGAACAGTTAAACAACATGAAACCCTACACATACACAATATACGCGGCAATAGCAGTTTTTTTAATCATATCATTGGTTGTTTTAACTCAGTTTTTAGTTCCTTTAGGATCATCAGGTATGTCCCAGATGGGACCGGGTAACTCAGTTACAATGCTGGATATCAACTATTACAGTTCAATCCTGTTTTGGGCATCAATTATAGAATCACTTTTCGCTGGGTTAATAGCCGGCAAAATAGGTGACAGATGCTACCTTTCAGGTCTAAGACATTCAGCACTTCTAATTGGAATCACACTTATTTTCTTTAATGTCTTGGGAGGATTATTATGAAGCTATGGAATAAAAAAGAGCAAATAAAAGAAAAAGACCCGAAAACCGCAGAACAAAAAGCAATGCGGGACTTTGTCAGAGAACTAATAAAAAAAGGCATAGTAGAAATCAATCCCTACCTAGACATAGGCGGCATAAGATACCCAGAGGCAGAGGGATACGCTAAAGACCAAAAATATTCAACAATG
>JAAZBP010000029.1 GCA_012513715.1 Thermoproteota archaeon | reverse complement strand
TAGATTCCTGAAACAAGAGTAAGCGGTATAAAAATAGTTGCAATCATTGTTAGCACCTTCATGATTTCATTCATTCTGTTGCTAACACTAGACAAGTAAACATCTAACATTCCTGACAAGGTATCTCTGAACGTTCCCACTGAATCAATCACTTGGATCGTGTGGTCATATATGTCTCTAAGGTAGATTTTGGTCTTTTTCTTAATTAGTTCTGACTCACATCTTTCCAAGTTGTTAATAACTTCTCTTAGCGGCCAGACAGCTTTACGTAAATCTATACTCTGTCTTTTCAAGTTGTTGATTGTATGAACAATTATTGGCTGCGGATTTTCTATCAACTCGTCTTCTATGTCTTCTATTTTTTCACCCATTTTCTCTAAAACTGTAAAATAATTATCTACTATAGTATCTATTAACGAATAAAGAAGGTAGTCGATGCTTTCTTTTCTAATTTTACCTTTATCTGTTCTTAATCTTTCTCGAATTGGATTAAAAACATCACCTTTAGTTTCTTGAAATGAAACTATCCAGTTTGAACCTAAAACTAGACTAACCTGTTCAGATGTGACTTCTTTTTCTTTATTATCAAATTTCAGCATTCGTAATACGATAAATATGTAGTTTTCAAAAACTTCCATTTTTGGACGTTGTTGCGTATTAGCTATATCTTCTATTGTTAGCGGATGAAGATTAAAGTGTCTGCCTATTTTTTCAATCACTTCTGTTTTATGAAGTCCATCTATGTTTATCCATATCTTTCCATTTTCGTCTTTAACTCCCAATACTTCTTCGACGTTTTCAGTCTCTTTTGTTAAAAATTCGATTTCATTATATTTTATACTTTCAACTATAACTTTTTCAGTCTTTTCACTGCCCACGTAAACTACTGTTCCAGGTGGTAAACCTGTTTTCTTTGTTCTTCCTTTCGGCATATGAAAATGCATGATTTGATAGTTCCTCAAGAATAATATAAATCTAATTAAAGTAACATTTTTTCTTAGAAACAAAGATGAATAGCCTTAACAAAATTTTCAGTACGCTAATTTGAAAGATTAAATCAGCTTTTTTGATAGAGCATATTTTTATGCAGATAATAATTCAACAATTTTTTTAACTACATCTATACCCGAAATTACGCCAATAATTTTTTCTTTTTCATCTGTCACAAATATGTGGTCTTCTTGTGTATCCATCATTAAATCAGCTATTTCTTCTAAAGTGTTGCTCTCTTTAACTAAAACAGGAGGCGCCATTACTGATTCGGAGAGAAGGCTGTCTTTTCGACGAACATCTATGTACCCAACATTCTCCAAATTTACCACTCCTATAACATGGTTTTCGTCATCAACTAAAGGTATTGCTCTTAGTTTAGTTCTTTCAAAAGTTACTAATGCGTCTTTTACAGTTAGTCCTTTATGAAGTACTATAGGGTTTTTTGTCATAAATTCGGTTGCTAAAGTTTGTTCAAGTTTTTGCGGAATCAATTTTTTTCCCTTTTCAAAGAATCGTTCAAGTGCTAACTCTTCAGTTTTAAGTCTAGTTTGAGGTTGGACAGGATAGAACGAATGTTTACCTGATAGTAAGTAGCTGACTCCGCTTGCTAATAATGCAGGTATGGCAAAGACTCCTCCTAAAGTTTCAACAATAAACGCTACAGAAGTCAACAGAACTTTATGTGTTCCAGCAAGTAAAGACGCCATTCCAACAGCTATAAACATCACTGCTAAGTTTACATTAAAGATTAAAGAGAAAATGTAGCCTAATCCTGCACCTATTACTATTGTCGGAAAAAATAGGCCTCCGCTTCCTCCAAATTTTAGCGTGGTTGCTGTAACAAAAGTTTTGAGTAAAATTATTCCAGATAGAACAGCTATGCTGAAGCTTGCTCCACTGATTAATGCACTAACAAAATGCAATCCAACTCCTATAGAATATACTGACAAAAGTCCTGAAATTGCTAAAGTTACAGAACCCAAAACAGCTACTAAGTTATTACCTAATCTTTTTTTAAGTTTAACTACAACCGCTTCCATCCAACTGAACGTTTTTGTGAAGAAAACAGAGTATAAACCACAGATTAAACCAAGAAGCAATGAAAGCGCAATGACTTCAAATGTAAGTGGTATATTTCCTATTGTCCCAAATAGTGGTTCACTGCCAAGGACAGTTATAGAAATTAGATATGCCGGAATTGATGCAATGGTAGCTTCGATGAATGTTTCTCTATCTAAATCGTTTTTGTAGGGAATTTCTAAGGCAAATAAAATTGCAGTTAAAGGTGTTCTGAATGTAGCGGCTAGACCAGCGGTTGCACCTGCAATGAACAGTCTTCTATACAAATTAGGTTTCACTTTAAGACGTCTAGCTAATTCTGAAGCTATACCTCCACCAGCAAGTAAACTTGGTCCCTCAGGCCCAGCACTACCGCCTAAACCAATGGTTAACATTCCAGCAAGTGGCTTTACTATTGTATCTCTAAAATTTACTTCTCCGTTTGTTAAATGATATGCTTCAAGTACAGTATGTGTTCCAGAGCCAGTTGTTTTACTGTGAGCGAAACGTTTTACCAACAAGTACGATAATCCTATTGCTGCAAAAGCTATGGGGATGAATAATAGATTCGAATAAGCTAATGCGTTTTCCGTTAAACGCCAAAGTTCAGTGTAAACGAGGTATAAACCTATTGATACTATCGATGATAGTATACCTGTAATAATTACTAATAAGTAGTAGCGGATGTCTTCTTTTTTGCTCATTTTTTCAGCTCTAGGGTGTGAACTAAATATAAATTTATTGAATAACTACTATCAAATCAACATAGACAAAAAAAATTTTCCCTTATTTTGTTTGATTTTGCCTCCAATTTTTTAACTGAACTCAGAAAAGTTAATACTAACACTCACCCAATTATTTTTTAAAGCAAAGGGTGACCACATAATATCCAATCTAGGACTGCATTTAAAACAAAAAAACAAAAAAGTTACTGTTGGCCTTATTCAGACAGTTGTCTCTGAAAATATAGTTGATAATATAGAGAAAACTAAGCAAAAAGTCGTGGAAGCTGCTGAAAGAGGTGCTCAAATAATTTGCCTTCAAGAGTTGTACAGAACAAGATACTTTCCACAGCAAGAAAATTCAGAAATAAAAGAAATAGCTGAAACTATACCTGGAGAATCAACAAGAGTTTTCGCTAATTTAGCAAAAAAACACAAAGTAGTGATTATCGTCCCAATATTTGAGAGAAACCAAAATGGTAAATTCTACAATTCAGCCACTGTAATCGATGTAGACGGCACAATAGTGGATACATATCGCAAAATTCACATACCTCAAGACCCATACTTTTACGAAAAAAATTACTTTTCGCCAGGTGAACAAAATTACAGAATATATCAGACCACCTACGCTAATATCGGGGTACTCATATGCTATGACCAATGGTTCCCTGAACCAGCACGTATTAATGCTTTGTTAGGTGCAGAAATTATATTTTATCCCACAGCAATAGGCTACATTAAAGGTTACACATCTGAGGATGGCGATTGGCATGGTGCTTGGAAGACTATCCAATGTTCACATGCAATCGCAAATGGTGTTCACGTAGCGGCTGTGAACCGTGTTGGAGAGGAAGATGAACTGGTTTTCTGGGGTGGCTCATTCATATGTGATTCTTTTGGAAAAATCCTTGGTGAAGCCAGCACTTCAAATGAGGAGGTTCTTGTTGTTACTATTGATTTAACCAAGAACAAGGCGATTCAAGATGGTTGGGGTTTTCTAGCAAACCGCCGGCCAGACACCTATAAACCACTTGCTGAAAAAACCACAGAAGGATTTCTTCATGAGTGACTTTGATAAGCAATATCAAGAATTAGGTTTTTATATGCCTGCAGAATGGGAAAAGCACACTGCCATATGGTTAGCTTGGCCATACGAACCAACCACTTTTCCAGATAGGGTTGATCGTGTCGAAGAAACTTACATTCAGATTATCAAAGAAATTCATGAAAGTGAAGATGTTAATCTATTTGTAAAAGATAGAAAAACAAAAAATAAAGTTACAAACATGCTTGATGAAGCCAAAGTTGACTTGGATAAAGTACACCTCCACATTTTTAATTATGCAGATGTTTGGTTCCGCGATTATGGACCAATTTTTGTCAAAAATCGTAATCACGAATTAGCTATGTTACATTGGGAGTTCAACTCTTGGGGCGATAAATATGACCTACTGCTTAAAGATAAGCAGATTCCTGAAGTTATTAAGAAAAAGTTAGGTATTAAATACTTCAAACCTGGAATAGTGTTGGAGGGCGGCTCAGTAGACGTTAATGGTTTAGGTGCTCTGTTAACCACTGAGCAATGTCTATTGAATTCTAATCGTAATCCACACCTGAACAAAAAACAAATTGAAAATTATCTGTCAAAATTTTTGGGTGCACGTCACTTTATATGGCTTAAAAAAGGAATACTTGGCGACGATACTGATGGACATATAGATGACTTAGCACGTTTTGTAAATCCCACTACTGTTGTTTGTGCATACCAAGAGGATAAAAACGACCAAGATTACGGTGCGTTACATGAGAATTACGAAATTCTATGTAAATCATTAGATCAAGACGGCAATAAACTGAACATAGTAAAGTTGCCTATGCCAAAAGTGCTAAGCGATGAGGGTGAACCTCTTCCTGCAAGTTACACCAACTTTTACATAGGGAATACAAAGGTTTTAGTTCCAATCTTTAACCACGAAAACGATGCGAAAGCTCTCTCCACTCTGAAAACTTTGTTCCCAACTAAAAAAGTAGTCGGCATAGACTGTGTTGATTTAGTTTATGGCTTTGGAACTATTCATTGCATAAGCCAACAACAACCTGAACCTTGACATCTAAAAATTTATTTTAGTCTAATCTTTTTCTTTTTTATTTAATTTTTTAGTTAAGTTTAAAGTCTATAGTTACGTAATAGGTAGAGCACCACAGTCTTTGGCAGTATAGGAGTAAAGAGGGGTTATGGTTAATCGTCAGCCACATCGAAACCGTGGCGTAAAAGTTCTTAAAGCAGTTTCTTCACCCCTCAGGCTACAAATCCTAAATCTTCTATTTGATAAAAACGCTTTATCATATACTGAACTAATGAATCAACTCAAAATGAATCCTAGTAGAGACGCCGGTAGGTTTGCTTATCACCTAAAATTCCTTCTTAAAGCTAGCCTAGTAGAAGCAGATGTAGAAGCAAAAAAATATTATCTAACAGACTTAGGTAAGATGCTTTTAGATGTGGCGGATAGAGTTGAAAGAAAAGCAGTTAAACCACGTGGTATGTTAGTTCGTACTTCTCATTTAACCATGGAAGATTTTGATGCGAACAAGATTGCGAACTCTCTAATTAAAGAAGCAAAAGTGCCTGCGGAATTAGCTCAAAAGACCGCTAAAGAAGCAGAAAAAAGATTATTTAAATCTAAAACAAAATATTTGACAACATCTTTAATCAGGGAAGTTGTAAACGGTATTCTAATTGAGAAAGGTTATGAGGACTACCGTCATAAACTAACCCGATTAGGTTTACCCGTAAATGAAGTAACAGCGCTAATCGAGTCTAGAGAAGAGTTTCGCCCCTGCTCGAAAACCATAATGCAAGCTGGACAAACTGTTCTTAGTGAATATACTCTACTGAACATTTTTCCAAGAGATGTAGCTGACGCCCATCTTTCCGGAGCAATCCACATTGAAGACTTAGGAACATGGATTTTAACTCCATTTGAAATAATCCACGACTTGCGTTACTTTTTTCAAAATGGGGTAAATCTTTCTGACCCAGAGTCTTTCTACATCAAACCGCCTAATGATTTCGAATCAGCTCTATCTTTAGCTTTTAATGTTTTATTGCATTCAAGTAAAGAATCCAATCGGACTCAGACTTTAAACTATTTCAACGTTTTCTTGGCGCCCTTTGCAAAAGGGATTAGTCCTGAAATACTGAAGGAAAATCTGAAAATTTTTATTTTAAATTTGAATCAGCACACACAAGCAACTTTGGGACTTGAACTTTCAATTCCAAAACAAACAGTTCAGAAAGAAGCTGTAGGTGTTGGAGGTAAACACTCTGGAAAATATGGTGATTTCACAAATGAAAGTCTTTTGTTGGCTTCCGTTGTTCTTGATGTATACATCGAAGAATGTTCAAACAAACCGATGTTTAACCCCAAAATAGTTGTAAAAATCGATAGTACATCAGTGATTAATGAGTACTCAAAAGTTGTGCTTCTAAAAGCTCACCAATTGGCTCTGGAGAGTGGAATACCCTACTTTGCTAGCTTAAACTGTAAAGAAGGTGGCGCTTTAACTTTTTCATCTTCCGGAATCAAGTTTATGCTAGATTTAAGTGGCGATTGGGAAACTGATACGCTGCGTACGGGTTGCCTTGGTGGAGTTACCATAAATTTGCCACGAATCGCAATTGAATCTAATAAAGATAAAAGCATATTCATCGATTTATTGAAAGAGAGATTTGAGCTTTCTGCACGTGCTTTGGGTATAAAGAATAATGTACTCAAAAAATTTGGAAAAAACTCTTTACCTTTTCTTATGCAAAAGGCCAACGGTGACACTTATTTCCGTTTGGAAAACTGTTCACGTATAGTAAATTTAGCTGGTTTTAGAGAAGCAGTAGAGACATTTACGGGAAAAAGCTTGAATTCAGAGGAAGGCCGTAGCTTTGCTGAAAATATAATTAGTGACTTGTTATCTTTCAAACAGAAACTAGGAAGAAAATATGGCAAAAGGCTTTATCCAGCTTTATTAAGTACAATTGAAGCTTCTGAACGTCTTGCACAGTTAGATATTGAGCGATATGGTGTAGCTAAAGTAAAATTCTCAGGAGCAAGAGACAAACCATATTATTCAGTGGTTAAACGCATAGAACTGGAACCTGCTCAACCGCTTTTTGCTCCCACAGCAGCTTTAGAACAAATGAAGTTGCTAAAAGGGTTAACAACCGGTGGAAGTTTGGACGTATTTGAACTTGTGGGCAACGACTTTAATGTTGGAGCTTTAATGGATTTAACTTCCCGTTTAATAGACAATAAAAACAGTGACTTTTTCATTTATAGTCGAGCAATTAGTTACTGCGAAAACTGCAAGAAAAAATGGTTTGGCACCTTACATAAATGTCCATCATGTGGGTCAATGAGTACACTTACTATTTTTGACCGTTTCAAATCAACTTATACGTAATATTCTATTTATTCTCTATTTGTATTGGTAAATATTTATTTGATGGCCCCCAAAACAAGCGAAAGTAAAGCCATACGCACAACAATGCCATTCCATACCTGTTGGAAATACCTTGCTTGCGGAGTTGAATCTACCTCTGGAGAAATTTCATCTACACGTGGCAAAGGATGAAGTATAATCATGTCTTTTCTAGCTTTTTCAATTGTTTTTAAATCTATTCTGTAAGCGCCTTTGACTTCAGCGTATTCAGCAGCATTCGGAAACCGCTCTTTCTGTATTCTGGTTACATAGAGCACATCTATCTGTGGTATTATACCCTCTAGTGTTGAGTTTTCGGTTACTCTGATTCTGTTTTTAATCGTTTGAAGAACATCTTTGCGCATTCGAAGATTTTCAGGTGAAACCAGATATAATTCAACATTGTAAAGTGATAAAGCATAAGCAAGAGAATGAACAGTTCGTCCATATCGCAAGTCACCTAGTAAAGCGATTTTTAAGCCATCTATTTTTCCCTTGTCTTTACGAATAGTGCATAAGTCAAT
>JAAZBP010000230.1 GCA_012513715.1 Thermoproteota archaeon | reverse complement strand
TTTTCGCCTTCCTAACTTCATTTGTTGAAGCAACCGCCATTTCTGAAGACATATACCGCCCATCCCATAGTTTCCCTGCCGCCTTGAAGATAGAGCTTCTTCTCACGCGTCTTTCTTTCTACTATCTCGCGCATATCAGGGTCGTCGGGGTGTGCTCTGAAGTACTCGTCCACAGCCCACCATTGAAGTGTCTCATAGTGGTCCCAATCGTCGAAGTTACTCACAAGCGTGTAAAGGCAAGTTAAGCCCTCGTTTTCCCCCACTTTCACATTATCATAATGCGAGCCAAAATCCTCTTTCTTGATCCCTTCAACCTCCAAGTACTCTTTGCTTGGTTCCTTCAACCAGAAAGGCTCACCAACTACAATCAGCCCTCCCTTCTTAACCATGCCTTTTAGCGCTTGAATCGTCCCCCGATGACCACCATACACCCAACTTGCTCCGACACAAAGGACCACATCAAAGCAATGAGGGCTTTTAGGTGTATAATTTGCCGCATCCATCTGGACAAATTCGATGTCTGAGTTTGGTGTTCGCTTTCTAAGTTTTTCCTCGCATTCTTGAATGTAGTAGGGCGAAATATCAACGCCTACACCTGCAATATCATAGAGTTCCGCCAGCCTAATGATGAACTCTCCTTTCCCACAAGCTATGTCTAAGACACGTTCTCCACGCTTCAATTGGAGGAGCTGGCAGAATCGCTCAAACTTCTTAGTATTCAATGGATTACAAAATTGGTGCCGTTTATGAGTGATGTCAAAGTATTTCCACAGATCCATTATCACTTCACCTGCAAACAGCCAAAATTAGTAAAATGTCACTAATAGTTTTTTCCAGCATACAGTCTGTTTAGTTGTTGAGCCTGAAATATTTAAGTAAAGAGCACTTACGGTGGCACTGGTGTAATCAACCCGATCCTAGCCTTCATACTCGGTGTCTTAGTTTTCTTTACTGCCGGTGCAGCAGCGTGTAATTACGGTAATAGCAGAATCGCAAAACGAAAAACAAACCACACCCAATCTTAAACAGTGCGTGTACTCGTTAAAAAACGATCCTCAAAATCTTTTTTATTATTTTCTTCTTGAAGATATCTATGTTAAAATTGTTTTCACTATCAAGAGCATATTTTAACAAAATTTAAAAATAAATTTGATTAAATTAACTTTGGTTAGTATATGCCAGAACTTCAAAGTAAGAGGTTTATAAAATAAACATAAAAAGCCTAATTCCTTTCGAGTACTATCTTGGTGCAAGCTTCTTTGCAGTTTATGCAGCCATATCTTTTATGGGAGGGTTAGGTTTTGAGCAAGACGCCTACTCTCATGTTACTTTAACACAAGAAATCATTGGATACAGAATTTATCTTCCGTTCTTTGGACGAGAATACGTTTGGCTTCCCTTCTACCACTATTTAGGTGCATCACTTGTTCTTGTTTCAGGAAAACTTGTTTTTCCAGTTTACATATTGCGTTTGCTCTCTGCTTTTTGTTCTTCTTTTGTTCTTATTTTGGTATATCGATGGTTGAAGCAATTAGGTGTCAATTCACTTTTCAGAGTTATTTCTGTATTAGCAATCGGTCTTAACGCGTATTGGTTAGCTTACAGTACAATGTCCATGACTGACATTTTCACAATAAGCCTATTGGTTGCTTGGCTATACTTAATTGATAAGTTTTTGAAAAATCATGAAAACAAGTATCTAGCGGTTGCTTCAGTTTTTGTTTTAATGAGTGTTAGCACACGTTATGAAGCATGGCTATTTATGGCGATTTCAACAGTTTTTATCTTTGTATTCTCCAACAGAAGCTTTGATTTGGCTGTAAGATTAAAGAAAAACATTGTCTCTTGCCTATTTTTTGCTGTACCATCAATGGTGTTTATCAGTTTTTGGTTTATTTACTGTTATCTTGGAACAGGTGATCCTTTATATTTTACTCATGACCCAACC
>JAAZBP010000229.1 GCA_012513715.1 Thermoproteota archaeon | reverse complement strand
TTGTTCCTGCTGGGGTTTTGGGTGTTTTGTGTGTTGTTTGGGGTGTTGCACAGCCGCTTATTGCTCAATTTATGCATATAGAACTTGAACATACTTTGTTGAGTGCTTTTACTAGTATTGAGACACCTATCTTTTTTGGTTTATTACTTCCAACTTTTCTATTAGCATACTTTACTTACTATAGAGGTTTTAGTGGTCTTAGAAGGGTTGCTGCAGGCCGTAACCCCTTAACTATCCTACTAAATCACGGCTACTTTATAGATGACTTATACTACGGAATAGCTAAAGGAATAAATGGGCTCTCTGAAGGTTTAACTCGTTTTGAGAATGCTTTGTTCGCCAGAATACCTGATAAAATAGGCGCAGATATTAGTAAAGCAGCAGATTCTGGAAAGTTAACAACAATAAAGAAGGGCCCCTCAGACTCGTTCAATAATTACGTTGCTGCAGCAGTACTAGGTTTTGTGATAATTGTGGTATTGATTATATTAACAATGGGAGGAGGACTGTAATAATGTTTCCAGCATTACTCTTAATATTCTTAATTCCGTCTTTATGTATACCTTTTGTTTACTTAACAGGAAAGAAATCTCCTAAGGCAGCAGCAATTTTTGTTGCTTTACTTGCCCTTATAAGTATATCTTTACTTGCAACTACTCTTCCAACAGTTTTAGATAGTCCTACACATCAATATTTTGAAGAATACTCTTGGATACCAACACTAATCAACACAGAATTTACTTTGTTCGTTGACGGAATGAGTGTTTCTGTTGCAATGATTAGCTTAATATTGATTTTTGTTGCTTCAATATACTCTATAAACTATATGGCCGGCAAAAAGCACCTAGCAGCTTACTACGCATTATTATGTATGCTCAGCGTTGGTTTAATTGGAGTTTTCTTAACATCAAACTTAATCCTTTTTTACTTCTGTTGGGAATTAATGCTTGTTCCTGCTTACTTCATAGTTGGCGAATGGGGCTACCGTAACTCCTATAAATCAGCTTTAAAACTTTTCATATTTACTCATGCAGGAGCAGTTTTTGTTCTGTTGGGTATTGGCGCAATTTATTGGTTAACCAACACGACAGACATGTTTGCAGCTCAAAGTCAACTCCTTTTAACTACAATGCCTGATGTGGCAAAATGGATTCTTATTGCTCTTACCGCTGGGTTCGCAGTTAAAATGGCTGTTTTTCCAGTGCATATGTGGTTGCCTGATGCTCACTCAGAAGCGCCTGCACCCATGTCTGCACTTCTAAGCGGAGTCATAATAAGTGCAGGAGCCTACGCAATTATACGTTTATCTTTTGGCATGGTTTTCCCGGCGGTTGGATTAACTTTCGGAGTTGACTTCCTCCATGCACTATCAATTATAGGTATAATTACTGCATTCTTTGGTTCTTTTCTGTCATTGGTCGCAAACGACATAAAACGTGTAATAGCATACTCAAGCATTGCACACATGGGCTACATAATGTTTGGTCTTTCACTTTTTCCAGCAGCTTTAGCTGATGGCACTGCTGTTCTTCTCGCTTCAGCATCTGGAATTGCGATTGTAGGCACAATATTACATCTTATAACTCATGCTGCAAGCAAAGGGCTGTTCTTCCTTACAGCTGGAGGCGTTATGCATCAAACTGAAGAAAGAGACATCCGTAATATGGGTGGATTAGCTAGTAAAATGCCTTTTTCAGCTGTTTCAGGTACTATAGCAGCATTAAGCATAGGCGGTACACCTCCCTTTGCTTGTTTCATCAGCGAATTCTTAATCTTCGTAGGTGCATTCCAAATAATACAAAACGATCCATTCTACATAATCCCAACAGCTTTGATGCTTATTGCAACAGTTTTCTCTTTAGCATATTCTTTGAGGTTTATCTCTAAAGTATTCTTAGGCAAAGGTAAAGACGAGCAAAAAGTCATTAGTGAATCCCAAGAGAATAATACTGTAGAAAAAACAAAGGAAACTGGTGTACATAGAATTATTGATGTACCAAACTACATGAAAGCTGCCTTAGCCATACTTGTTATTCTGACTGTAATAATAGGGATTTTCCCAACTTTCTTCATAGAGCTTATTCAAACAGTAACATTTGGAATGGTGATACTTGGTTAGGTGAAAAATTATGGTTACAATCTTTGACTTAATATTACCTATATTCACGCTCGTAGTTGCATCTTTACTAACTATTCCATTAATTAAAGTGATTCGTAAGAGCAGCTATAAAACTGGTTTAACAGTAGGTTGGGTTCTAGTAGTTTTCACTGTTGTATGTATAACGGTGGCTAACCTCGCAGTTTCTTATTATAGTGTTGTTAACCCTGAACCTCTACTCTTAACATTGGATGAAACATCAAATCCTTTCATTGCCACTTCATTCTTAGTTGACGCCATGACAATTTTCATGGCAATAATAATTGTTGCAATATCTGCAGTGGTCATGGTATATACGGTATTTTTTGTTGATCCTGCTAAGAGACCTTCAGGCCGTTATTTAGCAATAATGTTCATTCTTACTGGTGCAATATTAGCAGCTGTCTTTGCAGGTGACCTTTTAACTTTCTTTATATGTTGGGAAGCAGTGACTGCTGCAGCTGTATTTTTAATGCTTTACCGCAAAAAAGCTGTTAATCTGAATGCGACTTTAAAATACTTAGTTATGGTAATTATAGCTTCAGCGTTTGTACTTTTTGGGTTATCAATAATTTACGGAATTACAGGAACTCTAAATTATGTTGGAGTAAGAGAAGCCTTAAGCACTTTAGTCGTTACAAATCAAAACTTGCTCATAATTGCTTTTGTATTCATAATTGCAGGTTACGCAATTGAAGCTGCAATTGTTCCATTCCACTTTTGGTTACCTGACGCATACACAGCAGCACCGGCGCCTTCAGCTGCTTTTCTTTCAGCTCTTGTAGACCAAGGAAGCTATTACATACTGATCAGAATACTCCTTTTCATTATATTCCCAGACGCCGGATTAGACTGGACAATAATGTTGGCAATACTAGCAGCATTGACAATGATAGTTGGTAACCTGTTCGCTTTAATCCAAAACAGCGTTAAACGTTTAATTGCATACATCTGCGTAGCAGACGTAGGCTACAACCTCGTAGCCATAACCAGTTTAACCCAGCTTGGTTTAGCTGGAAACCTATATTTCTTCCTTATAGGCGGAATAACAACTGCATTAGCTTTCATGGCAGTTGGCATAATAAACAGCCATGGCTTTAGAACTCTTGAAGACTTTGCTGGTATTGGGAAGAAAATGCCCTGGGCTAGCTTAGCTCTAATTATGGCAGGTTTATCCTTTGCTGGGGTTCCACCTTTGGGTGGTTTTATAGCAAAATATTTTGTTTTTACAGCAGCAATTAGCGCAGACCTTACATGGCTAGCAGTTATAGGCGTATTAACTAGTGTTCTTCAAACAGCTTACATATTCCGTTTAGTTAACGTGATGTATGGCAAGAAACCTAAAATTGAAACAAGCATAAAAGAAAACAAATACATCCTCATCCCCGTCTTTGTGCTTGTTGCTGCAATCTTCATATTAGGTCTATTCCCCGATATAGTTCTAAACCTAATACAGCCAATAATGAACCAACTCCCATTCCCATTACCTTAAAAACCTTTTTTTAAAATAATTCTAAATTTTTTCTTTAAACAATACCTAAAAATTTACTTTAATAGTTATAGTTGCAGTGTAAAAAAACTGTAGTACTTAATGACTCTACTAAATTTATTCCTGGAAAAATATTTTTAGAAAAATAAAAAGGCTGATTATCTACGTATTTGTCCATCGCCTAAGATCACATATTTTGTTGAAGTCAGATGCTGTACACCCATCGGTCCTCTTGCATGTAGTTTCTGTGTGCTTATTCCTATTTCAGCACCAAATCCGAATTTGTTTCCGTCTGTGAATCTAGTTGAGACATTCCAGTAAACTGCAGCTGAATCCACTTCTTTTGTAAATTTCAATGCTTTACCAAAATTCTTAGTTAGAATACTTTCAGAATGGTGAGTTCCATATTTGTTTATATGGGCAATGGCTTCTTCTAAATTATTTACAACTTTGATTCCTATTATTAAATCTAAATATTCAGTGTTCCAATCTTCTTCTGTTGCATTTTTCACGTTAGGAACAATTTTTTTTGTTTCCTCGTCACCACGGACCTCTACGTTATTTTTCCTCAGTTCAGTTATAACAACTGGTAGATAATTTTCAGCTATTTTTTTATGTATAAGCAACTTTTCTGCTGCATTACATACTCCCGGACGTTGAACCTTCGCGTTAATAACTATCGCCGTTGCATTTTCAAGATCTGCTTCGTCATCAATGTAGATGTGGCAGTTACCAGTTCCTGTTTCTATAACTGGGATACGTGATTTTTCAACAACTGTCTTAATTAAATCTGCGCTCCCTCGTGGAATTAAAAGGTCAATATATTGTCGCATGCCCATCATTTCTTCTGCGACTTTCCGATCTGGAGAATTCACAATTTGTACTGCATCAACTGGAACCTCTGTTCCGGAAAGTGCGTTTCTTAATACGTCACCTATAGCTACGTTTGAATTTAATGCATCTGAACCCCCACGTAAAATCACTGCGTTCCCTGACTTAATACATATTCCTGCTGCGTCTGATGTCACGTTGGGGCGTGATTCATAAATTATCCCCACTACACCTAATGGAACACGAACTTGACTAACCATTAATCCATCTGATGTTGTCCAAGTCCTAAGAATATCACCAACTGGATCCGCGAAATTAGATACTTCACGCAGTTCCTTAGCCATATTCCGTATTTTTTTCTGATCTAATTCTAACCTGTCAATTAAAGCTGCTTTAACTCCCTTAGCTTTTGCTGCTTGTGCGTCAATTTTGTTTGCTGCCAAAATCTTTTCAACGTTACCCTCTAACGCATCTGCCATCTTGTTCAAAGCGTTATTTTTTGCTTCTGATGTTAGCGTCGCTAATTTAAATGAAGCTTTTCTTGCTTTCTGACAAATTTCTTCAATCATTTTTCTTCATCCACTATATGTATACTTTTATGTTCTACAGCTTCTTTGGGTTTTTTGGCTCCTAGTTTTTTCTGAGCATCAGAAACCTGCATTCCTTTAATCAAATTTAGTTGGTTGCTATCATAATTTGGGTTTCCACGCGCGAATTCCACGTGATTTTCATCTTCTAAACTTACCACATCTTTCTCGTCAAAGGTTCCTACAACTTTAGTTACACCAACAGGTAATAGGCTTGACCCTTCCAATATTGCTTTTTTTGCGCCTTCATTTACACGTATTGTACCTTTGACTGCAGCACAATATGCTATCCAACGTTTTACTGCAGGTAATCTTTTACAGGGTTTAAAGTATGTCCCTTTATGCTTTCCAGCTAAGAGATCCAAGATTATGTTTTCTCTTCGACTATTGGCGATTATAACTGGTATTCCGCATGAAGTAGCTATTTCAGCAGCTTTTATCTTGCTCTGTATTCCGCCTCTGCCTCTTTTATTTTTGCCTTTAAGTTTCTTTTTTAATTCAGGACCTATTGTCTCAACTCTGTTAATTAATTTGGCGCCTTCTAAAGCAGGGTCAGTGGTGTATAAACCCTCAATATCTGAGAGTATAACAACAAAATTAGCGCAGATTGCACCTGCGACCAGAACTGATAAAATATCATTGTCGCTGAAGTTTAATTTATAGAACTTGTTATGCCTCAGTTCATCAATTGATGTTACATCATTTTCATTAATTATGGGGACTACCCCATTTTTTAATAACAAACTTATGACATTACACGTATGCACATATGCAGTACGGCTCGAAAGATCTTCTGCTGTCAAGAGTATCTGTGCCACTTTTAAGCCATGTTTCCTGAATGCCTCTCTATACCTAGCCATGAGTACACTTTGGCCAGTTGCTGCAGCCGCCTGTTTAAAAGTTATGTCTTTAGGGTTTGGTGTAATTCCCAATTCATCTATACCTGCAGCTACTGCGCCTGAAGTAACTAATATTATTTTGAAACCTTTTTTTGTTGCCGCTGATATCTGGTTAGCCAAGTTTTCAATTTGTTTATCATCTAATTTTCCGTTTTCAGTTGTTATGCCAGTGGTTCCAACTTTAACTACAATTAATTTAGAAGCCATTATTTGCTCCCTCTTATCGTAAGTTTTTGCACTAAAATAGTTTTTGTTTTTATGAAAAATTCGCCCAAATTTTAGTATAGCGACTTTTTTTTGTGTATCTAAAACGTCAATTTAAACATTGTATAACATAAAAATTGTTAGAAAAATATATAAGTAAAATGGGTATGCGTTG